>QHRT01000311.1:0-10322 GCA_003220195.1 Candidatus Rokuibacteriota bacterium | reverse complement strand
CCCCGGACCCGCGGACGGCCGCGTTGCTCAACGACCGGGCCGACCGGATCGAACGACCGCGAGTCGCCGACGCTCACTGACCGGCGCGAGACCACCAGCTCCTCCCTTCCTCACGGGGCGGCCACCGGGCCGCCCCGTATGTTTTTCTGACGGGATGATACCGGCTCCGGCGTGACGGCGCGCTCGCCGGGAACCCGGCGGGGCCGAGCGTGCATTGACACCGGCTGGTGAAGGTGGCACGGTCTGGCCCACGAGGGCGATGTCCGATGGAGACGCTCAAGCTCGGCGAAGTGACGATCACGCGCGTCGTGGAAATCGGAAGGTCCGCCTTCGCGACTTCGAGCATGCTGCCGGATTCGACGCCCGAGGCCATCGCGGCGCACCATCACTGGCTGAAGCCCCATTTCTTCGACGAGGCCGTCGGGGACATCGGCTCGCGGATCCAGACGTTCGTCGTGTCTGCGCCGGGGCTCGTACCTCGACGACCTGGCCGCGATCGGCGTCACGCCCGACGACGTGGACGTCGTCGTCTGCACCCATCTCCACGTCGATCACGTCGGCTGGAACACGAGGCTCGTCGGTGGGGAATGGATCCCGACGTTCCCGCGCGCCCGCTACGTGATCGCCGGAGAGGAATGGGAGTTCTGGAGGCACGAGCGTGATGCCTGCATCGACGACAGCGTCGCGCCGATCGTCGACGCCGGACGCGCCGTGCTGACGGACACCGACGACGCGATCGACGAGTACCTCACCTTCGAGCCGTGGCCCGGTCATACGCCCGGCCACGTGGCGGTCCGGCTTCACACGGGAGAGGGTGAGGCGGTCTTCAGCGGCGACCTGATGCACCGGGTCGTCCAGGTCGCGGAACCACAGTGGAGCAGCCGCTTCTGCCACGACCCGGCGCGCGCGCGGGCGACGCGGCGGGACTTCGTCGAGCGCCATGCCGACTCCGGCACGCTGATCCTGGCGGCCCACTTCCCACGGCCCGGATACATCGTCACCGAGAAGGGACAGCGGCGGTTCGTTCCGGCCGCGTGACCGTTTCGCCGATCAGGGACGCGTCAGCCTCGCGAGCAGCGCGCGGCCCGGCTCACTCGTCCACTCCTTGGTGCCGAACGCCGCTCCGACGACCTTGCCGTCGCGACCAACGATGAAGACCGTCGGCGTCGCCGTAATCCGATAGGCCTTGGCCGCCGCGCCGTCCGTGTCGAGCACGACGGGAAACGTGACCTTCTTGTCCCGGACCCATGCGGCGACCGTGCCTCGCGGCTCCTGGATGTTGACGGCGAGCACGACGAGACCGCGATCCTTGTATTCCCGGTGCACCTGCTCGATGGTCGAGGGCAACTCCCTCGCGCAGTACGGTCACCACGTCGCCCAGAAATAGACGAGCACGGCCTGGTCCTTGAAGCTCGCGAGCGAGACCGGCTTGCCCGTGAGATCCGGCAGCGTCAGGGGCGGCGGTACGGCCGTGGCCACAGGAGTCATCTCGGCCTCGATCAGCAGTCGCCGGAAGTCGTCGTCCGCCGACACGATCGTCACGGCAGTCAACACGAAGATGGCGACGACGGCGAGGTATCTCACGGACCCTCCAGTCGATAGGCGTCGGGGTGCGGCTTGAACGAGCGCACGAGCCAGAGCGGGCGTCGAAGGTTGTCGGGGCCGGGCGCCGGCCGCGTCATCGCGAGCCACTCGCGGTAGACCTGGTAGGACTTCTCGGTGTCGACCGACACGTCGCCGTGGCGATCGTCCGGGCCGGGCTTCGCCACCGTCACTTTCTGGTGCCAGCAGTGCTGGCCACTCACCGGATCCGGTTGGACCGGGAACGTGAGGTTCTGGTGGACGCCCGCCTCCTGCCACCAGACGCGCGCTGAATCCGGGTCGTCGCTCGTGAACGGCTGGACGCCGTGGACGCGCCGCATCGTCCATCGCGTTCCGTCGCGCCTGAGGTCGACGAGCGCCGTCGACCAGCGCTCGCCGCCGGACGCTTCCGCGAGCCGCCAGCGGCCCAGATGATGTGAGCACGCGATCACGCCTGGCCGCACGCCCTCGGTCACCCAGACCTTGTCGACGAAGTAGCCGATCGCCGTCGAGATCTTCAGGAGATCGCCGGTCGCGACACCGAACCGCCGCGCGTCGTCGGGATTGATCCAGAGCGGGTTCGCGTGCGAGATCTCGTTCAGCCACTTGGAATTGCCCGAGCGGGTGTGAATCAAGGTCGGCAGCCGGAACGTCGGCAAGAGCAGCATCTCGTTCTTCTCGCGATCGACGGCGGACCAGTGCACGTGGCTCCGGATGTAGTTCGGCACCGCCTGCTCCGGCCACTTCCAGGCCTTCAGCGTCGGTGAGAAGAACTCGAGCTTGCGGGACGGCGTCGGGAACCCGACGACCGCCGCGCCGTCGATCTCCACGCCCACGGCCTGGCCGTTCTTCACGATCGCGTTCGTCGCGCGATCCACCGCCGCGCCTTCGAGGTCGCCCGGTGGCGGCGATTCCTGATACGTGCGATAGACGTTGTCCTCGACCAGGAACGCGCCGTACTTCCGCATGTACTCGAGCGGCGTCAGGTGGAGAGCGCTCGCCGTGGCCGGAAGCCCCGGGACGCTCTGTTCGAACATGAAGCGATAGAACTCCTCGATCCTGAGCTTCTCTCCGGGGCGATACGGAGACTCGAAGTATTTCCTGATTCCGAGCGCGCCGTCGGGATCGATCCGCCACGAGAGCTCGATCCAGAACTCGTCTTCCTCCCAGACCTGCCCGAGGCCGGCGGCCTCGTGCGCCTGCCACGTGAAGTCGAACGTCTTGCCCTGCCGTTCCATCGCGACGCGCAGGACCGGCTGGCGAAACCCGATCCAGCGCGCCGCATGCGTCTCCTGCGACATCACGTCATGCCGTTCCGAGGCGTGCCCCATCGGCAGCACGTAATCGGCGAACCACGCGGTCTCGCTCCAGACCGGCGTCAAGCACGCGTGGCGCTCGACCTTCGCCTCGTCGGTGAGCATCTCGATCCACGACATGCCGTCGGGATTCGTCCACACCGGGTTGTAGACGCGCGTGAAGTACATGGAGAGCTTGCCGCGCCCCTCGCGGAGGAAGTGCGGCAGGAGAAAGCTCATCTCGAAGAACGCGAGCGGATACTCGCGCGGCATCAGGAGCTCGCTCCACACCTTCGCGGGCGGCGGCATCATCGGCGGCTGCGGAACCGCCTTGTTCCAGGCGCTTGGCGCGGTTCCGCCCGGCGCCGACACCGCGCCCATCAGCACGACCAGCAGCTCGAGGGCCCGCGCGACCTGCCAGCCGCCGAGGTTCCCCGCCGCGGCGTTGCGCCAGACGTGGGTGGCGAGCGCGCCGCCGGCGTCGCCGATCGCGCGGGCGATGTCGACGATCACGCGAGCCTCGACACCGCTCTCGCGCGCGGCGAACTCCGGCGTGTACGCGGCGTAGAGCGCGAGGAACGCCTGCTCGAAGCTCTCGAACGTCACCGGAAGGTCCGGCCGCTCGGCGCGCAGGTACTCCTCCCAGTTCACCCAGCGGCGCACGAACTCGCGATCGTAGCGGCGGTCGGCGACGAGGAGCCGCGCGATCGCGAGCAGGATCGCGGCCTCGGTTCCGGGCCACGGTGAGAGCCACCAGTCCGCCATCGACGCGGTGTTGCTGAGCCGCGTGTCGAGCACCGCGATCTTCGCGCCACGCGTCCTCGCTTCCATGATCCGCTGCGCGTGCGGGTTGAAGTAGTGGCCGGCCTCGAGATGCGCGGACAGCAGCAAGATGAACTTCGCGTTCGCGTGATCCGGCGACGGGCGATCGAAGCCGTGCCAGAACGCGTACCCCGCGCGCGCGCCCGCCGAGCAGACGTTCGTGTGGCTGTTGTGGCCGTCGATGCCCCAGGCGTGGAACACGCGCTGCAGATAGATCAGCTCGTGTCCGGGCCGGCCGAGGTGGTACATCACCTCCTTCTGCCGTCCTTCGACGAGCGCCTTCCTGATGCGCCCGGCGATGTCGTCGAGCGCCTCGTCCCACGTGACGCGCTCCCACTGACCGCCGCCTCGCGGGCCGACGCGCCTTAGCGGATACCGGATGCGCTCGGGATCGGTGACCTGGTTCAGCGTCGCGGGGCCCTTCGCGCAGTTCCGGCCGCGGCTGCCGGGATGCTCGGGATTCCCTTCGAACTTCTGAATCCGGAGCGTCTCCTTGTCGACGTAGGCGAGGAGCCCGCACGCCGCTTCGCAGTTGAAGCAGATCGTGGGAATCAGCTGATACCGGCGCGCGACCTTCCGCGGCCACGCGGCCGGATCGTATTCCTTCCAGTCATCCCATTTCTCGACGGGCGGATAGCTGGCGAGCGCGCCCGACGAAGCCGGCAACTCTTTCGCAACAGGATGAAGCGGCTCTGGCGTCATCAGCTGAGCGGAAGGGCCTGGCCGGCCTTGATCCACGTGTCCTCGTAGACCCAGAGTCCCAGGAGCGCCAGGAGCGCGCCGAGTACCGCGGCAGACGGGCTCAGCCAGATCATCACGATCGGCGCGACGGTGCCGGCGATCACGGTGACGAGCCAGAACTGACGCCGCCACGGTCCGCGGGTGATGAGCCGTGCCGCGCGCGCGGTGTCGGCGTTCGAATGCGATCCGCCGAGCTCGGCGAGCAGCGTCACTCCGTGGAGGACGAGCGCGCCCGTCATCACGAGTCCGAGCCCCCAGAGCGTCTCGACGGCAACGTCGCCGAGAAAGCCCGCGATGAGCAACGCCGCGGCGCCGGCCACCAGCGACGCAATCAGGAGCTGCGGCAGCAGCAGCGGACTCTGCCAGAAGTCGCGGCCCTCGGCCTGACCGAAGAGCCACGCGCTGTACCCGGCGGCGCCGCACGCGAGCGCGATCGTCGGCAGGATCAACCAGCGCAGTAGCGCGCCGTGGCCGCCGGCCCCGAGCCCGTAGGCGAGCAGAATCCACGCGCCCCAGACGAGCCACGACGTCCGGTTCGGTCTGAACAGGATGTAGTGAAACCGGTCCGGGCGCTTCAGGTCGAAGACCAGGAGCCCCGTCGTGACCGCCAGGAACACGAGCGTCACGATCGGCGCCGTCACACCGAAGAGGCGCCCGGGCGGGACGCCGACGACGGCGCCCAGCGCCGCGAGCAGCAGAGCGCCCGCCGCGATGGACTTGGTCCAGAGATACGTCGAGACGCGCCAGCCCCACGGATGAGGCGCGTGCGGCGCGTCGTAGACGGGGCGCGCCAGGCCCGTGTCGCCACGCCCGTCGGAGGCGTGCGCGCGAGCGACGAGGTCGACGAGATCGACTTCCGCGGAGGGCCGCTCGGCCCACATGTACGTGCGCGCCGGCTGCTGCAGCTGGGGCGTGAGCGCAGAGGCGTCGGCTCCGAGGTAGAACACTTTCGGCCGGGTGCCCTGCTCGGCCTTCCGGACCTGCACCTGCTCCGTCGCGACCAGGCGCGCGATGCGGCTCGACGGATCGTCGAGGTCGCCGGCGATGATCGCCTGCTCCGGGCAGACGATGACGCACGCCGGCTCGAGTCCGACCTCGACCCGGTGCGCACAGTAATGACACTTCGCGGCGGTGTTGGTGTCCGGGTCGATGTAGAGCGCGTCGTACGGGCACGCCTGCATGCAGGACTTGCATCCGATGCAGCGCGCCCCGTCGAAGTCCACGATGCCGTCCGGGCGGCGATAGAGCGCCACGGTGGGGCAGATGGTGACGCACGGCGCGGCGTCGCAGTGGTTGCAGCGCAGCACCGAGAAGTAGCGCCGGGTCGTGGGGAACGTGCCCTTCTCGACGTACTTGACCCAGGTGCGGAACACGCCGAGCGGAACCCGGTTCTCCTCCTTGCAGGCCACCGTGCAGGCGTGGCAGCCGATGCAGACGCGTTGATCGATGACGAACCCATATCTCATGGCGATCGAGGCGCCTCGAACTCGTCGGGAAAATCCGCGAGCGCGCGCACGAGAGCGAGCGGCGCCGCCTGCCCGAGCCCGCACAAGGACGCGAGCTGGATCGTGTCCGCGAGATCGCGCAAGAGCTTCGTCGTCGCCGACCGGTCCGCCGCGACGCGAAGCTCGTCGATCATCGCGAGGAGGCGCGGCGCACCCTCGCGGCACGGCGTGCACTTGCCGCACGACTCGCGCGCGTTGAAGCCGAGCAGCGTCTTCACGACGTCGACGACCGAGGCGGCCGCGGGAATGCCGACGATGCCGCCGGTCCCGGGTGACACGCGCTCGCGCGGCTCCATCGGGACGTCGAAGAGCGCGGCCGGAACGACGCTGCCCGACGGGCCGCCGACCAGCGCGCCCTTGAACGTCTGGTCGTCCATCAGGCCGCCGCCGACCTCCACGAGCAACTGCCGCAGCGTGACGCCGTTGCGCATCTCGACGACCCCGGGACGTCGAATGGGTCCCGAAAGACCGAACACCTTCGTACCGGGAGCCTTCGGCGTTCCGAGCGCCGCGAACCGCTCGGCGCCGAGTTCGAAGATTGACGGGACGGCCGCCAGCGTCTCCACGTTGTTGATCACCGTCGGCTTGCCCCACAGCCCCGACTCGACGGGAAACGGCGGCCGCGTCCGCGGCTGCGCGCGGCGCCCCTCGATCGACTCCAGCAGCGCGGTCTCTTCCCCGAGCACGAATCCACCCGATCCTCGCCGGAGCTCGACACGGCATTCGACATGCCGGCCGAGCATCCGGTTGCCGAGGATTCCGGCCGACTCCGCGTCGATCACCGCGCGCGTCAGGCGCTCGGCGGAGAGCTCGGCCTCGCCGTGGACGTAGAGCATCACGTGCGTGGCGCCGGCGGCGTACGCGGCAAGCAGCACGCCTTCCAGGATCCCGTGCGGAGTTCCGGCAGCCTTCCCACTTCACCGCGGCGGGAAAGAACGCGCCGCCCCGTCCTTGAAGCCCGGCGCGCTTGACCTCGGCGATGACGGACTCCGGCGTGGCGTCGAGCGCGCGCGCGAGCGAGCGATACGCCCCGTGTAGCACCGCGTCGTCGAGGCTCCCGGGATCGATCACGCCGGCCCGTCGCAGCAGCACGCGCTCCTGACCGCGCCAGAACGGATGCGTCGACACCGGCACGAGACCGCGCCGCGCCCGCTCGTCCCACACGATTCCGCGGAAGCCCGCGCTGTCGAACGGCCGCTCGTCATCGGCGATCAGATCGAGCAGCGTGTCGGCTCGCTCCGCCGTCACGTGCTCGATGAGCGAGATCGGCTGCTCCGGCTTTTCGAGAATGACGAACGGCGCCGCATGGCACATCCCGTTGCAGGCGCCTTCGACGATGGCGAGATCGAGCCCACGGCGCCGGCTCGCCTCAGCGAGCGCCGTCAGCACGTCGTCGGCCCCGACCGCGCGGCCGCACGTTCCCATCTGGACCAGCACGCGAGCCGCCGGAGCGCGCAAGCGTCGCGCACGCGCCGACACGATCAGCGCGTCCAGTGCGGCCTCCGCGGAGACGGGCGACGACCCGTCGAGGCCCTCGGCGCTGACCGGCGAGGGCAACGAGGTCGCACCACCGGGAGCCTCCGTCGAGGGCGCACGAAACCACCTGTCCACTCGCTCGACGTCCTCGCGGGTGACGCGCCCGCGATAGCGACCATCGACCTCGATCAGCGGCGCCACCGAGCATTCGAAGAAACAGTCCGCGGCTTCAACCGTGACGTCGGCTCCGTCATCGTTCTCGTTCAACCCCGCCCGTCGAGGAGCGCCCCGGCTTTGCCGGGGTGCTCCGAGGGTTGGGGGTTTGGGGGCCATTTCGGGGCCCCCATGTGAATCGTCTCCGCCGAACCGGCGCTCGGCGGCGTCGAGCAGCGTCCGGCCCCCGGAGAGCGCGCACGTCACGCCGGTGCAAACGCGGACGTGATGTCGGCCGTGCGGGCGAAGCCGCAATTCGGGATAGTCGGTCGCGACGCCGTACACCTCGCTGGCCGGCACACGCAGGTGCGCGCTCGCGGCGAGCAGCGCATCGGTCGAGAGATACCCGTATCGATGCTGGAGCTCCTGGAGGGCCGGCAAGAGCCAGCGGCGCTCTCGAGGAAACGCCGACAGCGCGGCGTGGAAGTCGGATGTCGCCTCCGTGGACGGACCCGTCACCGGCGGCCCTCCGCGAGCTCTCGAATGCGATGGCGACAAGCGGTCGCGTCACTCGACCGCTGGGTGATCTCTTCTTCCATCAGCAGGGTGGCGTCCGACTTCTCCATGGTCTTTAGATTTGTCTTCGCCGTCGTCGCGGCGCTCTCGACGGCCGCATGCGCGAGCGTGGCGCTGACGAGCAGATCGCTCATCGCGCTCGTCGCCGCTGACGGCGCCACGTCTTCGGCCAGTTTCAGGACCTCGTCGGCGACACGCGCCACGTCGAGCGGGACCCGGGTGGCGGCGAGGAGCGCGCAGGTCTTTGCCGCACGCGGCGCGCGGCGAGCTTCGACGACCCCGCCGTACGCGCGCGCATCCTCCTCGATCAACGCCGTGGCGCGCTCGCGACATCGATCCGCCGCTCGGGCGATGTCCTCGACTCGCGACGACGGTGAGCGACGCGCGGTCACGCGGCAGACCATGCCGACCAGCGCGGCGGCGACCGCCGCGACGAGCGCCGCTGCCGCTCCCCCGCCCGGCGTCGGTGCGCCGTCGGCCAGGCGCGCCAGGAACGCCTCGATCGTCTCGGGGAGGGCATTCACGCGATCAGCGCGCCAGCGGTGCCGGCGCGCCGAGCGGCTCGATCCGCACGGCGCAGACCTTGTACTCGGGGATCTTCGAGGACGGATCGAACGCGGCGTTCGTCAGGAAGTTCGCCGCCGACTCCGCGAGTTTCACGAACGGCACGAAGATGGCTCCGGCCTTGACGGCTTCCGTGACGCGCACGAATCCCGTCAACTCTCCGCGGCGGGAGGCGACCCGGACCCGCTCGCCCGTCTCGACGCCGAGCCGCCGCGCGTCGACCGGGTGGATCGCGATCTCGAGCCGCGGCGCCAGCTCGAGCAGCCCCTGCACGCGGCGCGTGATCGTGCCGCCGTGCCAGTGATAGAGCAGCCGTCCGGTGTTGAGCAGGAACGGGTAATCGGGATCCGGCAGCTCGGCGGCTTCGACCGTCTGCACGGCGGGGACGAAGCGCCCCTTGCCGCGCGGAAACGAGTCTGCGTAGAGGAACCGCGTTCCCGGATGCTCGACCGTCGGGCACGGCCACTGGAGGCCGCCCTCGCGATCCAGGGAAGATCTCGGCCGGTCCCGCGTAGGTGAACTGGTCGTCGATCCGGAGGCCGAGCGTCCGGGCGACGCGTCTCGCCAGCTCGGCGGTGATCCACCAGTCCGGCCGCGCGTCACCCGGAGCATCGAGTGCCTGGCGCACGCGCTGCACGCGACGCTCGGAGTTCGTGAAGGTGCCCTCCTTCTCGGCGAACGCGGCCGCGGGCAAGAACACGTGCGCCAGCTCCGCCGTCTCGTGGAAGAAGAGATCCTGCACGATCAGCATGTCGACCTGCGAGAGCGCTTTCTCGGCGTGGTGCAGATCGGGCTCGGACAGGAGCGGGTTCTCGCCGACCACGTACATCGCCCTGACGTCGCCGGTCAGGCAGCCTTCCACCATCTCGGTGACGACGAGTCCGGTCGCGCCGGGAGGACGGACGCCCCACGCGCGCTCGAACCTGTCGAGTGTCGCGGCGTCGTAGGCGCCGTAGCCGGGCAGGTTCGTCGGAATGCAGCCGGCGTCGCCGCAGCCCTGCACGTTGTTCTGGCCGCGGAGCGGCGAGATGCCGCTGGCCGGAAATCCGAGCTGGCCGGTGACGAGCGAGAGATTCAGGAGCGCGTGCGCGTTGTGGATGCCGTTCACGTGCTGCGTGACCCCCATGCCCCAGATCAGGCACGAGCCGGCGAACGGCGGCCGCGCGTACCAGCGCGCCGCCTGCGCGATGTCGGCGGCCGGCACGCCGGTGATCGCGGCGGCGTGCTCCAGCGTGAACTCGCCGAGTGATTCGCGCCACGTCTCGAAATGTTCCGTCCGTTCCCGCACGAACTCGAGATTGGCGAGCCCTTCGTCGAGGATGACCTTCGCCATGGCGCTGAACAGCGCGACGTCGGTCCCCGGGCGCTGCTGGATCCAGAGGTCCGCCTGGTCACAGAGCTCGATGCGCTTGGGATTCACGACGACGATCCGGGCGCCTCGCGCCATCGCCCGACGGAACCGGATCGCGATGACCGGGTGGTTCGCCGAGGCATCGGCGCCGACGATCATGAGACAGCCGGCCTCTTCGTAGTCCTGGTACGAGTTCGACGTCGCGCCCGAGCCCATCGACACGAGCCTGGCCTCCACCGACGGCGAGTGGCAGAGGCG
>QHRT01000310.1 GCA_003220195.1 Candidatus Rokuibacteriota bacterium | reverse complement strand
CAGGCGCGCGGCTTCTACATCGTGCACAACGCGCGGCCGTTCTACGACAGCCTCTGCCGCTTCATGGTCGAAGGGCCGAGCATTGTGCTGGTGCTGGAGGCGGAGAGCGCCATCCAGCGCTGGCGCGATCTGATGGGCGCGACCGATCCGGCCAAGGCGGCGGCGGGCACGATCCGCAAGGAGTTCGCGACGTCGATCGAAGCCAACGCGGTGCACGGCTCGGACTCGCCCGAGTCCGCCGCGTTCGAGATTCCCTACTTCTTCAGCGCGCTCGAGGTTCACCCGCGCTGAATGCCGTCCGGTCCGGCAGCGGGCCGGCCGTGACCCGTTGAGCGCGCCGGTCGCGCGACCGCCGGACGAGGCGGAGGTCACCATGACCGAGCCAGTGTCGTGGGAAAGTTTCAAGCCGCGCGTGCTCGTCTGCTCGTCTGGGTTCGCGATCGCCCCGGCCTCGAGCGCGTGTACCTGGCCGCCAACCCCGGCCACGGCGTCCGGCAGGAGCGCGCTCCCGGCGCCCCGGTGTTCGAGGCGCGCTACTCGGCGAGGCGTCCGGCGGCGTCACGGGTCCGCTCGCGCGTCACGCGGCCGGCCGCGACCGGCGGGCGACGGCTGCGACGCGCCGGGTGACGGAAGAAGCTACATCAACTCCTTGAGCAGGGCTCGCGCGGCGTCCGGACCGACGCCGAGCGAGCGGTGCGCCAGCGGCCCGTCGGCGAGCACCGGCTCCAGCTCGTCGAGCGCCGGAAGGTCCTCGCGCTTCCAGAAGAGGCCGATCGGGATCTCGTCGCCCCAGGCGAAGCCCTTCTCCAGCGCGGCGTGAAAGTTGGTCGGGTCGTGGCCCATCTCGTCGAGCTTTCGCGTCCGCTGCTTGAAGAACTCGTGCGTGTTGTCGTGGTTGTAGGTCACGCACGGGCTGAAGGTGTCGATCAGCGCGAAGCCCTTGTGCTGGAGGCCGCCCTTGATCAGCTCGACCAGGTGCTTCTGCTGCCCCGTGAACCCCCGCGCCACGTACGTGGCGCCGGACGTGATGGCGAGCGGGATCGGATTGATGGGGTTCTCGACGCTGCCGAAGGGCGTGCTCTTCGTGGTCATGCCCTTGATGCTGGTGGGGGAGAGCTGGCCCGTCGTCAGTCCATAGACCTGGTTGTTCATGACGACGTACGTCAGGTCGACGTTGCGGCGCATGGCGTGGACGAAGTGGTTGCCGCCGATGCCGTACCCGTCGCCGTCGCCGCCCGTGACCACCACTTTCAGGTGGTGATTGGCGAGCTGGGCGCCGGTCGCGACCGCGATCGCGCGGCCGTGCAACGTGTGCATGCCGTACGTGCTCAGGTACCCGGGAAGGTTCGACGAGCAGCCGATCCCGCTGACCGTCAGCACCTCGTACGGCTGCAGCGACAGCTCCGCGATCGCCTGCTTCAGCGCGGCCAGCACGCCGAAGTCGCCGCACCCGGGACACCAGTCGGGATCGACCTTGCCCTTGAGATCCCTGACCGTGACCTTGGGGCGTTCGGCGACCGCCGTCTGGCCCCGTCTCGTCGCTTCACGTTCGATGATCGCCATCACGCCGTCTCCTTCACACCTGGATCTCGTGCACGGGCACGTAGAGTTTGGTCGAGCCCGCCAGGATCGCCCGGACACCATCCACGATGTGGTGCGGCATGAACGGCTCGCCGTCGTATTTTCGGATGTGGCCGTCCGCCGCGAAGCCCGTCTCCGACCGGAGATACCGCGCGAACTGGCCGCTGTAGTTGTTCTCCACGATCAGGACCTTCGCGCACCGGGAGAGGATCGAGACGATCTCCTCGCCGTGGAGCGGCACCAGCCACTTGATCTGCAGATTGTTGGCCGTGATCCCCGCGTCGGCGAGCTGCTGCATCGCTTCCCAGATGACGCCTTCCGTCGAGCCCCAGCCGAGCAGCGTCACCTGAGCATCATCGGGACCGTGTAGCGCCGGCGTCTCCAGCAGCGGCAAGAGCCCGTCCATCTTGCGCATACGTTTCTCGTGGATCGCCTGACGCTTGTGCGGGTCCGTGAACTCGTCGCTGATCAGGACGCCGTCCTCGTCGTGTTCGTCGGTCGCCACGACGTGCGCGTAGCCGGGAGTGCCGGGCAGCGCGCGCGGCGACACACCGCTGTCAGTGATCAGGTAGCGCTTGTACCCGTTCGCCGGCGGCCCGTCGCCGTTGAGCCCGATGACCTCGCCGCGCTCGATCGGCACGTTGAAATCGAACTCGGCCGGGTCGGCGCTCGAGCGACCCTCGGACAGGAGCAGGTCGGAGAGGATGATGCCCGGACACTGGAACCGGTCGACCAGGTTGAAGAGGCGCGGGACGATCTTGAAGCAGTCGGTGATGTTCGTCGGCGCGACAATAATGCGCGGATAATCGCCCTGGCCGGCGCCCAGCACCTGCCAGAGATCCCCCTGCTCGGTCTTGGTCGGCACGCCCGTGGCCGGCCCCGCCCGCTGGACGTTGATGCAGACCACGGGGATCTCCATCATGGCCGCGGAGCCGAGGGCCTCGCTCATCAGCGCAAACCCGCCGCCCGACGTCGCGCACATGGCGCGGCAGCCCGTGTGCGCCGCGCCGATGGCCATGTTGATCACGCCGATCTCATCCTCGACCTGTCGCACCATGATGCCGAGCTGCCGCCCGTGCCGCGCCATCCAGTGCAGGACACCGGACGACGGGCTCATGGGATAGGCGCAGTAGAACCGCACGCCGGCGGCCGCGCCGCCCATCGCGAGCGCCTGATTGCCTTCGAAGAACGCGAGCGGCTTGCCGGTGTCGGGAAGGGAGAACGGGAACGGCCGGAAATGCGTTTCGGCATAGTCGTAGCCGGCGCGCGCGACGCCGACGTTCTCGGCGACCGCCGCCGCGCCCTTGCGCTTGAACTGCAGCGTCAGGATCTCCTCGAGGATCTCGAACTCGACCTTGATCAGCCTCAAGATCGCGGCCAGCGCGATCGTGTTCTGCACCAGGTCGCCCCGGAGCCCGGGCGCCAGCTGCTTGACGGAAAACGGGCAGAGCTGCACGCCGGCGGCAGCGTCGGCGGGCTTGATCGTGTCGCTGTTGAAGAGCACCGTCGAGCCGGCGCCCATCAGCCGGAGGTGCCGGTTCATCGTGTCCTGATTCAACGGCATGAGCACGTCGAGCCTGTCGCCGTGACTCAGGACCGGCGCGTCACTCGTGCGGAGCGTCAAGAAGATGTGACCGCCCCGGATGATCGACTGGTACGCGTTGTAGGCGTTGACGTGCAGCCCGCGCCGCACGAAGATGCGCGCCAGGATGTCGCCCGGAGTGGCGATGCCCTGTCCTGCCGCGCCCCCGATGCCGATGGCCAGATCCACTGTCTTCACGCTTCTTCTCCCGGCGGCGCGCTCGAGTGCTGCGGTCGCGCGCCAAACCCACGCAATCTTGCGCCGTTCCACCCCTGGGGTCAAGAAGCCGGGGGGCCGATCGAGAACGCGGCCGTGAGGCCGGGTGGCCTGTCGCGCAGGCGACGTGGCTGGCGGGCCGCCCGGGCAGGTCGCGCTGTTTGGGTGCCCGCCGGGTGCCGCAGCCGAGCCGGCGGATCTTCCCGAGCCTCTGGGTTCTGGAGAATCTCGAATTGCGGGTCGTGGCCGGGCGGGGTCGACGGTGAGCGTCTTCGACACGGCTCAACCGGATCAGTTGCGCAGCGCGCTTCCTGTTCGATCGGGAGCAGCGAAAGACGCGCGCTGGCGCCTTCGGGACCGGTCCCGGAGCGCGCGGTTCAGGCTCGCCGCACCAGGACCGACGCGCCGAGGCCGATCAGCGCCACGAGGAAGGCGAGCTGTCCCGGCCAGGAAAGGGTGGGGATGGCCGCGGCCTCCCTGCCAGGCACGCTGGTCTCGAAGGCGCCGATGTCGACGACCGAGAACTGAATCCGCGCGTTGCCGTCGAGGTCCGTGGTGATGTCGGGCGGCACCTGCGCGTTGGAGCCGGCATTGATCGCCGGCGAGTCGGACGCCAGATGGAAGCCGCCGACGAACTTCGGATTCAGATGCAGCGTGACCGGTCCGGGCGTGAAGTCATTGAACCCGTTGTGGAATAGCAAATTGTTGTTGTTGGAGACCGCCACCGAGCTATCGATGAACAACCCAGAACTGGAACTGTTCGCGATGATGTTGTTCGCCACCACGCCGGTGATCGAGGCGCCGAGATCCGTCCGTGCGCTGACGCCGATGCCACCCTGGTTGTTCGCCACGGTGTTGTTCACGACCTGCACGGTGATGGGGCTGAACCCATCGGCCGACACCACGATGGCGCCGGGGAACCCCGCTTCGCTGAGCTGTCCGGTCACCAGATTGTTGATGATCCGGCAGTCGAGCGTCGAATTCGGCGCCTGCTGGAAGTTGCGGCATTCGATCCCGTCGTTGGTCCCGGTCGCGTCCACCCGATTGCCGATGATGTCGGCGGTCATCGCTTCGCCCGGCCCGTTCAGCGCGATGATCGCGTTGCCGAGGATGCCGATGCACTGGTTGCCCTGGCCGCCGCCCGTGACCGTGACCGTGTTTCCGCGGATCTCGGACGTCACGTTGCCGTAGGGCGGAAAGGTTCCCGAGGAGACGTCGATCGCCACGCTGAAGCCTCCCGAGATCGAGATCGTGTTGTTGAGAATGTGAACGGAGAGATCCGCGGTTCCCGGACTGCCACGCACGGTCCCGTTGATCGTGAGGTTCTGCACCGTGATGTCGGCTGGCGTGCCCGTGCTGCTCAGGAAGAAGCTTCCGTTGACGACCGGAACGAAGCCGGCCGCCGGTTGGATCGTGAGGCTCTTGGGAACGTTGGGCGACTCGGCGATCGGCCCGTTGGTGGCGATCTGGATGGTGTCGCCCGCGCTTGCGCCGGTGATGCAGGCCTGGAGCGTCGTGTTACAGGGCGCCGCCCCGGGGAACGTCAGGGGCGCCGCCGCGTCAGCCGCGTTCGCAGATCCGAGGACGAGCAGGAGGAACCACGCCACTCTCAATACGCGCATCTGCCCCTCCATCACCTGTGACGACTGAAAGACCTGCCATGTCGCGACAGCGATCGCTTCCTCGGTCTCGATAGCCAGGCGCACAAGGTTGTCGAGCCGAACCTCTCGCGATAACGCGCCAACCGTTCCCAATGAGGAATCCAGTCTATCTCGTTCGCCCGGAAAGATCGCCTGCGGCCTATCGCCGCACACGACGCGCCGAGAACGTGAAGCTTTATACAACGGCGAGTCGGTGCGCGGCAAACCTTTTGCGGCCGGTCGTTGCGCGCCGGACGCGTCAGCTCAACGGCGCGCGGAGCGCGTCCGCTCGGAGGGCGTCCGTCGAAGCCGGAAGCTAGAGCCTCGTACGGTGCCATACGGCGCGAGTTCTTCTCGGACGACCTGACGGACGGCGTCGAGGGTCGACCGTCGATGGATGTGCTCCAGCAACGCGTCGTTGATCAGCGTCTGGTAGTTTCCTCCACCGGCCCGATCGCCGGCCGCGCGAAAGAATTCGATCACCGCGTTGTCGAGGCGAATGGAGATCTTGGTCTTCCCTGGCTCGGGCTTCACGACGGCGCCCCGCTTGGCGCGGGAGAAATCGAAGTCTCGATATTTCTCAGCGACGGCCCTTCTCATAGGCTTTCCTCTGGCGCTTGTTCGCCTTCCACGCCGAAATCAACCGGATCGCGTCGGGCTCCTGATACGTGTAAACGACGACGAGCAGGTTCGCCAGTTGCTCAGGCCCAGCGTCACGAACCTCGGCTCTTGACGCTCACCGCTTCCGCAAAGCTCACAGCGTGCGCGCGGAGGTTCGCTTCCGCCTTGAGCGGATCCCATTCGGACCGCACCAAAGAAGTGTATGGACATTTGTCCTCTCAGACAAGTCTCGAGTGCCGCGGATCGGAAATTGAAGCCAGCGAGTCCAAGGGCGCCGACCCGCCACGCCACCGAACGCGCTTCATCGCCAGCAGCGACTAGCCTTCCGTTGGACCCGATGATGGGACGAGGTCGCCAGCCTCCCCAGCCGTACTGGCGTAGACCCCCGTGGTGACGAGTCGCGAGGAGCGCACGCGAGCCCGCGGTCTGCTGTCGACACTCATGACCGCTCGAATGCCTGGTTCACGGCCTCCGCACGAGATGCACGCGACGTCGCTGGGCCTGATTCGCCACGGTGACGGGTTACGAGCCAGCTTGTCTGGTCTCGGACGTCCTTCGGTCGCTCCTCGCTCCGGAAGCGTTGAGGATTGGCTCGAAGTGTCCGTGAGTCACGACGAGTCCCGCGCTTAATAACGTAAATTGA
>QHRT01000309.1:4532-8940 GCA_003220195.1 Candidatus Rokuibacteriota bacterium | reverse complement strand
GACTGGATGTCGACGGTGAGCTCTTCGACGGTGAGCATCAGCGAGTCCGTTTGCCGAGCACCGTCGCCACGACGCGCTCGTCGTCGCGGATGCCGTCGGGCGTCGTGTCGGCCAGGACCTGCCCTTCGTGGAGCGCGATGATCCGGTCGGAATATCCGAAGACGATGTCCATGTCGTGCTCGACCTGGATGATGGCTTTGATGCCGATCCGTTTGGCCGCCTGGACGAGGACCTCCATGATCGCATGCTTGTCGCCGGTCGACACACCGCTGGTCGGCTCGTCGAGCAGGATCACCTCGGGCCGGAGCGCGAACGCGCTGGCGACGTCGAGCAGCTTCTTGTCACCCTGAGGGAGCGCGCCCGCGGGATGGCTCGTCTTGTCGCCGAGCCCGAACAGCGACGCGACCTCGAGCACCCGATCGCGGATCTCGGCATCGTCCGTCAGGGACGACCAGAGCCGGCCGCCCCGCCCGAGACGCGAGACGACCGCCACGGCGATCGTCTCCGCCACCGTCAGGCGCGGGAAGATGTTGACGAGCTGGAAGCTCCGCGCCATCCCGAGCCGCGCCAGCCTGACCGGCCCCAGGCCGACGATGTCGCGGCCCTTGAAGCGCACCGCACCGCGACTCGGCCGCAACAGGCCGGTCAGCACGTTGACCAGCGTCGTTTTCCCGGCGCCGTTCGGTCCGATGATCGACACGAACTGGTGCTCCTCGATGGTGAGGCTGACGCCGTTCAGCGCGCGGAACGCGCCGTAGTAGTGAAAGAGCCCGGTCGCTTCCAGGAGCGGCATCACACGCCGGCCCGCTGGCGCGGGTCGAGGAATCCCATGAGGCCCCGAGGGACGAAGATCACGACGATCGCGAGGATCAGCCCGAAGACGAAGCGCCAGTACTGCGTGAGCGACATCACCTGATCTTGAAGGAAGATGAACACGAACGCGCCGAGGATCGGACCGAAGAAGTTCGAGAAGCCGCCGAGCAGCATCATGAAGACGAGCGTTCCGGAGTGCGGCCAGTACGCGAGGAGGGGATCGGCGAGTCCGGTCGGGACCGCGAGCAGCGTCCCACCGACCGCGCCGAAGACTCCCGCGATGAGGAACGCGTAGAAGCGATACCGGCGGACGCTGACGCCGACGTACTCCGCCTTCCCCGGGTTCTCCCGGATGGACCTCAAGCAGAGGCCGAACGGCGAGCGCGCGATGCGCCACATCACCGCGGTCCCCACGACCATGAGGGCCAGCGAGTAATAGTAGAAGGGCCCCGTCAGGAACTGGACCTTGTCGAGCGATTCGAACGCGAGCCCGAAGAGCCGCGGCCGGAGCACGCGGAGCCCTTCGTCCCCCCCGGTCAGGTGATAGAACTTGAACAGGAACGAGTAGAAGAGCATCCCGAACGCGAGCGTCAGCATCCCGAAGTAGATCCGTACGTAGCGAACGCAGAGCAACCCGACCGGGATCGCCACCAGGAAGCCCACGACGGCCGCCGCGAGCACGATGCCCTCGAAGGCGAGCACGCCGAAGACGCTCGTGAGGTACGCCGCCGTGTAGGCGCCGAGCGCCACGAAGAGTGCCCCGCCGAACGAGAGCAGTCCCGTGTACCCGAAGAGGAGATTCAATCCGAGCACGGCCAGGCTGTAGCCGAAGAACGGCAGCATGAGCGTCGTGTAGTACTGATGACCGAGGAGCGGCGCGGCCGCGACGCCGAGGACGACGAGCCCCAGGACGACGCGTCCGGTCACGCCGCGGCCCTGGCGAAGAGCCCGGCCGGTCTCAGCACCAGCACCGCGATCACGATCACGTAGATGACGAGAAGCTCGAGCTCGGGATAGGCCGCGATCGCCACGGCCTTCAGCACGCCGACCAGGAGCGCGCCCACGAACGTCCCGCGCATGCTGCCGAGTCCGCTGATCACGACCACCGCGAAGGCTTCGACGATGACCTCGACGGCGACGTCGAGTGTCACGGCGGTGGCCGGAATGACGAGCGCCCCGCCGACGGTGCCGAGCGCGGTGCCGAGCGTGAAGACGCGCGCGTAGATTCGCCTCATGTCCACGCCGAGCGCCTCGCTCATCTCGCGATTCTCGGCGGTGGCCCGCACGATGCGCCCGAAGCGCGTGCGCGACAGCACGAACCCCATGCCGAGGGCGATCAGGCCGCCGGCGGCGATAACGATCAGGTTGTAGACGGGCACGGTCAGGCGGCCGATCTTCCACTGGCCGTACACGAGGTACACGTTGCCCATCTGGTACGGCGACGATCCCCAGATGAACCGCGTGATGTCCTCGAACATGAGGACCAGCGCGAAGGTCAGGATGATCTGGAAGCTCTCGTCGCGATCGTAGACGGGACGCAGGACGCGCTCGACGATGGGCCCGATGGCGGCGAGGGCAAGACCGCCGGCGATGAGGACCACGAGGAACAGCGGCGGCGGGAGACCAGCGGCGAGCGCGCGGGTGACGACGGTGACGCCGAAGTACGCGCCGAGCGCGTAGAACGATCCGCACGCGAGGTTGACGATCTTCTGCACGCCGAAGACGAGCTGCAGGCCCGCGGCGACCATGAACAGCGTGGCGGCGTGGAACCCGCCGCCCAGCAGGATGCCGACGCCTTGCTCGATCAGACCTTCCAGCTCTGGATCCAGTCCTTGAGGCCGACGCCCGACGGCTTCTGGACCTCGGGGCCCGTCATCTTCACCACCGGATCGATCGTGACGAAGTCGAACCGGTTCTTGTACGTCGTGAACCCGCCGTAGAAGTTGCACTCGGGGATGTGGTCCTTGCGGTACCGCGCCTTGCCCCCGAGCGACTCGAGCTCGAGACCTTCCAGCGCGTCGATGACCTGATCGGTCGTGGGCCACTTCCCGCCGATCGCCTTCGCGGCCTTCTCGACCGCCGCCTTGTAGGCGCTGGTCACGAGATAGGCGCGCTCGCACTCGAACACCGGCCACTCCTTGTACCGGTCGTTGTATTCCTTGACGAACTGCTTCTGCAGCGGGCTCGCGTCCGCGTAGTCGAAGTAGATGGTGTTGTAGCCGAGGAACATCCCCTCCGGCGTGAACGACTTCTTCAGCGTCTCGTGCACGCCGCCGGCCACGACGAAAACGAACTTCGTGTTGCCGACGAGCCCGGCCGCGTGCGCCTGCTTCATGAGCACCGAGGCGTCGCCCGCCCAGTGTGACGAGAAGATCAGGTCAGGCTTCGCTTGCTGGAGCGCCGCCACGTGCGCCGTGAAATCCGTCGTGCCGAGCTTCGGCCAGAGATCGCTCACCGGCGTGACCGGGTTGCCGTACTTCTCCATGATCCATAAAAACGCTTGCCAGTTGTCCCGGCCGTACGAGTAATCCGGATTGATCCCGGCCACCGTCCTGAACTTGCCCTTCCAGTTCTTGGCGACCACGATCGAGGCCATCACGGCTTCGCACTCGTTGTCCGTCGACCGGAACGAGTACCGCGGATTCGGCATCGTCTCCTCGACGCCTTTCTGCGTGGTCCCGTCCCAGCTGATCCAGAGCATCTTCAGCTCCTCGGCGACCGGTCCGATCGCGAGGCTGACGCCGGTGGAGATGACGCCGGTGATCACGTCGACCTTGTTCTGGAGCGCGAGCTTGCGGAAGCGCTCGACCGTGTCCTTCGGCGTCGACTCTTCTTCGACGACGAGCTCGAGCTTGCGGCCGAGAATGCCCCCCGCCTTGTTGATCCGGTCGGTCGTCCACTGCGCGCTCCGCAGGCCCGCTTCGCCGACCTGCGCGCCGATCCCCGACTTGATCGTCAGGACCCCCATCCTGACCGGGGTCGCCTGCGCGAATGCGGGTGCAGTGTCGAGACGCGCGGTGGCGAGCGCAGCGGCGCCGCCCACCAACTCCAGGAACTGTCGCCGTGTGGTGGCCATGGTGGCCTCCTTGTCTGTCTCGGTCGCACGTGACCTAGCATGGCGGTCGAGAACGTGTCAACCCGCTTTGCCGACACCGACACTGACGCCGGGGTGCCAGCGTCGACGACGATACGGCGACTTGATAAAGCTCGGCAAGTCGGCGATCCTCCCTCCGCTATGGCAGAGCGGCCCGTGCCGGAGATCCGCACGCGCGCCGCAGCGCGCGAATCCCACTATGTCCCCCTCGCGCTGGTCGTCGGGTTGGGGGGGGTCTATGCGACGGTGCTGCTGCTCACGTCGGCCCTCGACCCCTACCGTTTCCGAACCCCGTTCGCGATTCCGATCTTCGACACACCGTTTGCACTCGTGGGCATCGGTGTCGGGTACTTGTGTCTCGAGCGCCACCGCTTGCGGCAGGATCTGGAATCGGCTGCGATCGGCATCACGCTCTGGCTGACTGCGCTCCTGGCCATCGCTCATATTCTGACCCAGCCAGACTATCCCGCGAACCCCGGCATCAACCCCGGGATCGCGCCG
>QHRT01000309.1:0-4506 GCA_003220195.1 Candidatus Rokuibacteriota bacterium | reverse complement strand
ACTACGGCAATCAGTCGCTTCGCCTCCCCGAGCACGGACGCATCGGTATCGGCATTGGTGCCCTCGTTTTCAGCGTGCTTCTCGCGCTCACCGTGGTGTCGATCCGTCCCTTCCTGCCGTCGCTCGTCATGCCACCCGGCCGGTTCACCCCGTTCACCCTATGGTCGGCCGGCGTCATCCTCGCAGGGTTTGCCGGGTGGGTGTTCTGGGGCGGCCGCAAGCGGTTCTTCGGACCTCAGCGCGACGGATTCGCGTCCTACTTGTTGCTGGCCGCGCTCGTCTGGATCGTTGGTCTGATGGGATTTCTCGTCGCGAAGGGATTCCGCTACAGCATCCCGTGGTACCTTGCCGGATTTTCGCGCCCACTCGGCGTCGGCCTCATCTTCGTAGGACTCCTGCGAGAGCAGGTCTGGCTGTACCACGTCGCACAGGCCCGCCAGCACGAGCTGGAGAGTCTCCACGATGCCGGCCAAGCCCTGGCGAGGACACTGGACCCGCGGGAGATCTTGCAGACCATCGCCACCAAAGCCGTCCAGGTACTCGGAGGCGACGGTGCTGTCCTCTTCCGGCTCGAGAACGCCGGAGCGACGGTACGCCCGGTGCGTCACGCCGGCACGATCAGCCACGACATCGTGACTGGTCTCGAGTTGCCCGTCGGCCAGGGCGCACCCGGGCTGGCGGTGGCCAGGCGCCACGCCGTGTGGACGCACAACATTCAGCTGACCGGCACCGTCCCTTTCCCGGACGTCGTCCGGGGGCGAATGCGACAAGACGGCTTGAAGGCGGTGATCGCGATCCCGTTGCTCGTGAAGGGCGACGAGGTCTTCGGAGCGCTCGCCGTATTCTTCCGCTCCGAGCGACAATTCGACGACGCCGACGTGGAGTTGCTCTCCGCCTTCGGCGCGCAGGCGTCCGTCGCGATCGAGAACACCCGCTCGTTCGAGCGGCTCGCACTGAAGGCCAGGAACGACGAAACGCTGCAGAACTTCTCCCAACGACTGCTGGAAGCGACGGACAAGCAGACGATCCTCCAGGATGCCGTCGGCACGACCAGAGACCTCGTCGGGGCCGAGTGCGTCGGGTTGTTCATGTACGACGCCGCATCGCTATGCCTGCGTCTCGAGGCCGGTGTCGGCTGGCACGCCGGCATGATCGGGACGCTGACGATCCCGCTGTCGAACGTGTCGTTCGCTCGGCACGCGTTCGCGCACAGGGAAATAGTCCAGCTCGAAGACGCCACACACGAGGAGCGCTTCTTCGTGCCGTCGCAGGGCGTTGTCCGAGGCGCGCGATCGGCGATCTACCTGCCGCTCGGCGTGCGCGACCAACCGATCGGCCTGCTCGCCGCGTACTGTCAGGCACCCCGTCGCTTCGGCGACGAGGACAGCGGCGCGCTGACGAACCTGGCGCATCAAACCGCGCTCGCCCTCGAGAAGGTCCGCCTCTATGCGGAACTGCAGACGAACCTGGAGCAACTCAAGGAGACACAGGCGCAGCTCATCCAGGCCGACAAGCTCAAGGCCCTGGGAACACTGTTGTCGGGCATGGCCCACGAGCTGAACAATCCGCTGTCGACCATCTTGCTGGCAATCGACGTCATCCAGCGCAGGCACCCCTTTCCCGAACCAGCCCGCCGGTATATCAACATGGCCCAGGAGCAGGGCGAGCGCGCCGCCCGGATCATCCGGGAACTCCTGATGTTCGCACGGCGCAACCCGCCCGAGCGCACGCGGGTCGACCTCAACGAGGTTACGCGGGCGGCGCTGATGCTCCAGCAGCCGGAGTTCGACCTCAAGCGGATACGCGTCGTCACCGCGCTCGCGCCACTGCCCCAGATCTCGGCCGACGCGCAGCAACTGCAGCAGGTTCTGCTGAACCTATTCAGCAACGCCACGCACGCGATGAGGACTACATCCGGGAACAAGGTTCTAACGATCCGATCCCGCGAGGTGGATCGAGGGGTCATGCTCGATGTCGAAGACACCGGGCCGGGCATCGCTCCGGAGAACCTCCACCGGGTCTTCGATCCGTTTTTCACGACAAAGCCGGTCGGCGAGGGCACGGGGCTCGGGCTCAGCCTGGCGATCGGTATCGTGGATTCCCACGGCGGCACGCTTCAAGTTGAGAACGTCGCCGGGGGCGGCGCACGCTTCACGATCGGGCTTCCGCTGAGCGACCAGGTGGAGGTGACCGAGCCCGTCGTCGTTGCACCACGCCAACGACAAGCGACGCCCGGCCGACGCGGCCGGATCCTGGTGGTCGAGGACGAGGCATCACTCCGGGCGCTGCTCAGCGAGGTCCTGACCGGGCTCGGCCATGAAGTGGAGCAGGCGGCAACTGGGGAGGCCGCAATGACGCGGCTTGAGCACCAGGACTATGACGTGATCACGCTCGACTTCAAGCTCCCGGACCAGGATGGCAAAGAGATCTGGAACTGGCTGCGCATCCACGATCCGGCGCTCGCCGCCCGGGTGCTCTTCGTGACCGGCGATACCATCAGCGCCGAGACCGAGCAGTTTCTGCAAGCGACCGGTCTCCCGCTGCTCACCAAGCCGCTGTCGATCGCGGACATCACGCGGATGGTGGATGCCATCCTCGAGCACGAATCGCTGAACGGGTGACCGTCCAGTCCCTACGGGGTGATCCCGGCGAAATACATCTGGGCCTTGATCCAGGCCTGCTGGCCGATCAACGCACCCACCGTCTGCCCCGTCGTGTTGTCATCCGAAAAATGAATGCCGCCGTAGAGGCGTGAGAGCCCGGCCTGCGTTGCCGCTTCGCTGAAGGTCTGGAACGCTACAGTCGTGGGGACCGCCGGCACGCCGGGTTCAACGCGTCCAAAGTTGGCCCGGATCACAGTCGAGAATCCGAAGGTATCGCTGCCGGTCGCCAATCTGAGGACGGCGGCGCCCGCCGCCGAATACGTGGAATGCCCCGAGGGATACCCCGGGAACGCCGGCGTCAGGTTGCTTCCGGGGTTGTACGGCGTCCATTTCTCGCCCGGGATGTTCTCGATCGGCCGACCCGGCCCACCCCAGGCTCGGATGATCTGACCCTGCTTCAGGTAACGGATCGCGGTGATGGGGCGCGTACCGTCGTATTTGCGCTTGGTGTGCCAGGCGAAGATGCCGGCGTCCATCATCGCGTTGTGGATCGCGAAGAACATCTTCGTGTCGTCGTCGTCCGTGTGGTTGTCCCGCCGCGAGACGAACTGAGCAAAGAGTCCCCAGTGTCCCGGCGGCAACTCGGAATTGGGACCATCGGCCCAGTACTCCACGATCAGCTTCTGCTCGTCGGTCAGCTTCTTGCTGTAGTCCAGAATCTCCGTGGCGCTCTGTTGATACTGGCCCGAATTCTTGAAGATCTGCGGCGGCGGAGCGAGGTCGGGACGGTCGTCGAAGTCGGCCCCCGACGACAGCGCGAAGGGCCGGACAAGTCCCCAGTGCGGGGCGATGAAGCTCTGCGTGACACCGCTCACGGAGATCAGCGGCTGCCAGTGAAGCGGATCATCGACATCGACTGGCGCGCAGTCGGCCAGCAGGGGCGTGCAGAACGGCATCGGATCGTTCAGGGGCACGTATCCCGTATAGTCCGAATAGGGCGTCCCCGCTGAACCAGGCACATCACCGTACTGGTTCGAGCCGTCATTGCGACGATCCTGGATGACCGCCGCGGCCGCGGTGTTACCGATGCCGGACGGTGTCGTGATGTCCGTCGAAGTATCTGCGGGATCGTTACCTTGGCCCGCGAACACCGCGGTCAAACGCAACGCGCTGGCCGCGCTCGGAAACAGGTTGCGGAGACAGCGGTACGCCGCGAAGCTGAGCGCTTTCGCCCTGTTGGCGCCGGTGTGCTCTGGCGCTGGGCGGCGGAGCAGTCCACCGAGCACGGTGCCGACCGCAACCTCGTCGTACGCCACCCAGGCCTCGTACATGCACGTGTGCGCGATGGCCAGGGCTCGCGCAGCGATCGGCGGCCCTAGTTTGCCGACCCGGATCTCGGCGAGCGCCGCCGCGTTCCAATCGCTGACGGTTGTCGCAACGGCTGGACCGGAGAGCGCCGTGACGACGGCCACTGTCATCGTACAGACGATCCATTGCCACATAGNNACAACGGTTTTCGGGCGTCAACGCTCCGGCAACCGTGCCCCGATCCAGGAAAGACGTGACTTTCTGCCGCCCCTGATGGAATGCCGTCGACCACGCCGACGCCGGTCGCCACCCCACCCTGGATCTCCGTGATGTCGGATCCTGTGGCAGGCGAGACGAGACTTCTACTCGGATACAGCGCGGACGATCGGCCTGTCAACACGTTTCATTTGCCACCAACACCGGCGAGTGGGCCTACACCCTCCGAAAATCCCTTGACAGGTTCGTGGTCTCCGCTGTAGGCGAGCGGCCCTGCCCGCCTCTGGCTCCAGACCGAACGCCGAAGAGCAGGCGCAGGCCGCGGAAGGCAGGCCGGTGTGGCCCTGCTGTCGATCACTCTCGACTCGAAGGAGGCAGA
>QHRT01000324.1 GCA_003220195.1 Candidatus Rokuibacteriota bacterium | reverse complement strand
TCACCATGATGTCGAGGCCGAGGTCCTCGGCGATCAGCCACTCGTCGATGAAGCGGTGGTAGAGATCGGCGCCGATCTTCGGGTCGTAGTACCGGTTGGGCAGCTGCACGCGGATCGACTCGTACTCCTTCGCGTCCGGCAAGAGATGGTACGCGTTCTCGCTGAAGAACCAGGCCTGCATGGAAAACCTCCTACGCCCGTCGGTCCCTGATGAACTTTGCGATCCGATCGACGAGCGCGTCCGCCGCTTCGACGTGCGGAAAGTGTCCGGCGTTCTCGATCGTCTCGAGCCGTGCGCCCGGGATGGCGTCGCGATATGCGGCGCCGTAATACCCGGCGCTGACGAAACGATCGCCGGCGCCCCACACGATGAGCGTCGGCACGCCGATCCGGGACAGTCGCCGCCGCAGCTTCGGATTGTGGAAGTAGGGCTCCCAGGCGTACAGCGCCGTCGCCTGGCGGTTGCGCGCGATCACCGTGAGCTCGTCGTCCGACATCGTCGTGGAGTCGACGGTCACGTGCGCCGGGTCCGCGTACTGGAGCCGTCTCACCTCGTCCGGATGGAGCGCAAAGATGTCGGGGATGTCGCGTGTCTCGCGGTCGCCGACCTTGATGCCGAGCGGAGCGACCAGGACCAGACCGGCGATGCGGTCCGTGCACTTCACCGCCATGTCCGCGGCGATCCACCCGCCGAGCGACGCTCCGACGACGATCGCGTCGCGTGCGTCCTGCCGCGCGAGCAGATCCAGGTAGAGGTAGCTCAGGTCGTCGACGGTATCGATGCGGTCGGTGTCGGGCGAATGGCCGAACCCCGGATGCGACGGCGCGAGCACATGGCCGTGAGAGGCCAGAAGGTCGAGAACCCTGGCGCGAGGGTCCGGACCTTCCTCACCGTGCAGCCAGAGGATCGGTCGGCCCTGGCCGCGCTCGAACATTTCGAGTTGCACGTCGTCGACGGTCACGAAGTCGCTCGGACGCGTCCCGGTCGCCATGATCGGCGACTATAGCAAGAATCTTCTCGTCGCTCCGGCGAGCGCGTAGACTCCGGACCACGACGATGAACGCGTCATGAGAGCGATAGTCATTCGCGAGTTCGGCCCGCCCGAGGTGATGCGGCTCGAGGAGGTTCCCACGCCGTCGCCCGGCCTCGGCGAAGTCCTGATCCGGGTGCACGCCGTGTCGGTGAACCGCACGCTCGACCTCGCGGTCCGCGCCGGTACGTATGCGGCGCGGGCCCGCCTGCCCCACGTCCTGGGGAACGATCCTTCCGGCGTCGTTGCGGCGGTCGGTGATGGCGTCACCACGCGCAAGGTGGGCGACCGTGTCGCGACGAGGCAGATCCTCCGGCCGGGGACGGCGACGTCCGGGCCGATGATCCTCGGTGTGCACGTGTGGGGCGGGTACGCGGAGTACGTGATCGTTCCGGCCGACGCGACGCATCCGATTCCCGACGACGTGGACTTCGTGACCGCGACGGTGGTCGCACGGCACGCGCCCACCGCGTTGAGCATGCTGCGCGACGACGCGAAGCTCCAGGCGGGCAACTGGGTGCTGGTGATGGGCGCGTCGGGCGGGCTCGGGAGCGCCGGCATCCAGATCGCAAAATCGCTCGGCGCGCGAGTGATTGCCGCCGCCGGCGCCGACGACCGCGTTCGGGCCGCCGTGGAGCTCGGCGCCGAGTTCGGAATCAACTACCGCGCACAGGATATTGCCAGCGAGGTGCGGCGGATCACGGGTGGGCGTGGCGTCGACGTCGTGTTCGAGAACATCGCCGATCCCGAACTCTTTCCGAAGGCATTCGCGTCGCTGGCTCGCGGCGGGCGGCTCATCACGGCCGGCGCGCACGGTGGTGGACTGGTCACGCTCGACGTGAAGCAGCTCTACCTGAACAGCAACACGGTGATCGGGTCCGTGGGACGGATCACGCCCGATGATCTGCAGTTCGCGCTCCGCGCCGCGGCCGAAGGGCGCTACCGGATCCTCGTCGATCGCGTGCTTCCGCTCGCCGACGCGGCCCTCGCACACCGGATCGTCGACGAGCGCACTGGAATCGGTAAAGTCGTGCTCCAGCCGTGAGTCGCCCAGGAGGATGTCGATGAAACGTATGGTCGCCGGCCTCGTCATCGCCGGGATGTGGTTGATGCTGTTCTCGCCCGCGGCGTCCGTCGGTCAGCCGCTGACTCCGGTGAAGATCGGGATGCTCGTTCCGCTCACCGGCGTCTTCACGCGCAACGGCCGCGAGGCGCTCGACGGCGCGAAGATGTACTTCGACGAGATCGGATGGAAGGTGAACGAGCGGCCGATCGAGCTCCTGGTGGAAGACGACGAAGGCAAGCCGGACGTCGGGCTCACGAAAGCGCGAAAGCTCGTGGAGCGCGACGGCGTCCACATGCTGAAGGGCATCGTGAGCAGTGCGGTCGGGCTCGCCGTCGCCGGGTACGCGAAGGAGCGGAAGATTCCCGTCATCGTGTCGGCCGACTTCGGTGTGAGCTCGCTGACCGTTCCGGGGCCGCAGCTCAATCCGTTCATCTTCCGATGGTCGCAGAGCGGGACCGGACCGGGTCAGGCGGCCGCGGACTGGGCGTACAAGGTGGGCGGGTGGAAGAAGGTCGTCGCGGTCGGCTCCGACTACGTGGGCGGGCTCGAAGTGAACGGCTCGTTCGCGCGTGTCTTCTGCTCGCTCGGCGGCCGTGTCAGCCAGGAGATCTGGGCGCCGCTCGGCACGCCGGACTTCGCGCCGTTCATCACCCAAATCGATCGCTCGGCCGACGCCGTCGTCGTGTTCGCGGCGG
This sequence comes from Candidatus Rokuibacteriota bacterium, assembly GCA_003220195.1. Taxonomy (GTDB): domain Bacteria; phylum Methylomirabilota; class Methylomirabilia; order Rokubacteriales; family CSP1-6; genus AR8. Next base: position 11,234 of record QHRT01000324.1, on the reverse strand, counting down.
GCGCCGACGGCTTGCGGTTCGGCCGTCAGTACATCGAGTACGGCGTGAAGCAGCCGCTGATGGACATCTACGCGCAGGTCACGGACGAGGGGAATCTCGTCCAGTTCGGACCGGGATCCGTCGGCTGGTATTCCACCATCCATTACACGGCGGCCATCGACACGCCGGCGAACAAGACCTTCCTCGCGGCCTGGGAGAAGAAGCACCGTCGCGTCCCGTTCGACAACGCGGCGGACGGCTACGTCGGCGCGAAGGCGATCGCCGAGGCGCTCAAAGCCGTCGGCGGCAAGGTCGAGGACCGGGACGCGTTCATGGCCGCGATGCGGAAGCTCGAGTTCGATTCGCCGAAAGGCGTCGTGCGGCTCGATCAGTTCCAGAACGTCGTGCAGCCGCAGTACGTCCGGAAGGTCGAGCGGGCGGGAAACGCGTTCGTGAACACGCCGATCAAGACGTATCCGAACGTGTCGCAGTTCTGGACGTGGACGCCCGAGGAATTCATGAAGTATCCGGCGTGGGGGGACTTCAAGGGCAAGATGACGGACTGCAGCAAAGTGCTGGGGAAGTGATGGCCGCACAGATCCGCACGACGCACATCGGCAGCTTGCCTCGTCCCGACGACCTGCTCGGGCTGCTCCTCCAGCGCGAAGCCGAGGGGCGCGTGGCCGATCCCACGGGGTTCGCCGCGCGCGTGCGATCCGCGGTCGACGACGTGGTCCGGAAGCAGCTCGCCACCGGGCTCGACATCGTGAACGACGGCGAGCAGGGGAAGCCGGACTACTCGACGTACATCAAGGATCGCCTGACCGGCTTCGAGGGGGAGAGCGCCTCGATGCCGCTGGGCGCCGACCTGAAGGAGTTTCCCGCGTTCGCGACGCGGCGCCCGACGGTCGCCGCCGAGACGCGTCCGACGTGCTCGGGTCCGATCGCGTGGAAGGACTTCAGCGCGGTGGAGACGGACATCGAGAACTTGAAGCATGCCGCGGAGCGCGCCGGCGCGCGCGACGTCTTCATGACGGCCGTCTCGCCGGGGCAGGCCGCGCGCTTCTTATTGAATCGCTATTACCCGAGTCACGAAGCGTACATTCAGGCGCTGGCCGACGTGCTGAAGCGCGAATACGCGGCCATCGTCGCCGCGGGCTTCGTGCTGCAGATCGACTGCCCCGATCTCGGGTCCGGCCGAAACAATCAGTTTCAGGATCTCTCGCTCGCCGAGTTCAGGAAGGTGGCGGCGATGCACGTGGAGGCGTTGAACGACGCGGTGGCCGGGCTGCCGCCGGATCGCATGCGCCTGCACATCTGCTGGGGGAATTACGAAGGGCCCCATCACAAGGACGTGCCGCTCCGCGACATCATCGACATCGTGTTGACCGCGCGGCCGGCGGGGCTCTCGGTCGAGGCCGCCAACCCGCGGCATGCGCACGAGTGGACGGTGTTCGAGTCCGTGAAGCTTCCCGACGGCAAGATGCTCATCCCCGGTGTGCTCGACACCACGACGAACTTCGCCCGGGTGGTGGGCCGCGAGCGCGTGATCGCCGGCGTCGATTGCGGCTTCGCGACGTTTGCGGGTCGGCCGGTCGTCGAGCCCGAGATCGCGTGGGCGAAGCTCGGTTCGATGGTCGAAGGAGCCCGCCTGGCGTCGCGAGAGCTGTGGCCATAGCTCGCACGTTGTCACGGGTCGCCGCCATCGTTGCGCGCGAATCAGGTGATCGACTGATCGCATGCCACCACCTCCCGAGGCACTGATCACCGACCGCCTGGTGCTGCGGCGCCCCGCCATGAGCGACGCGCCGGCCGTCTACGAGTACGGCCGCGATCCGGACGTCACGCGTTACCTGATCTTCCCGACGCACCGGTCCGTTGCCGACGCGGAAAACTTCCTCGCGACGTGCCCGGCGCGCTGGGAGTCCGGGGAGGAGCACTGCTGGCTGATCACGCTCCGTGACGACCGCCGGGTCATCGGGTCGTTCGCCTGTCGACCTCGTGGCCACGCGATCGACATCGGCTATGCGCTCGGGCGTCCCCACTGGCGTCGGGGCTACGCGACCGAGGCCGGGCAGGCCGTCGTCGCGTGGGCGGCCGGTCTGCCGGAGGTCTACCGGATCTGGGCGGTGTGCGACGTCGAGAACACTGCGTCGGCTCGCGTGCTGGAAAAGCTCGGCATGACCCGCGAGGGCATTCTTCGTCGATGGATCGTGCATCCGAACATCTCGCCGGAGCCTCGCGATTCCTACGTCTACGCTAGGGTGCGCTGAAGCACTCGAGCATCGGCTCGAGCCGATCGGCCTTCTCCAGACTCCAGAGCATCTCGAGCGCGGTCGCCACCTGCGTCGGGGCGAGAACGTCGGAAGAGAGATCGCGGAACTTCGTCCCGATGTCGGCGTCGGACATCGGGTTACGCGTGTGACCTTTCGGGAAGTCGGCGCGCTCGACGAGCCGCTGACCGTCGCGCGTGACCACCGTGATCTCCGACACCAACTCCATCGGGAACCGGCGAGTGAACTCCGGATTTGCGGTGACGCGGATGCGGTTCATCAGCGGACGCAGCGCCGGGTCGAGATAGCGGGTGCGCTCGAAGCTCGCGGGGGTGATGCGACCGTCCACGAGGGCCACGGCCAGCATGTACGGCAGGCTGTGGTCGGCGGTCTCACGCGTTTGCGGATCCCACTTGGCCGGTTCGCTCCCGATCTCGCTGTGAGCCATCGCGTAGATCTGGACGTCGATGGCGTCGATCGCGTCGACGCGAATCTTCGGACGCACGGCGAGGGCCATCGCGAGCGGCGCCTGCGCGTGATACTCGGCGGCGAAGAATTTGAAGTTGGTGCGCTCGATCGCGAACGACGTGCCGCGACCACCCAGAGGGCCGAGCTGGAACGGACCCGTGACCTGCTCCCAGACGCCGTGCCGACCTTCGAACGCTGCAGTGGGACCGGTCATTCCCGCCTGCGCCAGCTGCGCCGCGAACAGGCCGGCCTTCGTCGCTGCCGCCGTCGCGCAGCCTTTCCACATCGAGAGCTCGCCCGCGCGTGTTTGCCGCGTCGCCACGTTCGCGGTCACGGCGATCGCGAGAGCCTCGGCCATCTGCTGGGCCGAGAGCCCGAGCAGCAGGCCGGCGCCCGCCGCGGACGCCGGCGCGACGAACACACCCTGGTCCCAGCCGGCGTCGCGCAGGGACACCTGATCCGCGAGCGCGCCGAAGATCTCGTAGCCCGCGACGATGGCACGCAGGAGATCTTTCCCGGACGCGCGTGCGGACTCGGCGACCGCCAGGATCGCGCCGAGCATGTCGCTCGGATGCCCGGAGCCGCGTGCGACGTACGTGTCGTTGGCGTCGAGAAACCGGATCATCGCGGCGTTCGCGAACGCGGCGGCTTCCGGTGTCGTCTGCCGTCCTTCACCGAGCAGCCGAGCGGACGGAGCGCCGCTTGCGATCGGTGCGACACGACGGGCGATGACGGCCGGCTCGCTTCGATAACCACCGAGCGCGCAGCCGAGCGAGTCGATCAGGTGGCGTCTGGCCTCGTGGATTGCCGTCGGGCTCAGGTCCTCGTAGCGGAGTGACGTGACGTAGCGAGCGAACGTTTCCGTCGTCTTGTCCATGCGCTGCCTCCGGCGGGGCCAGTGAAGCCAGACATTGCGCTGCGACCCGAGACGTGTCAAGACGCGAGCAGCTTCGCACTCGATCGTCGCGTCAGGAGGTGGCCGATGGCCGCCACGCTCCCCCGAGACATCTATCCGGAGTCACTGTCCCGGCTTCCACTCCTTCGTCGCGACGACATGGACGAGCAGGGGCGGCGGCTCTACGACGCGGTCGTCAGCCCGCAGAGCCGGACGTTCGTCGGGCCAACCAGTATCTCCGCTACGAGACCCAGCTCGATCGGCGGCTCACGGAGCTCGCGATCCTCGTCACCGCGCGGGAGATCGACAACCAGTTCGAGTGGACAGCGCACGAGCCAGCCGGATTGAAAGAAGGCCTCTCGCCCGACGTCATCGACGTCGTGAAGCATCGCCGACCGGTGCCGCGACATCTGGGCCGTCACGAAAAGGTGATCATTCGATTCGGCCGCGAAGCGCTGGGGGATCGACGCGTCCGTTCCCGGACATTCGCGGAGGCCGTCGAGCTGTTCGGCCGCACCGGCGTCGTGAACCTCGCGGCGCTGATGGGGAACTACGCGATGACCGCGGTGATCCTGACCGCCGTCGATCAGCGCCTGCGGCCCGGTCAGCGACCGCTCTTGCCGCGTCGCGGCTCGGCGAAACGATCGCGACCGCTCAACCGACGCCGGGTGGCAGGATCTCCTTCTCGCCGAGGTACTCGCGGCGGTAGAGGTCGGTGATGGACGACCAGCGCAGCATGCAGGCTTCCTCCGCCACCTCGCGCGCGCGGGCGCGCAGCTGCTCGGTGTCGAGATGCGTCGCCGCGAGCTCGGCCGGCCTGACGGCGGCTGTGCTCGACGTCCGCAGCGGCGTGCTCGGTGAAGAACTCGATCTCCGGTGATCCCGCCGGATACCCGTAGTGCCGGGCGAACGCGGGCAGGATGACCTCCGAGTTGAGCGCCGGCTGCTGACCCTCCTGCGTCGTCTGCATCGCCAGCACGACACCGAGAGGCTCCTCCACGGCCGTCTGGTAGTAGTGCAGCGATCGCGCCCACCACGCGGGCGTCATCTTGAGCGTGTGCACCTCGCCATCCGGGAGCCCCGCGGCCCGGCAGAAGCGACGGATCAGCTCGTTGTGATCGTGCGGCACGTGGCCTTCCTGCGGAATGGCCTTGAACCCCTCCTCCTCGGAGAGGTTCTCGACGATCGACTTCCTGATGTCGTCGTGCTGACTCGTGCGCGCGTAGAGGATGCCGAAGCTCGACAGCGCCCGGCGCACGAACTTGCCGTGCATCGCCATGTAGACGCCGAGCGCGCGCAAGGGCAGCTGGCCCTCGCCGAACGCCTGGAAGAACGGGTGGCGCTTCGTGTGCCACCGCTCACGGATCGCCACGATGTCGTCCGCGATGCTGCGCGCGTGCGTTCCGGTTGCCATCCCGCACCTCCGTCGCCCGACGGGCCCCTTCGATGGTGTTGGTCTGGCGCATGTGTACCACGTCCAGCAGGGACGTGCCGCTTGTCCCCGCCCGCTGGCCGGGCGTAGAGTCCTGGCGGGAGGTTCACGGGATGGATCGAGACACGCTGCGCGCGGAATTCGCGACGGGACTTTCGACCGAAGCGGCGCGCCGGTTCGGAGCGGAGCGTGCTGCTGCGCTTCGTCAGACGATCGGCGACGTCGCCGGATGGATGGCGGACGTGGCGGTCTTTCCCCTCGATCCGGAAGAGCCACCCGCGTTCTACGCGGAGCCCGCGCCATGAGCCCGGACGAGCTCGGCGTCGTCGACGCGGCGCGACTGATCCGCCAGAAGGAGCTCTCTCCGCTCGAGCTCGTGGACTCGCTGCTCGCGCGGATCGACGCGGTGGACGAGCGCGTCAAGGCGTGGGCGCTCGTCGATCGTGAGAACGCGCGCGCCGCGGCGCGCCAGGCGGCGGACGAAGTCGCGCGCGGTGTGCTGCGAGGCCCGCTGCACGGCGTGCTGTTCGGCGCGAAGGACATCTTCTACAGCGCAGGACTCCGCACCGAGGGCGGGTCGAAGGTCATGGCGGGATTCGTCCCGCCCTACGACGCGACGTCGGTGAAGAAGCTCAAAGATGCGGGCGCGATCCTGCTCGGCAAGCTCCACACGACGGAGTTCGCGACGTACGATCCGGCGCCGACGCGCAACCCGTGGAATCTCGCGTGCACGCCGGGCGGGTCGTCGAGCGGCTCGGCCGCGGCCGTGGCCGCGCGCATGGCGCCGCTCTCGCTCGGCAGCCAGACGATCGGCTCGAACGTACGACCGGCGTCGTACTGCGGGCTCGTCGGGCTGAAGCCGACGTTCGGCAGGATCAGCACGCGAGGAGTCATGGCGCTCTCGTACACGCAGGATCACGTGGGGCTCATGGCCCGGCGCGTCGAGGACGTCGCGCTCGCGCTCGAGCTGACGGCCGGCCACGATCCACACGACCCGAGCTCGTCGCGCCAGCCCGTGCTCGACTATCTCGCTGCGATCACGCGCCGTCGGGCGCCGCGCGTGGGCCTGCTGCGCGAGCCGTTCTTCTCTCGCGCCACCCCCGAGGTCGCGCGCGTCACGTCTCAGGTCGTCGACCGGCTCGCGGGCGCCGGCGCCGTGATCGAGGACGCGAAGATGCCGGCGAGCTTCGGCGTCGTCCACGCCGCGGCGTACGTGATCACGCGCAGCGACACCGCGAGCCTCCACGCCGAGCGTTTCGCGCTGAAGGCCGATCTCTACCGGCCGGCGATCCGCAGTGCGATCGAGATGGGGATGTTGATCCCCGGCGATCTCTACGTCCGGGCGCTCCGCATCCGCAGTCAGTTCCGTCGCGAGATGCTGCCGCTGCTCGAGCGCTACGATGTGCTGCTTACGCCGACGACCCCGGCGCCGGCGCCCGAAGGCATGCCGACGGGCGATCCGCAGTTCCAGATCCCGTGGTCGCTGTCCGGATTGCCCTCGATCACGGTGCCCTGCGGTCTGTCCAGCACGGGGCTGCCGCTCGGCATCCAGCTCGTGAGCGGGATGTTCACGGAGCCGTCACTGCTCGCCGCCGCCGCGTGGTGCGAGGACGTCCTCGGCCGCGGCCCGGCGCCGAATCTGTGATGCGCCGGCCGGGGAGATGGCGATGCGACCGCAGATCCTGAACCCCGCGAAGCTCGCCAGACTCTTCCGCGAGGAGTTCGAACTGTGCAACGTCCGCGCGGGGGAGACGATCGCGCTCCTCACCGATCTCGCCTCGCGCCGACGCTCTCGGCGCCGACGTCTACGAGCTGTGCGTCAACTCGGTGCCGTCGTGGGATCGCGTCGGCGTCGCGACCGTCGGCAAGTGCAAGGGCACCGTCGAGGCGCTCGAGAAGGCCGACTTGGTCGTGTGCCTCCACATTCCGCTCTTCACGAAGTGGCTCGCCCGGGTGCGCGCGGCCGGCACGCGCGTGCTCATGGTCATCGACGGCCCCGACGACCTGGAGCGGCTGATGTCGCCGCCGGGTCTGAAACACGCGGTCATCCACGCGGAGCAGCGGCTCGCGAATGCGCGGACGATGCGCGTGGTGAGTGACGCCGGCACCGATCTGACCGTCCGCTGCGGGGAGTATCCGGTGATGGCGCAGTACGGCTTCGCCGATCTGCCGGGACGTTTCGACCACTGGGGCGCCGGGATGGTGCACACGTTCCCGAACGAAGGGTCGGCCAGCGGCGTCGTCGTCATCGCACCCGGCGACATCGTGGTGCTGCCCTACTGCCGGTACGTGCACGACGAGATCCGGCTCCACATCAGCGGCGGCTTCATCCGCAAGATCGATGGCGGGCTCGACGCGAAGCTCATGAGCGACTGGCTGGACGACAACAGGCAGTCACTCGAAGACATGGACGGTCACGCGGTGTCGCATCTCGGCTGGGGGCTCAATCCGCAAGCGCGCTGGTACGACATCGCGCTGCACGGTGACGAGCCGGCGCGGCATCACGCCGGCGCCCGCGCGTTCGCCGGCAACTTCCTCTTCTCGACGGGTCCGAACACGCAGGGCGGCGGCACGCGCGCGACGAAGGGTCACTACGACGTCCCGATGCGCGACTGCACCGTCATGCTGGACGGCGACGTGGTCGTCGAGCGCGGCCGCCTCGTCGATCGTGCCATGATCGGGAGACGCGTCGAACGGTGAGGGCGCCACACGGCGGCGACGCACGGAGGAGCGCATGAAGATCGGGGTGGTGTTTCCGCAAACCGACATCGGCAACGATCCGATCGGGATCCGCGACTACGCGCAGGCGGCCGAGGGCATGGGCTTCACGCACGTGCTCGCCTACGACCACGTGCTCGGCGCCAATCGCGAGCGCTATCGCGATCTCACCGGGCCGTACAGTCACCGTGATGCGTTCCACGAGCCGTTCGTGCTGTTCGGCTTCCTCGCCGCGGCCGTCCCGCGGCTCGAGTTCGCCACCGGCATCGTCATCCTTCCGCAGCGGCAGACGGCGCTCGTGGCGAAGCAAGCGGCGGCGGTCGACGTGCTGTCGGGCGGGAGATTGCGCCTGGGCGTCGCCGTCGGCTGGAACTACGTCGAGTACGAGGCGCTCGGGCAGGACTTCCACGTCAGAGGCAAGCGCATCGAGGAGCAGATGGAGCTCCTGCGCGCGCTGTGGACACGTGAGCTCGTCACGCATCAGGGGCGGTTCGATCGCGTGGTCGACGCCGGCATCAACCCGTTGCCGGTGCAGCGCCCGATCCCGCTCTGGATCGGCGGGCACATCGAGGCGGCGATGCGACGCGCGGCTCGGCTCGCCGACGGGTGGATGTGGTCGAGCAACCGGCGGCCGGACGCCGAGGCGCAAGCCCTCGCCGACAGGACCCACGAGCTGGTGAAGGCCGGCGGTCGGGACCCGGCGTCATTCGGCATCGAGGGCCGCGTGACGCTCGCGCGCCTGACGCCGGATCAGTGGGCGAGCGAGATCGAGGGCTGGCGCACGATGCGCGGCGTGACGCATCTAAGCGTGGACACGATGCGCATGGGACTCACCAAGCCCGGTGAGCACATCGACACGCTGCGCCGGTTCAAAGACGCGGTGGGGAGTCTGAACGCGCGCTGATCGGGGGCGCCGCGCTGCACCCCCACGGCCGTCTCGCCTGCGGTGGTAGCATGCCTGGACCATGTGGCGCTGGCGTCGTTCGCTCCATCGAAAGGACATCGACGGTCGTCTCTTCACCGAGCTGAAGCGACCGCTCGGCACCTTCCAGGTGCATGCGAAGGAGCTGCCGGAGTATCGCTTCGTGGACCTCTTCCGGGCTGCCGAACGCCACGCGAACGAAGTCGGCGCCACGGTCGCCATCGAATCGGACCACCGGCAGGAGCCGTTGAGCACCGTGCTCCACGCGAGACCGCCGCGCTGGATTTCCCGACGCATCGGGCGCTCGGAAAAGATCGCCTGGCCAGTGTCCGTCGACGAAGAACTGTTCCTGCCGGTCGACGCCTTCTGGGTCAACGCGGCGCCTCTGCCGCCGCGCATCGTTCGTGTTCGCCACCACGCTCTCCAGGCGAAATCCGTGGTCGAGGTCGCCTCGCCGGACGCTTCGGTCGCCGAGGCGTCGGTGCGGGAAATCATTCGTCGCAGCGAAGCAGCGTCGATCTACCGGAACCGTGTGCTGGCGTTGCGGTTCGAGCCTGCGAGCCGGGACGAGTTCGGGGACGTCGAAAAGCCGGAGCGGCTGCGTGTGCTGTTCGCGCCGGAGCCGAGCGTCGTCGAGGACGATCTCGTGATGGACGAGGCGATTCGTCAGCTGCTGTGGCGCAACGTGATCGACCTCCATCTCCGGCGCGACGTTCTGAAGGCGCACGGCGTCCCGATCCGGCGGGGCGTGCTCCTTCACGGCCTTCCCGGCACCGGCAAGAGCTTCGCCTGTCGCTACCTCTGCGCCATGCTGCCGGAGACGACACGGATCGTGGTCGCGGGAAGCGCGTTGCAGCAGGTCGCCGCGATCTTTGCGCTCGCGCGACTGTTGCAGCCGTCCGTGGTGATCCTGGAAGACGTCGATCTGGTGTTCACCGCGCGCGACATCAACATGCAGGGAGCGATCCTCGGCGAGCTGCTCGACCAGATGGACGGTCTGCGCCCACACGAGGACGTCGGCTTCGTGCTGACCACCAACGCGCTCGAGCGCATCGAGGCGGCGATCAAGGATCGTCCGGGACGGATCAGTCAGTGTATTCATCTCGCCGCGCCGGGATCCGAGCTGCGCCGACGCTATCTGCGTCACTATCTGACCCCGTACTCGGTCGCGCAGGTCGACCTGGATGCCCTGGTCGCCCGCTCGGATGGAGCGACGCAGGCCTTTCTCAAGGACTGGGTGCACCGCGCGGTGCAGATCGCCACCGAGCGGCTCGCGCCGGGCGGTGACAAGCTCGACCTCACTACCGAAGACTTCATGATTGCGCTCCGGGAAGCGCGAAGCGCGGGCGACGGGCCCAACACCCGGATCATCGGGTTCCTCAAGGAGCCGTCGCTCAGGTAGGAGCGGCGGCGCGCGCCACGCCCCGCGCAGGACGGAGCCATGGCCGACATCCAGTTCGGGGTGATGATGCGGGCGCAGTTCCCGCACGGCGACGACATGCAGGCGCGCTTCCGCGAATTGCTCGAGCAGGCGCGGCTGGCGAACCGGCTCGGCTTCGCGTCGATCACGAAGGGGATGCACTACAGCGCCGCGCCCTGGCAGGACTTCCAGCAGTTCCCGTTTCTCAGCCGCATCATGGCCGAGACGCCCGCGCTCCGGATCAACTTCGGCCTGGTCTTGCTGTCGCTCCACAAGCCGCTCGACATCGCCGAGCAGATCGCGACGGTGGACGTGATGAGCGGCGGGAAAGTGATCTTCGGGATCGCGCTCGGCTATCGCGAGGTCGAGTTCCGCGCGTTCGGCACGACGCAGAAGGAGCGCGTGAGCCGGTTCGAGGAGAACCTCGAGGCCGTGAAGAGGCTGTGGACGGAGGACGCGGTGGACATGGCCGGCTCGCACTTCACGCTCGAGCGCGCGTCGCTCGGCACCCGGCCCATCCAGAAGCCGCATCCGCCGATCTGGATCGGCGCCAACGCGGATCCGGCGATCCGTCGCGCGGCGCGGCTCGGCGACTGCTGGTACGTCAACCCGCACAATCGCGTCGACACGATCGTGCGGCAGGTCGAGGTCTATCGCCGCGCGCTCGACGAATGCGGCAAGCCGTTCCCGAAGGAATTTCCGGCGCGTCGTGAAGTGTTCGTCGCCCGCTCGCGGGAGGAGGCGATGCGACTCTGCGCGCCCTATCTCCAGGCGAAGTACCGCGCGTATCAGGAGTGGGGTCAGAACCGCGCGATGCCCGAGGGGGACAACGATCTCGGCGTCGCGTTCGACGAGCTCGTGCGCGATCGCTTCCTGCTCGGCTCTCCCGACGAGGTGGCCGGGCAGATGCTCGCGCTCCATCGCGCCACCGGCATCAATCACCTGATCATGAGCGTGCAGTGGCCCGGCATGCCGCAGAGCCTGGTGCTCGACGAGCTTCACATGCTGGCCGAGGACGTGTTTCCCCGCGTGCGGCGCGGCTGAGCCGTCAGCCGACCGTCACGACCGGGGTGGTCATCAGAAGCGGTAGCCGAGGCCGCCGACGACGTGCAGCGGCGGCGCCGGAG
>QHRT01000323.1:543-5128 GCA_003220195.1 Candidatus Rokuibacteriota bacterium | reverse complement strand
GGCGTGATCGCCGGCGCATTCGGCCCAGAACCGCGCCGCCGCCGCGGCACGATCCTCGGCGGGCTTCGGACTCAACGCGAACTCGCGCAGTCGGGGGAGCGCCGCCTCGCGCTCGGCCGGCGCGAACGCCGTCGACGATTCCGCGACGCCCTGCCGGTCGAGACAGCACTTCTTGAACTTCTTGCCGCTGCCGCACGGGCACGGGGCGTTGCGGCCGACGTCGAGCGTCACCACCGTCGGGCGCTTGGTGCGGGCACGTCGAGACCGGGACGCGTCTTCAAGAGGTCGATCTCCTCGCTCATCCCGTTGCACGCAGAACTGACGTGTCGAGATAGAGGCGCACGCCTACCCTCCGAGCGGTTCGAGTCGATACCCGCCGAGGCCGAACGTCGCGCTCTTGCCGACGTGCGTCCACTGGCCGAACACGAGATAGGGCCAGAACGGGGTGAGGTCGCCCTCGTACGTCGCGCGGCCGACGAGTCCCGTCCACTCCATGCGTCGACCCTGGCGAGCGGAGTACCGCGTCCACGCGGTCCATTGCGTGTCGTCGGCGATCAGCCGCACGTCCTCCGCGGCGGAGATGAGGCCGCGGAAGTCGACGTCGAGTGGGCCGTCGCCGTGGAATCGCGCCAGCGACGAGAGGCGGCCCAGCAGACGGCGGAAGAGCACGTGGAACTCGGGGTGCTGCACGATCCGCCCGTCGTGAGCCAGGCGAGTTTGCGTGAGGAACACGACGCGCGCGCCGCGCGTCGGGCACGGAACCGCGCCGCAATCCTCGAGAGTGACCGCAAGGTCGTGCGGGCGAACGAGATTCTCCTCGGCGACGTAGACCTTGGCCAGTTCGCTGGTGAGGGGTTGCGTCGCGTCGACCCGTCGTAGCGCAACCGGCCGGCGCCCACGACCGATGCCGTCCACCTCCCGCAACGTGACGACGAAGTGCGGGAAGAACTCGCGCGCGCGGCCCACCAGCGTCAGGTCGAAGGCGACTTCGGCGCCGGCGGGATAGCTCGGCTCGGACACCGGCGGCGGCGCGATGACGAACGGGCGCGGGATCTCCTCGTGGGTCCGGAGCGCCTCGGCGTCGGGCGGCGGCGCGGTCTCGAACACGACGTGATACGGGCACGACGCCGGAATGGGACACGCCTCGCCGCGAGGCGCGGGACAGCAGAGCCGCTGAAACGCGTGACCGAAGGCTCCGCGTAGCGTGGAGCCGAGATACGCGGGGAGGTCGAGCGGCTCGAGCGCCTCGAAGGCCACGCGATACCGCGCAAGCGCGAGCGTTCGATTCCCGTTCGCCGGCGCCCGCGGGGCCGGATCGCTCACGAGCGGCGAGCGGCCCTCGACCGAGGGCGTGACGTGACCGCCGCGCCCCGCGAGCCTCGCGTGCCGGCGGCAGCGAGCGGCTTGCGATCGCTGTCGATCCTGCCGCGCGCGGGGCCGCGACGGCGGGCCACGATGCGCTCGGCCTCGCGAAGGATCGCGTCGCTCAGGGCGAGCGGCTCCACGACCTCGGCGTCGCCGCCGAAGCCGAGGAGCCAGCGACGCACCTCGACGGTATCCGCGACGTCGAGCGTCAGCTCGAGCCCGCCGTCGCGCGCATCGCACAGCGCCTGGGTCGGGTGCCAGAGTCGCTCGCGCACGTACGGCGCGACCGCCGCGGAGAACCGCACGCGAACCCGGACGCGCTCGCCGCGGATCATGCCCCACGCGCTCGCGAGATACGCCGCCACGTCGAAGTCGGCCGGCACCGTGAACGTCTCGTCGATCGTCTCGGCGCTCCGGATCCGCTCGACGGCGAACACCCGCACCGCCTGTCGGAGGTGGCAGTAGGCGATGAGATAGAGTCCCCCGTTGAACCATTCGAGCCGGTACGGGTCGACGCGCCGGTCGGTCTCGGCGGCGCGGCTCATCGAGAAGTACCGGATGCGCAGCGCGCGACTGTCGTGCAGCGCGCGCTGCACTGCCGGCAGCCACTCCATCGCGTCGCCGTGGAGCTTCGCGCCGAGCGCGCGGACGCCGACCCGCGCGCCCATCTGGTCGATCAGGTCGAGGGCGCGGGGCGTGAGCAACGCGCGGACCTTGGCGATGAGCGAGCCGATCGCGCTGCCGAGGGGACTCAGCCCCGCGGGCGATAGGAGTCGCTCGCTGAGCAGCAGCGCGACCACTTCATCGAGGGCGATCGGCAGCGGAAGCCGGCTCTGGAAGCTCGCCTCGACGCGCCAGACGCCCTCGCGCGAGCCGTTCGAGCGGTCGTCGTAGATCGGGAAGCCTGCGGTCTGGAGATCAGCGAGATCGCGCCAGACTGTACGGCCGCTACAGTCGAGCTCGCGCGCGGCGTCGGCGATCGTCAGGCCGGCCGGTCGGCTGACGAGCTGGAGCAGGCGCCACTGCCGGATCACCTGGTTCCCGCGCGGCATCGGTGCGCGTCATTGTCGGCGCAAGACCCCGTGCGGTCAACGCGTTCGGGCGGAGCGGCTCCGGCCCGAACAGGCCACCTGCTGGTTGATCTTCGTTCCCTGGCGGCGAGTTCTCGAGGGATCCCGGGCAGCGGGCCGGCCGTCCGACCGGCCGAGCGCCGGTGGCCTCTCGGCTTGGGTTTCTGAGCGCGCGTCGGAGAAGTCCCCGGACACCTCGCGAGCCGTGCGACGAACCGGAGGGCATCGATCCTACGCGACAGCGTCGTCGGGGGGATCCCGCAGGATCATGAGCTTACTCGCAGGAACAGGAGGCGTTCAGGTGTTGCCGCACGTGATCCAGGTCACCTGGGGCGGCGGACCGAACCGCTCGATGAGGGCCGGGAATCGGCGTCCTTCGTCATGACCACGGCACCGGCTCGCCGAGCCGCCTCGAAGATCTCGCGGTCTTTCGCCTCCCGCAGGTGCACGTCGCGCACGGCGCGCGCTTCGACCCGGAACTGTTCTGTGAGCCAGCGCGCAAGGTCTGGGGATAGTTGCGAATCGATCCAGATCGTCAAGTAGCGATCACCGGGTGGCCGACTCGCCGACTCGCGAAACGCAGGCACGCCTGGATATCCTCGGGATCCAGGTCCGGGAGCTCCCGCAGCACCTCCTGAGGCGTGAGCCCGCTCGCGAGGAGGTCGAGAACATCCGTGACGCGAATGCGCATGCCGCGGATGCACGGCCGCCCGCCGCACTGTTCAGGATCGACCGTGATGCGCTCAGCTAGATTGGCCACGCGTCCCTCCTCTTCCCGGTCATGTCTCGGACTCCGACCGGCACCTGAGACGGCGTTCGCTCGCTCTATGCGCTCGGCTGTGTCGGGCCGCCGAGTAGACCGCGCATCATCTTCAGGGATTTTCGCGTCGCCGTCATCCGTGATCCGTGATCCCGCCGGGCCGCCAGCCGGGTTCGTTGCCGGCTCGACGTCGTGGTCTCCAGCCGCTCGCGCATCGCCTGCTGCCCCATCGGCGCCGTCACCGCCTCACAGGCGCCGCGCCCTTGTCCAGGCACGAAGGACACACGACCACCCGGCGATCGAGCGCGGCCTCGTACGTAGAGCTTCCGCACCGCTGGCAACGGAGGGCCTCTCCCGTCTGCTCGAGAGGATCCCAGACCAGGGTCAGCTCCGCCGTGTCACGCTTCCCGGCGAGCGTTCCGCGGAACACGAGCCGAGGCAGTGGGTCACAGCAGCCTGCCTCGGTTGAGCCGTTTGCCCCGGCGGTGACGACGCGCCGGCCCGGAGGGAAAGCTGGACGCCATCGTGCTCCACCCCGCGGAACTGGACCGCGTCGCCGGCCAGTCGAACAAGGAGGTCGCGGCCGTGCTCCAGCGCGCCTTCCACCCAGGTCTGAAGCACCAGGCGCTGGTCCTCGTCGAGCGCGAGACGTCCCAGCGTTCGGTCGTGCAGGAGCGGGTTCTCGAGCCAGACCCACGTGCCGTCGTCCCCCGCCTCTTCGAGGTCGGGATAACGCGAGAGGGCCCTCACGAGCTTCGGACGGTCACGCACGTCGAAGAACGCTCGGGAGAAAACGAGCGGCGGGACGAGCGCGGCCCCGGCGGGCGGGGCAGCGTCGGCGGCGACCGTCGCCCGCCAGACGTGATGGAAGGTCATCGCGACGTTCTTGAAGAAGCGGACCACGTCCGGCGCGCTGACCGGGCGTTCCATCTGCGCGTGGGCACGGTGGAGCGCGCGCAGGAGCGCGTCCCGGGCGCGGACGGGATAGCGATAGGGCAGGCCGTCGATGACGAGGTCGCCGTCGGTGTCGCGTACGACCCTCGCAGCGAGGAGGTCCCAGCGGACGAGACGCAGGCCATCGGGCGGCTCGCGCAGCCAGACCGTGGCGCCGGTCCAGAGGTCGATCAGTCGGATCTTCTCATCGGACGCGAGGTCGATCACCTGGTAGAGGCAAAGGTGCGTGTCGCGCATCCGCTCGAGGTACCCGCGCTCGCCGCGGGGCAGCCGGCTCCCGTATCGCTCGAGGAACAACCCAACCGGTGTGCGGCCGCCCCGCAAGCTGACGTCGAGCGCGAACCAGGTCTCGAACGCCTCGTGGGGATGCGGGGGGTCGAGCGCACGGCCGTCGGGCGCGTCAGCGTGATCGCCCGCGCATTCGCCCCGGAAGGCG
>QHRT01000323.1:0-535 GCA_003220195.1 Candidatus Rokuibacteriota bacterium | reverse complement strand
GGCGACCTCGGGACCCGACGCGAACTCGCGCAGCCGGGCGAGCGCATTCGCCCGGTCGTCGGTCGAGAGCGAGGTGGGCGCCGGACCATCGTCCTTCCCGAGACAGCACTTCTTGAACTTCTTGCCGCTGCCGCAGGGGCAGGGAGCGTTACGGCCAACCTGGAGCATCACGCTTGCTCGCTGATCCCGGGGTCGATCAGCCGGCGCGGCGCAGCCGCGTCCGCCGCATGCGCGTGTGCGCCCAGGTGCTCACGCTGGGATGGGTGTGAGGCTCTCCCCGCAGGACCGTGACATCCGTATCCTCGCAAGGGACGTGCGCCTATACTCGGCGTGGAGGAGGAGAACGTGAACGTGAAAGCTGCGGTGCTGAGGCTTCTCGAGACACTGCCCGATGACGCCTCGATCGAAGATATCCAGTACCACCTGTACGTGCTCCAGAAGATTCGCGCTGGAGAAGAGGCCGCGCGGGCGGGCGACGTCATTCCCCACGACGAGGTCATGCGTGAACTGGCCGGATGGCTCGAGTAGTCTGGTC
>QHRT01000322.1 GCA_003220195.1 Candidatus Rokuibacteriota bacterium | reverse complement strand
GGGCGCTCGGCGGCCGGGCCGCGTTTGTTCGTGAGCAGTATCCGGCCGTGGAGATCTACGATTCGACGGCCGATCGCTGGGACGCGGGTGTGCCGTTACCGACCGGACGTGGGGGGCTCGCGGCCGCGGCGGCCGGGGGACGCATCTTCGTCTTCGGCGGTGAAGCGCCGCTCAAGATTTTCAGCGCCACCGAGATGTTCGAGCCGGCGAGCCAGCGGTGGATCGCCAAGGACCCGATGCGCACGCCTCGTCACGGGATCGGCGCCGTCGTGGTCGGCCGGCGCATCTGGATTCCCGGCGGCGGCACCCAGCCGGGCTACGCGCCGACGAGCGCGAACGAGGCGTTCACGCCATGACGACCATCGAAGGGGGCCTCGACGGCCCCCTCCGAGCCTCCCCCAGATCAGGATGGCGCCGGGCAAAGCCGGCGCTCGAACGCCGCGATCGGACGGAATCGGTAAGGAGTGAACGATGGCGTCATCGCTCCCTGATCGTCAGCGTAACCGTGGCGCTCGTCATGGCCGTGGTGAGTTGGGTCGCCGCCGAGACACGGGAGGACGCGCTCGCAAAATTGGCGGATCGCGACGACGCCGTTCGGCGTCGCGCCGTCGCGGCGCTCGCCGAGACGGGGACGATGGAGGACATGCCGCGGCTGGTGCGCATGCTCCGCGACACCGACGAGCAGGTCCGGTCGCTCACCGAGCGCGCGATGTGGGAGATCTGGAGCCGGTCGGGAGATCCCGAGACGGATCACCTGCTCTTGATCGGCATCGAGCAGATGCAGGCGCGCGATGGAGCGGGTGCGGTGAAGACGTTTTCCCAGGTCATCGCGCGCCGACCCGAGTTCGCCGAAGGCTGGAACAAGCGAGCGACGGTCTACTACATGATGGGCGAATACCGGAAGTCACTCGCGGACTGCGACGAGGTGATCAAGAGGAACCCGTATCACTTCGGCGTGCTGAGCGGCTACGGCCTGATCTACATGCAGCTCGACCAGCCGTCTCGCGCGCTCGAGTACTTCGACCGTGCGCTCGCCGTCAACCCGAGCCTCGAACAGATCCGCCAGGCCGCCGAAGGCATTCGTCGTGAGTTGCTGCGGCAGCGCAAGAACACGCTCTGACCACCGGGGGGACAGGATCATGATCGACGCACTTCGAAAGATCACGAGCCCGAGCGTCGCCAACGCGATCGAGACGTTCGCCGTTCGGCCACGGCACGAGGGGTTCATGTCGAGCCGCGTGCGCGCGCTCTTCCCCGAGCTCGGACCGCTCGTGGGCTACGCCGTCACGGCGATCATTCGCGCGGAGCCGCAGCCCCAGCAGGGACATCGCGCCAGCACGTTCGCGTGGTGGGACTACGTGCAGTCCATTCCTGCGCCGCGCGTGGTCGTCGTGCACGATCTCGACGAGCCGCGCGGCCAGGGCGCGCAGTGGGGCGAGGTCCAGGCGAACATCCACAAGGCGCTCGGCTGTCGCGGCGTCGTCACCGACGGGTCCGTACGCGACCTGGACGAGGTGCGCGCGCTCGGGTTCCAGTTCGTCGCCGAGCACGTGAGCGTCTCGCACGCGTGGGTGCACATGGTGGACTTCGGGCTTCCGGTGAAGGTCGGTGGACTCTGGGTCAAGCCCGGCGATCTGATTCACGCCGATCAGCACGGCGTCGTGACGATCCCGCCCGACCTCGCCGAGAAGATCCCGGACGCCGTGCGGAAGGTCGAGGCCGACGAGCGCAAGATCATCGACGTGTGCCAGAAGCCGGGCTTCACGGCGGACGCGTTGAAAGCGCTGTACCAGCAGATCCGCCCCGGGACCTATTGAAGATCGGGGAGCGCGCGCCGCCGCTCCTCCCCGATGGACCCGGTACACTGACCTCATGGACATCCGGCTCCTGGGTCCCGGCCAGCTCGATTCCATCATGACGCTCGCCGGGGACGTCATCGGTCCCGAGCGCGCCGGCCCGTTCGTCCGCTCGCACGTCGAGCGACACCATCTGCTGGTCGCCGCTCGGGACGACGAGGTCGTCGGCTTCATCGCGTACCGGACGGACTGGTTCCAGTGCACGTTCGTCTCGCTCGTGTGTGTGCAGAAGGACCACCGTCGGCGCGGCGTCGCGCGCGCGCTCTATCGCGCGGTCGAGAGCATGTCGCCGAGCCCGCGCCTCTACTCGTCGACCGAGGAGACGAACGCGGTGTCGATCCAGATGCACTCGGCCCTCGGATTCGCGCCGTCGGGCTACATCGACAACCTTCCGCAGGGATACCGGGAGCTCCTCTTCTACAAGCGGATTCACCCGTGAGCCCGGGAGACGATCGATCGCGCCGCGCTCGATCGTCTCGACGACCGGCGATCGCGGAGGACCCATGAGCACTGACGTCGCGAGTCCGAAGGGGCAGCTCCTGAACCGCGCGGCGCGCGAGTACAAGGCGTTCCACGAAGCGATCCAGGGGCTCAACGAAGAACACATGACCGAGGTGTGGCTCGGCTCGTGGAGCATCCGCGACGTCGTCGGACACATCACCGGCTGGCATCGCGAGATGGCCCCCGCCCTCGAGCGGATCACGCGCGGTGAACGCCCGGTGCTCCCGGGCGTCAGCTACGACGACGTCGATCGCTGGAACGCGAAGTTCGCCGCCTCGGTGCGAACGACGCCGGTCGCGGACGTGCTGCTGGAGCTGGACGAGTCGCACGAGTCCTTCATGCACGCCGCGGCCTCCGTCCCGGACGAGCGTTTTCAGCCGGGGCGGGCGGCGTATCGGATCGTCGAGCAGACCAGCGCGCATCACTACAAGGAGCACGGAGACCAGATCCGGGCGTGGCGAGAGTCACGCGGCCTCTGATCGCATGAGGGCCCCGAGGGAAGCGCTCACGGAGCGTCACGCTGGCACTGATGCGGCGCCGTAGCGCCAGGATGGCCGGCGTGCGCGCGGGCGCGGAAAGACACCGCTGAGTTTGCGCAGTGTTGCGGCGCCGCGCGCATGGCCTCGCCGTTGCAAAGTTTGGCATTCGGGCCGAAGCAGCATGCACTCGATCACCGGCAGGAAACGAATTCTCCACGTCGAAGACGACCACCGCGTCGCCGGCATGCTGAAGGAGTGCCTCGAGGAGCTGTATGTGATCGAGTCCGTCCGCGACGGCGAGTCCGCGCTGGCGGCGTTCGTCGAGACGGTCCCGGATCTGGTGCTGCTCGACATCAATCTCTACGGCGAGATGAGCGGGCTGGAAGTGCTGCGGCGCTTGCGCGGCATCGATCCGACGGTGCCGGTGATCGTCACGACCGGGACCGACGACTACTTCACGATCACCACGGTGCTCATGCGCGGCGCCTTTGCGTACATTCCCAAGCCCGTCCCGCTCGAGCACTTGCTCCACCTGGTCAGCGCGGCGATCCCCGAACCGGCCAGCATCGCGCTGATACCACCGTCCGCCGACCCGCTCTAGTTCGGGCCGCGCCCACAACCCCCTGCGAGGTGACTAGCCTCCGAGATATGCGCGGCGCACGTGCTCGTTCGCCAGGAGCTCGCGCGCCGGACCTTCGAGTACCGTGCGTCCGGTCTCCATCACGTAGCCGCGGTCCGCCATGCGGAGCGCGAGCGCCGCGTTCTGCTCGACCATCAGGACCGTCACGCCCTGCTGACGGATCTCGGCGATCAACCGAAACGTCGTTTCCACCATCGTCGGCGACAGGCCGAGCGAGGGCTCGTCGAGGAGCAGCAGCTTCGGATTCGACATGAGGGCGCGCGCGATCGCCAGCATCAGCTGCTCCCCGCTCGAGAGCGTCCCGGCCAGCTGCCGCGCCCGCTGGCGCAGGATCGGAAAACGCTCGAGCACGCTTTCGAGGCTCGTCGCGCCGCCCCGGCCCTGGATGTACGCGCCCATCTCGAGATTCTCGCGCACCGTCATCTCGGGAAAGATGCGGCGGCCTTCCGGGCAGTGCGCGATGCCGGCGCGCAGGATCGCGTGCGCGGGCAGGCCGTCGATGCGCGCGTCGAGAAACGTGATGCGTCCGCCGCGCGGCCGCAGCAAGCCGGAAATCGTCTTGGCCGTGGTGCTCTTGCCGGCGCCGTTCGCGCCGAGCAGGCAGACGAGCTCCCCGGCCGAGACGCGAAGGGAGACGCCGCGCAGGACCTCGACGTTGCCGTACGCCACGCGGACGTCGTCAAGCGCCAGCATAGACGTCGCCGGAGCCGAGGTACGCGCGAATGACCTCCGGGTCTCGCTGGATCTCGCGCGGCGTGCCCTCGGCGATCTTCTGCCCGTGATTGAGCACCACGATGCGATCGAAGTCCTCGATCAGCTCCATCACGCGCGCCGTCTCGGACGCGTTGAGTCCGGCGACCGGCTCGTCGAGCAGCAACACGGACGGCGCCGGCGCGAGCGCGATGGCGAAGGCCAGGAGCCGCTGTTCGCCGTACGAGAGATTCCGCGCCACCACGCGTGGGCGGTCGCGAAGTCCGGCGAAATCCAGAAGCTCGGCGGCCCGTGCGCGCAGCCTGACCTCGTCGTCGCGCGCGGCGCGGGTCCCCAGAACCTGGGCGAGCACCCCGGCGCGCCCGAGGCGGTGGCCGGCCATCGTCACGTTCTCGCGCGCGGCCGCGTCGGGAAACACGCTGGTCTTCTGGAACATCCGGGTGAGACCGCGTCGGCAGACCTGGTGCGGACGGAGCGCGGTGAGGTCAAAGCCGCCGTCCTGTCGGACACGTCCGGCCGTCGGGACCAGGAAGCCCGTGATGACGTTGAACGCGGTGGTCTTGCCGGCGCCATTCGGGCCGATGAGGGCGAGGATCTCTCCACGCGCCAGCGCGAACGTCACGTCCGACAGCGCGGTGAGGCCGCCGAATCGTACGGTGATGCCCGCGACGTCGAGCGCGGAGCCCGAGGCCGACATCGACCCGGGGACACTCGAATTCTCGTCGAGAACGACGGCGGATGGTCCGCGACGGGCTTCGGACGTTCGAAGCGAACCGCCCGGCGTGGCGCCGAGATGTTCTGGTTCGCTGGCCCGCCCCTCCCGATCGATCCGCGAACCGGCCGGCGCGCCCTCGGGAAGGACGGGCGCCGTCTCTGGTCGGACACGCGCACGTCGCTCACGGAGCCGGCGGAGCACGTCGACGATGCCGCGCGGCATGAACATGACCGACAGCAGCAGCACGACACCGTACACGAGCATCCGGTAGAACGACGCCATCCGGAGCAATTCGGGAAGGAACGTGAAGACGAGCGCGCCGACGGCCGGGCCCGCGACGGTGCCCTGCCCGCCGGCGACGACCATCACGACCATCGTCACGGTGTTGTAGAACGCGAACAGCTCCGGAGAGAGGAACATCGTGTAGTGCCCGTAGAAGCTGCCGGCGACGCCGGCGAGCGCGCACGCGACGACCAGCGCGACGAGCGTCGTCCGATAGGCGCTGATCCCGACCGACTCGGCGAGCGTCTCGTTCTGGCGCACCGCCACCAGCGAGCGGCCGAATCGCGAGCCGAGGAGCCGCGCGCAGAGCACCTGCGTCCCCACCGCCAGGACGAGCATCAGGACGTAGTACTGGCGCTTGTCGGCGAGCGCCCACGCCTCACGACCGAGCGAGAACGGCGGGATTCCCGGCAACCCGAGCGGCCCCTGCGTCAACTCGATCCAGTTCGTCGCGATCAGCCGGATCACCTCGGCGAAGCCGATCGTCACGAGCACGAAGTACGCGCCGCGCAGCCGGAGCGTGATGGTCCCGATGAGATAGCCGACGAGCGCGGCGAACGCCGCTGCGGCGATCATCCCGTAGAGCGGCGACACCGCCCAGTGCAACGCCAGCAGCCCCGAGGTGTACGCGCCGATGCCGAAGAACGCCGTGTGCCCGAGCGTCAGCTGCCCACCGGCGAGCAGCAGATTCATACCGGCTGCCGCCATGAAGAAGATGCCCGCCATGATGACCAGGTGGACGTAGTAATCGTCGAGCACGAACGGCACGGCCACCAGCGCCGCGAGCACCGCCAGGTGAGTGAGCTTCATCGATCTTTCTGGGGGCCCCGAGAGGCGCGCGGACGCGCCTGCCATGGCCCCCAGACCCCCGACGCTCGGACGCGCCCCGGCCAAGCCGTGGCGCGCCTCGGGCCTGCCCCAGCGTCCCTCATCGAAGCGCTTGCCGCCGCCCGAACAAACCCTGGGGCCGCAAGAGCAACAGGAGAATGATGACGACGAAGCCGATCGCGTCCTTGTATCCGGACGAGATGTAGGCCGCGCCGAGGCTCTCCGCGATGCCGAGCACGAGTCCGCCCGCGATCGCGCCGAGGAAGTCGCCGAGGCCGCCCATGATGACGACGGCGAACGACTTCATGGCCGCCTG
>QHRT01000308.1 GCA_003220195.1 Candidatus Rokuibacteriota bacterium | reverse complement strand
GGTCGCGGCCGAGCCGACCTCGCTGGCGCAGCTCGTCGAGCGCGCACGCGACCTCCCGACCGTCGTCGCTCCCCACCGACTCGACGATGTCGGCGTAGAACTGCGGTCCGGCGTCGAGCACCTGCTCGACCGTCAGGAAGCGCGCGCGCTCCTTGAAGACCTTCGCCGCGCATCGGGTCATCGGGATCTGTCCCTCACGGCCGATGGGCCGCGTGCAGTCGAAGCCCGCCTTCGCGCCCGTGCGCCGGCCGTCGAGCGACGGGTCCATCGTCATCCCCAGCATGCCCTCGAAGATCATGATGTCGCGGTCGGCCTGGAATCGCGTGCCGAACGCCCAGTCGACCTGCCGATCGTCCCCGATGTCGATGTCCTCGTCGAACACGAAGACGTGCTTGAGCCGCATGATCCCGCCGAACAGCGCGGCGATCGCCGCACGCGCTTCGCCCACCGTCCGCTGATGGATCGACACGCGGAGGGTGTTGCCTCCGCCGGAGCTCTCGCGCAGGTAGACCGCGACCGGCTCGCGCACGGCCGTGCGCAGGATCCTCATCGCTTCGATCTCCGTCCGCACCGCGCCGACGCAGGCCGCGTCGCTCTGTTCGAGCTCGAACGCGGACCCGTGCAGCAGCGTCTGGTGCATCGCGTCGCGGCGCATGGTGATGGCCGTGCAGTGGAACACCGGGTCCATATGAATTGCGCCGTAGTAGCCCATGTACTCGCCGTACGGGCCTTCCGGCTCGACGTAGCCCCGCTCGTGGAGATAGCCCTCCAGCGTCACCTCGGCGTCGGCGGGCACCAGGATGTCGTTGGTGACGCTTCTGACGACGGCCGCCGGCTCGCCGCGGAAGCGCGCGACCAGCTCGAGCTCATCGCCGGACGCGCGCGTGGTGGCGGCGAAGAGATCGAGCGGATGGGCGCCGACCGTGAACGTGATCGGCAACCGTTCCCCGCGCGCGACGCAGGCCTGGTAGATGCGCTTCAGGTCGGACGGCGACGTGACGTTGGTGCCGGTCTGCGTGCGGTTGCGCAGGCTCAGGCGCCGGCACCCGACGTTCCGCCGGCCGCTCTTCGGGTCGACCGTGTAATCGATCGCGGACGAGATGTAGCAGCTGCCGTCGAACTCGTGCTGCGGGTGGAACGGGAGCTTCGTCAGGTCGACGTCGGCGCCGGTGCGCACGATCTGGTGCACGGGGGCCTCGCTCGACGGGATCTCGACGATCTCTTGCGGCGTCGCCAGGCGCTGGTGATAGACGTCGTGAAGCCTGTCGAGCGTCGTGTCGAACGCCGCGGCGATGCGCCGGCGCCCGCCCGCGACCTTGGCCGCCAGCTCGACCTCTTCCGGTCCCGCACGCCGGAACAGGATGGCCTTCCGCGTGCTCTCGATGATCTCCGAGAGGCGCGTGAGCGGCACGGGCTCGTCGCGAACGTCCATCTCGCCCATGTCGATCAGACGCTCCACGAAGCGGCGCAGCCGGAACTTCTCGAGATCGATCTTCGCCATGGAGCCCTCCATTCGACCGCATCGTAATGCACGGGAGCTCGGCGGCGCTTGCCGAGGTCCTCTACCATAGAGCCATGCGACTCCCGTTTGCCTCGCCGATCGCGCCCATGTTGTCGACCGCCGCCGACGCCTTGCCCGACGGCGAGGGATGGCAGTTCGAGCCGAAGTGGGACGGCTTTCGCACGCTGGTGTTTCGCGACGGCGACGAGATTCTTCTGCAGAGCCGCGACGAGAAGCCCATGAACCGCTACTTCCCGGAATTGCCCGGTCCGCTCCTGCGCGCGCTGCCCGGAAGATGCGTCGTGGACGGCGAGATCGTCATCGTCGGGAGCGAGGGGCTCGACTTCGAAAAGCTGCTCCTGCGCATCCATCCCGCGGCCTCGCGGGTGAAGATGCTGGCCGAGCAGTCGCCAGCGTCGTTCGTCGCGTGGGACGTGCTCGCGCTTGGCGACGAAGACCTGCGCGAAGCACCTCTTGCCGTGCGGCGTGCTCGCCTCGAGCAGGCGCTCGCCAGTGCGACGCCACCGGTGCACCTGTCGCCGGCCACGCGCGATCGAACGCTCGCCGAGGACTGGTTCCGTCGCTTCGAGGGCGCCGGGCTCGACGGCGTCATGGCGAAGCGTCTCGAGGAGCCGTATCGCGCCGGCGAGCGCACGATGATCAAGGTGAAGCACCGGCGCACGGCGGATTGCGTCGTCGCCGGGTTCCGCTGGCACAAGAAGGGCCCGGGCGCCATGGTGGGCTCGCTGCTGCTCGGACTCTACGACGACGATCACACGCTGCACCACGTCGGCGTCGCCGGCGCGTTCACCAATCAGATGCGCGCCCGGCTCGTCGAGGAGCTGGCGCCGCTGCGCGAGCGCGCGCTCGAAGGGCACCCGTGGCGCGACTGGGCCGAAGCGCACGAGGAGGCGGAAGCGGCGGGGCAGCGGATGCCCGGCGCGACCAGCCGGTGGAACCGCGGCAAGGACCTCAGCTGGGAGCCGCTGCGTCCGGAGCGCGTCTGCGAGGTCGCGTACGACCACATGCAGGGGTCGCGCTTCCGGCATGCCGCGCAGTTCCTCCGCTGGCGTCCCGATAAACGTCCGGACGAGTGCCGCTACGACCAGCTCGAGGTCACGCCCGCCTACGAGCTCACGCGCGTGTTCGGCGCGCGTGCGTGACTCGCGCGCACTCTCTCGCGCTCGCCGTCATGGCGGCGCCGCGCGTCGCCGGGGCCCCGCGTCGGACCAGGGGTCGTAGTCGGGATCCGGCGTTTCCTCCCGAGGGCGCGCGTCCTCGGGAACGTGGCGCAGATTGATGCGGATGCGCGTCCAGGTGGTCGAGCGGCCGCGCATCGAATCGATCAGGACGTCGTCCTCCTGCAGGCGCCCGGCCGCGTCCGGGTACCGGGTCTTCCAGCGCTCGAGTCCGGCGAGCGCGTCGGGCTTGTGCGCCGCCTTCGCCACGGTGATCAGCGGCTGCGTCGACCGGCGCCCGCCGCGCTCGGTCGCGGTGCGCGCAATTTTCTGTCGTGAGGGCGCCACGCGCGGCGGCTCGTCCTGCTGCTTTCTATAGTGCGGAGGCCACGGCGCGTCGCCGAGGCCCGCCGCCTCCTGGGACCTCGAGAGCTCGAGCAGCCCATCGAGTGATCCCGCCGCGTCGTCGATGCCGGCGGACGCGTCGCCACGCTCCCTGAACCGCGCCGGCGCCGTCACGAGCGTGAAATCCTCCGGACTGCAGCTCGCGACCTCGTCCCACTCGAGCGGCATCGAGACGCGCGCATCGTGCGTGGCGCGCACCGACCAGGCGGACGCGACGGTGCGGTCCTTGGCGTTCTGGTTGTAGTCGAGGAAGACGCCGTGGCGCTCCTCCTTCCACCACTTGCTGCTCGCAAGATCCGGCGCGCGGCGCTCCACTTCTCGCGCGAGCGCCAGCGCCGCGCGGCGCACCTGGTCGAAGCTCCACCGCCGCGCGATGCGCACGTTGACGTGCATGCCGCGCGAGCCCGAGGTCTTGGGCCAGCCGCGAAGCCCGTGCTCGTCGAGCACGTCGCGCACGACGAGCGTCACGCGCCGCACGTCGTCCCAGCCGACGCCCGGGCCGGGATCGAGGTCGACGCGAAGCTCGTCGGGATGCTCCAGATCGTCGGCGCGAACCGGGTGAGGATTCAGATCGATGCAGCCGAGATTCACGATCCACAGGAGCTGCGCCGCATCGCGCACGACGATCTCGCGCGCCGTCCGCCCGGAGGGAAAGGCCAGCTCCACGGTCTCGACCCACTCGGGACGTTGCTCCGGCGCCCTCTTCTGGAAGAACGGCTCGCCCGCGGCGCCATCGACGTAGCGCTTCAGCACGATCGGGCGCCCGCTGATGCCGCGCAGCGCGCCGTCGGCGACCGCGGCGTAATAGCGCGCCAGGTCCAGCTTGGTGTAGCCGGTCCCAGGAAAGAAGACCTTGCCCGGGTTGGTGATCGCGACCTCGCGACCGGCGACGGCCAGGGCGGCGTCTCGAGCCTTGCTCACGGAGACAGTGTCTCGCAGATCGACTATTCTCGATCCGCGAACAGCATGCGTGAGAACACGCTCAAGCAACGGCTCTATGCGGGAAAAGCGGCGTTCGGCGTCATGTGCACGTTCCCGGCGCCCGCGATCGTCGAGATGCTGGGGCATCTCGGGTTCGACTGGATCCTGCTCGACAACGAGCACGGGTCCATCACGGTCGACACCGCGGAAGCCTGCATCGCGACCGCTGAGCTGACAGGCATGGCGCCGATCGTGCGGCCGGTCGGGAACCGGCCGGAGATCATCGCGCCGTTCCTGGACCGCGGCGCGTGGGGCGTGCAGGTTCCGCACGTCAACACCGCCGATGAAGCGCGGGCGGCCGTCGATGCGGTGAAGTACGGACCCGACGGCCACCGCGGAATCTTCAGCGGCGGCCGACCCGCCGGCTATGGATTCCGCGGCGCCACCGCGGACTACGCGCGGGACGCCAATCGTCAGACGCTGGTGTGCCTGATGCTGGAAGAAGTCGAGGCCATCGAGAACCTGCCCGAGATGGTGACGGTGCCCGGCGTCGACGTCTACTTCATCGGCTCCGGCGACCTGTCGCAATCGATGGGATTGACCGGCCAGCAGGCTCACCCCGACGTGCAGGAGATGATGGAGCGCGGAGTGAAGATCATCACCGGCGCCGGGCGCATCGCCGGGTGCAGCTGCCCCGACAATCTCGTTCCCAAGTTCCTCGGGCTCGGCGTGCAGTACTTCCACGGCAGCGTCGGCCGCTTGCTGCAAGCCGGCAGCGACGCGTATCTCCAGAAGATGCGTCAGGCGGCGGACACGGCGGGGAGGTGAGGCCCTCGCCTCACCGGCCGAGATAGTGCGTGCGGACCTCGGGATTGTCGAGCAGCTCCCGGCCCGTGCCCTCGAACCGGTTGCGCCCGAGCTCCAGCACGAAGGCGCGATGCGAGATCGAGAGCGCGGTCTTCGCGTTCTGCTCCACCATCACGACCGTGGTCCCTTCACGGTTGATCGACTCGATCGTCGCGAAGACGAGCTCGGCCATCCGGGGATCGAGTCCGAGCGACGGCTCGTCGACGAGCAAGAGCCGCGGATGAAGCAAGAGCGCCATCGCGATCTCGAGCACCTGCTGCTGGCCGCCTGACAGCGTGCCAGCCGGATCGACGCGCTTGCTCCCGAGCATCGGGAAGCGCTGCATCATCGCGTCGATGTCCCGTCGAACGCCGGCGTCGTTACGCGTGTACGCGCCCATCTCGAGATTCTCTTCGACCGTCATCGCCGGGAAGTTGCAGCGACCCTGCGGCACGTACGACACACCGCGCGCGAGCACCTCGACGGGGCGACGGCCGGCGAGCTCTTCGCCGGCGAGCCGGATGCTGCCGCCGTGCGCCGTCACCAGCCCGAACACGGTCTTGAGCAGTGTCGACTTGCCGGCGCCGTTCGCGCCGATGATCGAGACGATGTCGCCGGATCGCACCTCGAGCGACACGCCGCGGAGCACTTCGACCTCGGCGTAGCCGGCGCGCACGTCATCGAGGACGAGCAGAGCGTCACCGGCCAAAGTAGGCGTCGATCACGCGAGGGTCCCGACGGATGGCCTCCGGCGCGCCCTCCGCGATTTTCGCTCCGTGGTCGAGCACGACCACCCGCTGCGCCAGGTCCATGACGACGTCCATGTTGTGCTCGACGAGCAGGATCGTCTTGCCTTCACGGTTGAGCGCCAGGATGTGGCGTTTCATCGTCTCGATCATCGTGGGATTGACGGCGGCCGCGGGCTCGTCGAGGAGGATCAATTCCGGGTTCGGCATCAGCGCGGCGGCGAACGCGAGCAGCTTGCGCTGACCGTACGAGAGCGTGCCGGCCGGGGCGTGGGCGTGATCCGCGAGCTTCACCCACGCGAGCAGCGCGTGCGCGCGATCCAGCGCTTCTCGCTCGTAGCGCCTGAGGCGCGCGGTCCGGAGGAGGCGGCCCAGGACGCTGTCCTCCTGATGCTGCTGCAGGAAGACCAGGAGATTGTCGAGCACGGTGAGCCGCGAGAACACGCTGACGAGCTGGAAGGTGCGTCCGACGCCGAGCCGCGCGATCCGATGGGGCGCGATGCCGGTCACGTCGCGCTCGCGGAACGTGACTCTCCCGGCGTCGGCGGGCATGAAGCCCGTGACGCAGTTGAAGAGCGTCGTCTTGCCCGAGCCATTCGGCCCGATCAAAGCGACCAGCTCTCCGCGCTCGACCGTCAGATCCACGCGGTCGATCGCGGTCACGCCCAGGAAGCGTTTCACGAGCCCGTGCACGGCGAAGAACGCCATCAGGCAGTTCTCGAGCGTCCGCTTCGCCGGAGCGCCGATTCCAGCCCCTCGGGCCATCTGACGACGATCGCCAGCAGCAAGCCGCCGTAGATGACGAGCCGCCAGGTCGGTGCGATGCGCAAGATCTCGGGCAAGACCGTGAACAGCACGGCGCCGATCACGACGCCACGCAGACGGCCGACGCCGCCGATGAACACGATCACCAGGAGATTGATCGTCAGCGCGACCGTCATCTCCTCGGGACACAGCACGGTGATGTAGTGCGCGTACAGCGCGCCGATCCCGCCGGCGACGACGGCGCCGACGACGAACGCGAGCATCCGGTAGCGCCGCGGATCGATGCCCGCGGCCGCCGCGAGCATCTCGTTGTCGCGGACGGCGTGGAACGCGCGGCCGAGGCGGAACGTGGTGAGCCCGTGGTAGAGCAGCGCCACCAGGCCGAGGCTCGCGAGCGCGAGCCAGTAGTAGTGCGGCACCGACGTGAGCTTGATGGCGACGGGGCCCATGCCGAGCGCGGGCCGCGGAATCCCCGTGACGCAGAGTGGCCCCCGCGTCAGATCGACCCAGTTCGTCGCGACGATGTGCGTCACCATCGCGAAGCCGAGCGTGCCGATGGCGAATGCGTGCTCGTGGAGGCGGAACATCGGCACTCCGATGAGCCACGCGACGAGGCCCGCCAGGATCATCGCGGCCAGCGTGTCCGGGAGAAACGTGAAGCCGGCGCGCGTCGCGAGCAGCGCGGCGGTGTAGGCGCCGATGCCGAAGAAGGCCGGATGCGCGAGCGACAGGCTGCCGACGTGCCCGACGACGAGATCGTAGGAGAGCGCCAGCGCGGCGAAGAGTCCGGTGAAGACCAGGATGTGCAGGACATACCGCTGCTGTCCCGGCGCGACCGCGCGGACCAGCCACGGCATCGCGACGAGGGCCGCTCCGCCTAAGCCCCACGCGACCGCGCGTCGCACTCTCAGATCCCGATGTGACGGCCGAACAGCCCCTGCGGCCGCCAGAGCAGCACCGCGATCATCACGACGAACGCGATCGCGTCCTTGTACGCGTACGCGACGTAGCCCGCGGCGAGCGATTCACTGAGGCCGATGATCAGGCTCGCGGCGATGGCGCCCGCGACGGAGCCGAACCCGCCCACGACGACCGCGGCGAACGCCTTCACGGTCAGGAGCGCGCCCATGTCGGGGTAGATGTTGAAGAGCGGTGTGACCAGCGCCGCGGCGATGCCGGCCAGCAGGGCGGAGAGCGCGAACGTCGCGCGCGCCACGCGGTGCACGTCCACGCCGACGACTGCGCACGCTTCTCGGTTCTGTGACATCGCGCGCATCGCCTTGCCCATCTT
>QHRT01000307.1 GCA_003220195.1 Candidatus Rokuibacteriota bacterium | reverse complement strand
CGAGCGCCGTCGCCTCCCGCACGCTCTTCCCCGTGACGAGCTCGGAGACGACGTCGGCGGATGCCGTGCAGATCGCGCACGAGTCACCGCTGAAGCGCGCGGCCAGGATTGCGTCGTCCTCCACCCGGAGCTCCATGCGGACGCGGTCACCGCAGAGCGGATTCACGTCCTCGGCGGCGACGTTCGCCTGTGGCAAGCGCCCGCGGAATTCCGGATGTCGCCAGCGCCGTCGGATCACGTCGCTGTAAGGGAGCCCCTTGACGGCCGCCGGCGACTCTCCGCCGCTCACTCGAGCTCTCCCCGCGTCGCGCTCGGGCGATACGGCGGAAAGCGGTAAGCCATGTCGCGCGACAGCAGACCGCCGTGTCCCAGCTCGGCGATGTCGCGATGACCGAGCCGGTCGCCGGCCAGGATGCGCGGCAGCACCAGGTCGAAGGTGGTGGCCTGCGAGAACATCCCGCACGTCGGCATGCCGAGCACCGGGTTGTCGCGCCACCACGCCAGCCACAGCAAACTTCCCGGGTGCGCGGGCGCCCCGTGGCGCTCCATCCGCGCGCCAACCAGCTCGAGCGCGCCGAACACTGGATCGAGCGGGTCGAGCGCACTCGCGCCGGCTACGATCAACAGGCGCGCACCATCGTGAGAGAGCTCGGTCATCATGTCGGCCACCGCGCGTGCAGCGCCGCCGGCGAAGCGAACGGGCAAGAGCGTGCTCCCGAACCAGTCG
The DNA here is from genome assembly GCA_003220195.1 of Candidatus Rokuibacteriota bacterium. GTDB lineage: Bacteria > Methylomirabilota > Methylomirabilia > Rokubacteriales > CSP1-6 > AR8. The sequence goes on along the minus strand of QHRT01000307.1, from coordinate 7,367 downwards.
ATCTTCTGCCGCAATGCGGCTTCGAAGCGAGCTCGTTGCTTCGCCTCGAGGTTCTCGCGCGCCACCGCGCCGACGACGACGGGCTCGAAGCGTCTGACCGTGACGAGGCCCCGCGCGGCGGCCGCGACCTTCTCGACGCTTCGGAGCGTCTCCTCCGGAATCGCGAGCGGCGTCACTTTTGCCTTGGCCACGACCTCTCCGGGCTCCACGGGCTGACGGTCGAGCAGCGTGAAGATCGAGATGCCGTCGAGGGCGTTGGCGTCGGTCAGCGCTGCCTCGCGAATGCCGAGCAGTCCCCGCCGCGTGGCGGCCAGCGTCCACTGGCCACCGGTGTAGCCCTTCACCTCGACGCCTTCGCCGGTGACCGCCGCGGCGAGTCGCTGTCCGGCGTCTTCCTCGTGCAGGTCGCCCGGATCGAGCTGGAGCACGTGAACCTCGTCCCACGGCGTGGCGAGGAGTGTTGCGGCGATGGCGACGTCGACGCGCGCCCCTTTCGGGGCCGCGATCTTGCCAGCGGCGTCGCGGACGTCGTGACAGAGCACACGGTCGACGAGCATTTCGGCGCTCGCCTCATCCCGGCGCACGGCGATCGCTTTCATCGCGTCACTGGCTCCGCGGCACTCCGCTCGCGGCACGGCCGCGGCGCACCACGCTGAGCGGTTGACCCGTGCCTCCGGCGCGGACCGCCTGGATTTCCGCCAGGACGGCGAGCGCGATCTCCGGCGCACTGCGCGCGCCGATGTCGAGGCCGATCGGGACGTGCACCCGGCCGAGCGCAGTCTCGCTCACGCCGTCCTCCGCGAGCATCTTCAAGATCGTTCCGCCGCGCCGCGCGGAGCCGAGCATGCCGATGTAGCCGACCTGGCTCTCGAGCGCATGCTTCAGCACCGGCAAGTCCCATTTGTAGTCATGCGCGACCAGCACCAGCGCCGCCGCCGGCGTGAGCGGATATTGCTTGACCAGCTCGGACGGGATCCCGACGTGCACCTCGTCCACGTCCGGGAAACGCTCGCGTGTCGCGAACCGCGGTCGGCCGTCGAGCACGACCGTCCGGTAGCCGAGGACCTTCGCGAGCCCGGTGAGCGGCATCGTCACGTGACCGGCGCCCACGATCAACAAGAGCGCGGCCGGCGCGAAGACCTCGACGAACCCACGCACGCCTTCCAGCGTGACGACGCGGGACGTGCCCTGCTCCATGGCCTGGCGCGCCTCGGCACTGAACCGCTCGTCGAGCGTCGCCGCACCGAGCGAGCCTTCCGTCGTCCCGTCGTCCAGGACCAGGAGCTTCGCGCCGGCCGGCTCCTCGAGTCGCGTGACGATCGCGCCTCGGCCGCCCGCGGCGGTGTGGGCTCGCGTCCGGTCGTAGAGCCGGGCCGCCAGGTCGTCCGGCCGATCGAGCGCGACCGGTTCCACGAAGACCTCGATCGTCCCGCCGCACGTGAGCCCGATTTCCCACGCGTCTTCGTCGCCGAGATCGAGCTCGAGTAATTTCGGCCGCATGGTCGTCAACACGTCGGACGATTCCTGGATCACCTGCGCGTCGACACAGCCGCCGATCGTCACCGAGCCGAGCACGCCGCCGCGCTCGTCGACGAGCATCTTCGACCCTTCCTTGCGCGGCGTCGTCCCGCGCGTGTTGACGAGGGTCGCGACGGCGACACGGCCTCCGGAACGTCGCAATTGATCAATGTGTTCGAAGAGTTCGGCCACGGCACCCTCCATGATACGCTCGCCGATCGACAAACGACAACGCGGCGGCGCGCTTACACCGTGAGTTCCCTCGCGAGGTCGCGCAGCGACGCCAGGTTGTGCGCCGCGGCGAAGTGATCCACGAGCGGCAACGCCGCCGCCATCCCCCGGGTCAAAGGTTCGTACGAAGGATTCCCGAGCAGCGGATTGAGCCAGATCAGCCGTCCGGCGCGACGCCGGATCCTCATCAGCTCCGTCGCCAGCACGTCGGGGTCGCCGGTGTCCCAGCCGTCCGACAGCATGATGACGATCGTGCGCCGGTCGACGAGCGACGGCCACTCGCGGTTGAACTCGGCGAGCGATTCCCCGATGCGCGTGCCTCCGGACCAGTCGCGCACGTCGGTGAGACGCCGCAGCACCTGTCGGTACGAGCGCGAGCGGAGATACTCGGTCACGCGAGTGAGCCGCGTCGAGAACGTGAACGTCTCGACACGGCCGAAGACGTTCTGCACGGCGAAGAGGAACTGCAGCAGGAACCGGCTGTAGAGGTCCATCGAGCCCGACACGTCGCAGAGCAGGACCAGCCTCACCTTGCGGCGTTTCCGCTGGCGAAACCTGAGCTCGATCAGATCGGCGCGCGTCAGGTTCGCGCGCAACGTCCGCCGCAGATCGATGCGCCCGCGCCGACGCACGGGGCGTCGACGGCGACTGATCCTCCGCGCGAGGCGTCGGGCGATCTGGATCGTCAGGCGGAACACCTCGTCGAGCTGGTCCGTGGTGAACGTCGAGAAGTCCTGGCCCATGAGGCTCTCGCGATCCGAGACTCCAGGCACCGACAGCGGCTCACCGGCTTCGGTGCTCTCCTCCTCTCCCCACGTCTCCAGCGCCAGCGTCTCGCGCTTCTGACCCTCGGACTTGGCCGACGCCGTCGACTCCGAGATCTCCGCGGGAGACATGGACAGGAGCCCTGGCAGCACGGCCTCGGCGTCGAGTCCGGCACGCCAGAATTCGTCGAAGCAACGATCGTAGACCGGATAGTCCTCGGGGCGCCCGACCAGCAGCGTTCTGAACGCCAGATGGAGCTCGCCGCGGTCGCCGAGGTCGAGGTGGTCGAGCGCCCGCGCCGCGTCCGCCGCTTGACTCAGCGTCACGGGAAGGCCGTGGCGGCGGAGAAGAGCCGCGAAGCGGATGACGGCTGTCGTGAGTGTGCGCGCCGGCATCGCCCGCGATCCGGCGGTTATCCCTGAACGGACAGGAACTGGCCGAGGCCGGTCTTCGCCATCTCCGCGCGGAACCTCTTCATGTCGTCGGCGTCCTTCATGATGCAGCCGAGCGTCTCCGCCACGACCTCTTCGTCGAGATGGTCCGCGTGGATGACGGCGAGCGCCTGCGCCCAGTCGAGCGTCTCGGCGACGCCCGGCACCTTCCCGAGCCGCATCCGACGGAGGTGTTCCATGAAGCGCGCGATCTCGCGCGCGAGCCGTTCGTCGAGACCGGGCACTTTTCGCTGAACGATCCGCAGTTCCTTGTCGAACGCCGGGTAGTCGATCCAGAGATAGAGACACCTCCGGCGCAGCGCATCGGACAATTCGCGCGTACGGTTCGAGGTCAGCACCACGTGCGGCGGATGCGTGGCCTTGATCGTGCCGATCTCCGGAATGGTGACCTGCCAGTCCGCGAAGATCTCGAGCATGAACGCCTCGAACTCCTCGTCGGATCGGTCGACCTCGTCCACGAGCAAAACGGCTCCGAAAAGATCTCGTGCTCCTTTTCACCGAGCGCGCGATGGGAATTCTCGCCGAGCTTGATGTGCAGGAGCTGCTTCTGATAGTTCCATTCGTAGAGCGCCGTCGCCGCGTCGAGCCCTTCGTAACACTGCAGGCGAATCAGGTTGGTGTGGAGCATCCGCGCCATCACCTTCGCGACTTCCGTCTTGCCCACCCCGGCGTGGCCTTCGATCAGGAGGGGCTTGCGGAGGGTCATCGCGAGATGCACCGCCGTCGCCACCGGCGCATCGGTGACATACTGCGCCTCTTCCATCAGTGCCTGGATTGTCCGGATTTCGTCACGCATGGCTGACGATTCTACCTTACACGAGCCTCGCGTAATCCTCGGGAGTGTCGATGTCGAGCGGCATCGGCAGATCGAACGATACCAGCTCCACACGCGAGGCATCGCGCCGCACGACCGATCGCGCGCCGGCATCACCGGTGAGCGACCGGAGCTCGGGAACGACGTCGGCGCCGAACAGCACCGGCGTGCCCTGCGTGCCGCGATACACCGGCGCGATCACGCTTTGGCCGGTGCGCTCGAACGCCTCGCGCAGCGCCGGGATCACGTCGCTCGGCAGCCGTGGCTGATCTCCGAGCGCGACCAGGACGGCGCGCGTTCCTGGGTCGAGCGCCTCGACTCCGGACGCGATCGACGTCCCCTGCCCCGCTTCGGGATGCGGATTGACGGCGAAGGTCACGCCGAGATCTTCGAGCGCCGCCCTCACCTCGGAATCGCCGGGCCCGACGACGACAACGACCCGGTCCACCTCGCGACGAACGGCCTCCACCGACCACCGTATGATCGATCGTCCCTCGAGCTCGAGCAGGAGTTTACGCTTCCCCATCCGCCGGCTGAGCCCGGCGGCCAGCACGATCGCGACGATCATGGCTGAACAAGCGTGGACGCTCGAAGGGGGCCTCGATGGCCCCCTTCGACGATCAAGAGCAGAGCGAGATTCTTGCTGCGGATCAGGGCCTCGCGCGTTTGGCCGCTGCTTCCACCGCCCGCCGCGCGAACACGCGGCACAGGTGGGCCTTGTACTCGACGGAGCCCTGGAGATCCGCCTGCACGTCGACACCGTCGGCGCCCTTCTGCGCGGCCGCCTCGATCGTCGCGGCATCGAGCGCCTTGCCCGTGAGCCCGCCCTCGACGCCCTTCGCCCGCACCGCGTGCGTGCCGGCGCCGGTCAGGCCGACGCTCGCCTTCGTGCACACGCCCTTGCCGTCCAGCGTGACGACCGCCGCCACGCCGACGACCGCGAAGCGTGACGCGGGATGAGGGAACTTCAAGTAAGCGCCCCCGGTCCCCGCCGGAGTCGCCGGAATTCTCACCTGGACCAGCAGCTCGTTCTCGGCGAGAGCCGTCGACATGAGGCCCTTGAACCAGTCGTCGACCTTGACGGTCCGCCGACCTTTCGGTCCCTCGCAGATCATCTCGGCGCCGAGCGCGATCATCGTCGCCGGATAGTCGGCCGCGGGATCGGCGTGCGCCAGCGCGCCGCCCATGGTGCCGAGGTTCCGGACGGCGGGATCTCCGATCACGCCCGCGGTGTCGGAGAGCACCGGGCACTTCTCGCGGACGATCGGCGACGACTCCACCTGCCAGTGGGTGGTGAGCGCGCCGATGACGAGCGCGCCGCCTTCTTCCTTGATCCCCGCCAGACCGGGCACCTTCTTGAGGTCGATCACGTGCTTCGGCTGCGCGAGGCGGAGCTTCATCATCGGGACCAGGCTGTGCCCACCGGCCAGCACCTTCGCGTCGTCGCCGAGGCGACCGAGCAGGCCGAGCACTTCGGCGACACTCGAAGGGGCGTGATAGTCGAACGCGGCTGGGTACATGGCGCTTTCTCTCCTCTATTTCCTTCAGGCCTTGCGGGGCCCGATGGTCTTCCACACGCGCTCGGCCGTGAGCGGCATGGCCTCGATGTGATCGATGCCGAGCGGGGCCAGCGCGTCGACCACGGCGTTCATCACCGCCGGCGTGGCGGCGATCGTGCCGGTTTCTCCCGCTCCCTTCACGCCCAGCGGATTCACCGGGGTTGGCGTGACGGTGCGATCGGTTTCGTAGGACGGCAGCATGTCCGCCTTCGGCAGCGCGTAGTCCATCATGCTGGCCGTGACGAGCTGCCCGGAGGCGTCGTCGTAGACGGCGCCCTCGCAGAGCGCCTGCCCGACGCCTTGCGCGATTCCGCCGTGCACCATGCCGTCCACGATCATCGGGTTGATGACGTTGCCGACGTCGTCGACCGCGAGGTATCTCACGATCTTCACGCTGCCGGTGTCGCGGTCGACCTCGACCACACAGGCGTGAGCGCCGAAGGGGAAGCAGAAGTTCGATGGATCGTAGAAGCTCGTCTCCTCGAGTCCAGGCTCGAGGCCATCGGGATAGTTGTGCGGGACGTACGCGGTGAGCGAGACCGCGCCGAACGGCACGGACTTGCCCGGCACGCCTTTGACCTGGAATTGCCCGTTCGCGTACTCCATGTCCTTCGGCGACGCCTCGAGCAGGTGCGCAGCGATCAGCTTGCCCTTCTCCTTGATCTTCCTGAGCGACATCAAGATCGCCGTGCCGCCGACCGACGCCGAGCGGCTCCCGTAGGTGCCCATGCCGAAGGGAATGGAGCCGGTGTCGCCGTGCACGATCTCCACGTGCTCCATCGGGATTCCGAGCTCGTCGGCGACCAGCTGCGCGAACGTCGTCTCGTGTCCCTGCCCGTGCGAATGCGAGCCCGTATAGACGGTGACCATCCCGGTCGGGTGGACGCGGACTTTTCCCGACTCGTACAGCCCGGCGCCCGCCCCGAGCGCACCCACGACCTTGGACGGGGCGATCGAGCACGCCTCGATGTACGTCGAGAAGCCGATGCCGAGCAATCGCCCCTGCTTCCGCGCCTGCTCCTGCTCGGTCCGGAATTTCTTGTAGTCGAGCATCTGGAGCAGCTTGTCGAACGCTGCGGCATAGTCGCCGCTGTCGTACGTGACCGCGACCAGCGTCTGGAACCCGTTCGCGAATTTCGGGATGAAGTTCTTCCGGCGGATCTCGGCCGCATCCATGCCGAGCGCGCGGGCTCCCGCATCGACGATCCGCTCCAGCACGTAGCAGGCTTCCGGTCGGCCGGCGCCGCGGTACGCGTCGACGGCCGTCGTGTTGGTGAAGACGCCGGTGACGTCGACGTGGATGGCGCCGATCGAGTACACGCCGTTCAGGAGCGTGCCGTAGAGGAACGTCGGGATCGCCGGCGCGAACGTGGACAGATACGCGCCCATGTTGGCCGTCGTCTTGACCCTGAGCCCGAGGATCTTGCCGTCGCGCGCGAGCGCCACCTCGGCATCGGTCACGTGATCGCGGCCGTGCGCGTCGGTCAGATAGGCCTCGCGGCCCGTCCACCGGACCGGCCGTTTGAGCTGGCGCGACGCCCAGGAGCACACGACCTCCTCGTTGTAGAGGAAGATCTTGGAGCCGAAGCCCCCACCGACGTCCGGCGCGATCACGCGGACCTTGTGCTCGGGAATGCCGAGCACGAAGGCGCACATGAGCAACCGGTGCACGTGCGGGTTCTGCGACGTGATCCAGAGCGTGAGCTCTCCGGTCGCATCCTCGTAGCGCGCGATGCAGGCGCGCGGCTCCATCGCGTTCGCCACCAGCCGCTGGTTCACGATGCGCTTCTTGAGGGTCACCGCGGCGTTCTTGAACGCGGCGTCCGTCGCCGCGGCATCTCCGAGGGCCCACTTGAACGCGACGTTGCCCGGAGCGGCCGCGTGGATCGTCGGGCCGCCTGGTTTGGCGGCATTCTCGGTCGCCGTGACCGTCGGCAGCGGTTCCCAGTCGACCCGCACCTTCTCCGCGGCGTCCGTCGCCGCGCCCTGGCTGTCGGCGATCACCACGGCGACCGGATCGCCGACGTG
>QHRT01000306.1 GCA_003220195.1 Candidatus Rokuibacteriota bacterium | reverse complement strand
CAGTAGACCGCGCGGCCGGGCGCGGCGACGCGCCCGAGCTGGGACGCGATCAGGATCAAGCTGCCGCCGCCGCGCGCCGCCATCGCCGGGATCGCGGCTTTCGAGACGAGGAACGCGCCGGTGAGATTCACGCGCAGCACGTGCTCCCACGCGGCCTCGTCAAGCTCAGGGACCGTTGCGACCGGATCGCGAACCGCGGCGCCGAAGAGCAGCACGTCGAGCCCGCCGAATTCGCGAACGGCCGTCGAGACGATGCGGGCGGCGTCGTCGGCCTTCGCGACGTCGGCGGCGACCGCGAGCGCCCGCACCCCGCTCTTCGCGGCAGTTGCGGCGGTGTCACGAGCACCCGCTTCTTCGACATCCGCGCAGACGACGTTCGCACCGGCGTCGGCGAACGCGAGCGCGACCGCACGGCAGATCCCATTGGCCGCACCGACGACGACGGTGTTCTTCCCTGAGAGCGAATACGCTGTCTGGTCCATCAGGAAATCCTTTCCTCAGCAGTCGTCAACGAAACCACGATGATCGGCGGGTGGCATCGGTGGGGGCATCGACCGTTCAGGCGTAATGGGACCCCTTCGTCCTCTCTGCCGCGCGAAGCGCGGCAGTCTGAGGCGAACGGGTGATGGAGCCTGAGCGGTCGTTGCCCCCGCCGGTGACACCCGCCGGCTCGCGTACAGTCGTTCACGTTCCACGAACCGACGTCTGTTGACGCCACGCCACCTCGCCGTTATCGTGCCATCGATGACCTGGCGAATCGGCGTCGACATCGGCGGCACCTTCACGGACGTGGCGCTCGTGGACGAGGCGAGCGGGGCGATCGCGCTCGCGAAAGTGCCGACGACGCCGCGCGACTTCGGACGCGGCGTGCTTGACGCGCTCGCCGGAGCGCTCGAGAGCGAGCGGGTGCCGGCGGATCGCGTGACGCTGCTGGCGCATGCCACGACCGTCGTCACGAATGCCCTGCTGCAGGGAAAGGGCGCCCGGACCGCGCTCGTCACGACCCGCGGCATGCGCGACCTCCTCGAGTTGCGCCGCTCGGCCCGTGCGCGCCTCTACGATCTCTTCCAGGATCCGCCGGCCACGCTGGTGCCCCGTCACTTCCGGCTGGAAGTCACCGAACGAGTGGACGCGCAGGGCCAGGTCGTGCGCGCGCTCGATCTCGCCGACGTCGACGCGGCGATCGCGTTCATGCGCGCGCATCGCGTGGAATCGATCGCCGTCTGCCTGCTCTACTCGTTCCTGAACGACTCGCACGAGCGCGCGATCGGCGAGCGACTGCGCGCGGCGCTGCCCGGCGTGCCGGTGTTCCTGTCGTGCGAGGTCCTGCCGGAGATCCGCGAGTTCGAACGGACGAGCACGACGGCGGTGTGCGCGTACGTGGGGCCGATCCTCGCCTCGTACCTCGAACGGCTCGAAACGGCGCTGAGGGAGCTGCGACTTCCGCCCCTCCGCGTGATGGGCTCGAGCGGCGGCGTCTTCACCGTGCATGAGGCGTTGCGGATGCCGGCGACGGCGGTGGAGTCGGGCCCGGCGGCCGGCGTCATCGCGGCGTCGCTCGTCGGCCGACAGCTCGGGATCGGCAATCTCCTGTCGTTCGACATGGGCGGCACGACGGCGAAGGCGAGCCTGATCGAGCGCGGCGAGATCAAGACGACCGCGGAGTACGAGGTGGGCGGCGACGGCAACGTCACCCGCTGGCTCCACGGCACCGGGCATCCGATCCGCGTTCCCGTCGTCGACGTCGCGGAGGTGAGTGCCGGCGGAGGAAGCATCGCCTGGATCGATCCCGGCGGTGCGCTACGCGTCGGACCCGAGAGCGCCGGCGCCGAACCCGGGCCCGTGTGCTACGGGCAAGGCGGCGAGCGACCGACGGTGACGGACTCGGACGTGATCCTCGGCTATCTCGATGCGGAGTACCTGCTCGGCGGCAGGTTGCGCGTCCACGCGGAGCGAGCGCGTGCGGCGCTCGAGCATCACGTCGCGCGGCCGCTCGGGCTCGACCCTGTGCAGGCGGCGGCAGGGATCATCGACGTCGTGACCGCCGGGATGGCCGGCGCGCTCCGCGTCGTGTCGGTCGAGCGCGGCTACGACCCGCGCGAGTTCACGCTCGTCGCGTTCGGCGGCGCCGGCCCGGTGCACGCGGCGCGGCTCGCGGAGGAGCTCGAGATCCCGCGCGTGATCATTCCCCCGATCCCCGGCGGATTCTCCGCGCTGGGTCTCGTGATGAGCGATCTCCGTCGCGACTACGCGCGCACGCTCTACATGCCGCTCGCGAGCGTCTCGATCGCCGACGTGAAAGCGGCGTACGAGCAGATGGAATCCGCGGCGCGTGCGATGCTGCGCGAGGCCGACGTGCCGGAAGACCGGTGGGAGATCACCCGCTCGGCGGACCTGCGCTACACGCGGCAAGCGTACGAGCTGACGGTGCCGATGGCCTCGGGTGAGGTCACCGCCGCGACGATCGCCCGGCTCGCCGCCGATTTCCACGACCGGCACCGGCACACGTACGGCCACTCGAGCGAGGAGGAACCGGTGCAGCTCGTGAACGTGCGCGTGACCGCGGTCGGCAAGCTGCGACACTTCGATCTCACACGGCGGGCGAACGGTCCCTCGGCCGAGCCGCTCGCGAAGACGAAGTCGCGGCCGGTCTACTTCAAGGAGACCGGGCTCACCGCCTGCGACGTCGTCCCGTACGAGAGCCTCGGACCCGGCAGCGAACGGCCCGGCCCGATGATCATCGAAGCGATGGACACGACGGTGGTCGTGCCGCCGACGTGGAGCCTGCGCGTCGACGCGCAGGGCTTCATCCTCCTGGAGCGCGCGCATGCGTGATGCCGCGACGTTCGAGGTCGTGAAGAACGCGCTCTACTCCGCGGCCGAGGAGATGAAGGTCGTCCTCGCCAAGACCGCGTACTCGCCGATTCTCAAGGTCGCCGGCGATTACTCGTGCGGCCTCTTCGACGTGCGCGGCGAGATGGTCGCGCAGGGTCCGGATCTGCCGATCCATCTCGGGTCGATGCCGCTCGCGGTGAAAGCCGTCATCCAGGCGTGGGAAAAGTTCGAGCCGGGAGACGTCTTCATCCACAACGACCCGTACTTCGGCGGCAGCCATCTGCCCGACGTCAACGTCGTCACCCCGGCGTTCCACGAGGGCGCGCTCCTCGGCTTCGGCTGCGTGCGCGCCCACTGGCCCGACATCGGGAGCGCAACGCCGGGGAGTTACGGCGCGACCACGGAGATCTTCGGCGAGGGGTTGCGGCTGCCGCCGGTGCGGCTCTTCGCCGCTGGAGTCGTGAACCGCGAAGTCCACGACATCATCTTCACGAACGTGCGCACACCGGCCGAGCGGCGCGGTGACATGCGCGCGCAGATCGCCGCGAACCATCGCGGGGTGACGCGGCTCTCCGAGCTGGCGAAGAAGTACGGAACCGGTGAGCTGCTCGCGATCATGCAGGAGGTCATGGACTACTCCGAGCGGATGATGCGAACGATGCTCGGGCGGCTGCCGGACGGGGTCGGCAGTCTCGAGGACTTCTGCGACGGCGACGGCGTGCTCGAGGACGGCGAGAGCGCCGACCGCCCGTTCTGGATCCGCATGCGTGTCGAGAAGCGCGGCGATCGGCTGGTCGTCGACTTCACGGGCACCGACCGCCGGGTGGCCGGCCCGATGAACGCGCCGCTGAACGTGACGGCCTCGGGACTCTACACGGCGATCAAGATGATCGCGGATCCGACCGATCTCGTGCCGCCGAACTCGGGGTGCTGGCGCCCGATCGAGATCGTCGCCGAACCGGGCACGGTCGTGCACGCGACCTTCCCGGCGCCGGTCGTCTACGCGAACCACGAGATCTCGCATCGTGTCTGCGACATGACGTTCGGCGCACTGGCGCAGCTGGTGCCGGATCGCGTCATGGCGTGCTCGCAAGGGACGTCCGCCATTCTCACGCTCGGCGGCGTCGACTATCGCACCGGCGAGCGCTACGTCAGCTACGAGACCCTCAAGGGCGGGTCGGGCGCGCGGCCGACGAAGGACGGCGTCAACGTGATCGCGAGCGGGATCTCGAACACGATGAACACGCCGATCGAGATTCTCGAATCGAGCTTCCCCGTGCGCGTCGAACGGTATGCGATCCTCGGTGACAGCGGCGGCGCCGGCCGCTATCGCGGCGGCTGCGGCGCGGAACGGGTGTGGCGAATCCTCGGCGGTGCGGCGCTCGGAAGTCTCT
>QHRT01000305.1 GCA_003220195.1 Candidatus Rokuibacteriota bacterium | reverse complement strand
GATCTTTGACACCAGCGCCGACGTACGTACAGTAATTACTCATGGCCCGCACGCGGACGACGCAGAAGAGGTCGGTGGCCTCCTTGCTCGAGCTCAAGGTCGTGGCGATCGGGAACTCGCGGGGCGTACGCCTCCCGAAGAAACTCCTCGAGAGACATGCCATTCGCGACGCCGTGGTCCTCGAAGAGCGCGAGGATGGCCTGCTCCTTCACAGCAAGAAAGACCGGCGATTGTCCTGGGAGGAGACCTTCAAGGACATGGCTGGCGAACGCGAAGACTGGCGTGACCTCGACGTGACGCTCGCCGACGGCCTCGAACACGAGCCCTGGTGAGCGAGGCAGTCGAGCGCTACGGCATCTATCTCGCCGACCTCGATCCGACGCGTGGCCGTGAGATCGCGAAAACCCGCCCGGTCGTCGTGGTCAGCCTCGAGGCGATGACTTCTCCCAGGAGGGCTTTGTCGTCGTCCCGACATCTTGACATCAGCGTAGACGGACATCACGGTGTCTGCATGCGGACGACGCTCACCGTGGACGAGGATGTGGCCGAGAAGCTCCGCGCGCTGGCGCATCGCCGGAAATTGCCCTTCAAGACGGTGGTCAACGAAGTGCTGCGGCGAGGCCTCGCCGCGCCCGAGCCAGGGGACAAGACTCGGCGACCGTTCCGCGTCGACACGTTTCGCAGCGCCTTCCGGCCAGGCATCGACCCGCTTCGGCTGAACCAGCTGAGCGATGGACCTCACCACTGACACGCATCTCGCCGCGCTCGCCATCGAGCACCAGTGCGAGCTCCATTCGAACGACATGGATTTCGCCCGCTTTCCCGGATTGCGCTGGCGCGATCCGCTGAGCGGAAGACGCAACCGGCGCTAATTTAGCGCTCTGGGCGTCACCATATCGAAGGTCTGGCGGCGGTTCGCGCAGCCTGCGTTGACAAGGACGGCGTCCTTGCTAGAGTAAGGACGTGGCCAGGGTGACGAGCAAGCTGCAGGTGACCGTACCGAAGGTCATCGCCGAGCAGTACGGGATCCGGCCCGGCGACGAGATCGAGTGGGTGCCGGCGGGGGAGACGATCCGCGTCATTCCACCCGGGCGTGGCGCGCCTCCTCCGGATGCCGGGCTGCGCCTCGAGCTCTTCGATGCCGCCACGGCCCGGCAGCGGCGACGGCAGGCGGGCCGCACCGGGTCAGTGCGCGGCGGGCGAGGGTGGCGGCGCGAGGACCTGTACGGGCGTGCCCGCCCTCGTTGATACGAACGTCCTCGTCTATCGCTTCGATCCTCGGTTCCCGGCGAAGCAGCAAATCGCCACGGCGTTGCTGCGTCGGGGACTCGTTGACGATCGGCTCCGCGTCCCGCATCAGGCGATCGTGGAGTTCTTCGCCGCCGTCACGCGTCCTCTCGACGATGGGCGGCCGCTGCTCGCGCCGGACGACGCACGTCGCGAGGCGGAAGAGTTCCTCACCCAGTTCGTCGTGCTCTATCCGACCGAGGCGCTCCTGCGCACGGCCATCCGCGGCTCGGCCACGTATCAGCTCGGGTGGTTCGACGCCCATCTCTGGGCGTACGCCGAAACGTACGGGCTGCCGGAGCTGATCTCCGAAGATTTCCAGCACGACCGCGTGTACGGGACGGTCCGGGTCACGAATCCGTTCCTGCGCGCGGAACGCAGCTCGCGCCGCTGATCACGTCGACGAACTTCCGACGTGCAACTCGAGCTTCCTCCGGCCGGCGCTGCGAGCTGAGCTCTCGGCGCGTCGGAGATAGTGAAGGAAGCAGCGGCACCGCTCTCACCGAGAGAGACGTCGACCGGCTCGCGTTCGAAGACCGCTGACGTCAGCGCGCGTGACTCACGCGCCCGTCCAGCACTTGATCGCCGTATCCGCCGGAGTCGCCGGCACGCACTCGCGCCACCACGGCGGCACGGGTTTCACCCTGTAGGCTTGCGCCGGCGCCGGCTGCGGTGGGAACGAGAGCCACGGGTTCTCCACCTGCCAGAAGTTCGGGACGTTCGTCCCCATGTCGAAGGTCCTGGCCATCGCGGAGCCGACGACGTGCGTCTGCTTGTCGATGGACATCGCGGCCCCGCTGTAGAGGAAGGCGAAGATCTGAAGGTGGGGTGACGAACCGAGTGACATGGTGCCGGGAGTCAGGATGCTGAGCCAGTTGGTTCCCCTGGCGACGATGACCGCGGCGCCTTCGTACGTGATCGACGAGCCCACGTTGAAGTTGCCGCCGCCCCGGTTCAGGTAGATCAGGGGCGGCGTATCGCCGGCGACCACCGACAACGGCGTCGTCGTGCAGCTGCCCCCCGTGTACCGGACGAAGCGCAGCTTGTTGCCGGTCGTCACCCACTGGATGCAGGCGTTCTTGTTCGGCGAAGTGCCCGGCGGACTCTGCGGATCGACGAACGTGATCCGCTCGTTGAAGTCCGCGGGCGCGCTTCCGCCCGAGTCCCAGTACGTGAAGAGCTGTTGCAGGCCGGATCCCAGCGCGGCCGTCGATGCCCAGTAGGCGTGGGACCCGAAGAAATCCTGCGTGCTGCCATCCGTGCAGCCAGCCACTCCCGCGCAGGCATAGTTCTGATACGTCGTGTCGCCGACGGTGACCGAATACCCTTTGAGCGCGGGGAAGTCGGGCACCGGGTTCACGTCGTACGCGTTCGTCAGCCCGTTGTCCGAGAAGATGTGCGACGCCCCGACGAAGTTGTCCGAGCAATCCGCGGTCTGACAGCCGTTCGCGATGTAGAGCGCGTCGATCGTCGGCTTGCAACCCGCCGAGCCCGACTCGCCGCAGTTCGAGTTCGGCGGCGAGCTCGGCGACGAGTATCCCTTGTCGCCGATGTACGCGTTGCCGCTCAGACTGAGCGCAGGGGAATTGACCGGCGCCGCGGCGCGGACGATCCCTCCGAGGGTCTCGACGCCGGTGGTCGAGATGTTGGCCGCCGTGCATGAGGTATTGCCCGGCTGGCAGACCATCTGCGGGATCGGGATCAGGTTGCGAATGGCGCCGGGCATGCCGCCGTAGTGGTTCTGCACTCCCGAGGTGCCGCCCAGGCACAGGTCGAAGCATGGTGGCGAGGAGCAGCCGAGCGCGTGGACCGAGCCCGCGATGATGACGTTCCCGTGAATGCTTTGCCCGGCCGTGCCGGCGACGATCCCGCCGGACGAGAGGCTCTGCGTCGCCTGGGTCCGTGCCAGAACCTGGATCGTGCGCGTCGTCGGGATCCCGCCGACGGTATACGTGCCGGTGGCCCGGACCAGCATCAGGTTGTCGCAGAAGCTGTTCACGTTGTTCTTCTGGCACGGCACCGAGAAATTCGCGTTGGCCTCGCTGACGGTGAGGTTCCGTAATTTGATGGTGTAGGAGCCGGTCCCGGCGACCTCGCCCAACTTTGCCGTGCTGAAATCGTTCGAGCCAAGCGTCAGCGACGTGAACGTCGACACTGCCGGGAACGCCGTGCCATTGATGTCACCATCCGCCCAGCTGACGCACGGTGTCGCGCCGGTCACCCAGCCACAGAGCGGGCGCGGGGCGGTGCAGTCCGTCGCGCCGTGGCAGATATCGAGGTACAGCAGGTGGAGCGCGCGCTCCACGCCCGCCTGCGCGACTTCGAGCGCCTTGTAGTCGACTTCACCGATGATTCCCCAGCGCGCGTCGACGACCCCCAGGTTGAACAGCGCCGCGCCGAGCAGCGTCATGACCGCGACCAGGATCATACTGATCAGGAGGATGCTGCCTCGTTCGCTTCGGACGACTCGCTCGAGCGGTCGAAAGAGCACGGGCCGCACCTCAATTTCTCAGCGTCACGCTCATGGCGAACCGGAGCGGCTTCTCGGTGCTGTCCGCAGGCTGGAGCTCGAAGTTGATGTCGACCGACGGATTGACGCCGACGAGGACCAGTGGCGTGAACGTCAGGCTCAGGGTCTTGACCGGCTCGATTCCGCCGAGAAGAAGATCCTGGGTCGTGGCGCTTGCGCAGGTCGTCGCCCCCGGGGTCAGCGTGCAGGCGTAGACGTGACCGTCGGCGGCATTCCGATAGAAGCACAGTGTTCCGCCGGGCATGGTGACCTGCTGCGATGCCGGCAGCGCGACGCCGGCGCAGGAGCCGATCGGCAGGCCGACAGCCGGCCGCATCAGCTGCGCGATGCTGGCCTGGACCTGCGTGCCCCGCTGGTGCACGTAGAACTCGTTCGAGGCGACCGTGAGCGTCTTCAACGTCGTCAAATAGAGCGATCCGGCGCCGACCCCGACGATCGTGACGAGCGCCGAACCGAGCAGCAGATCGATGATCGTGACGCCACGCTGGTTTCTCATGTCAGTGCAGCGTCATCACGGTCTGGAGAACCGTCGGCCGCGCCTGCCGCATGTCGGGCGTGACCGTCACGGTCACGCGTTTCGCCAGCGGCGTCGCGGGGCAGGTGATCGCGGCGCCATTCAAGTTCGCGGGATCGATGCACTCCACGAGCGTGGTGCGCGTGTACTTCGGGAAGGTGGTGACCAGGGTGTACGTCATCGTGCCTCCGCTGCTGGTGCTGCTGTAGATTACGGCGGCTGTGCCGGGGGCGCTTCCGTGTAGCACGGCTCTCCGGGTCGATTCGGATCCGTGGTCGGGAACGACGCCGTGGCGATGCAGCCGCACGTCACCGAGTAGCTGGCACAGGTCGACGGCGGCGAACAGCCCGGATTCGCCACGTCCGACGCACAGAGCGCGGTGAACCCTCCGCCGCGAAGATGCTCGATCTTCTGCTGCGCGAGGTAGAGCGCGACCCGTTCCTCGGCGTGAGCGTAGATGGTGCCCATGCCCGTGCTCAGCATCAGCGCGATGCCGGTTGCGGCGATGCCGACGATGAACGCCGCGATCAGCACCTCGCTCGTGGCGAAGGCATCCTGGCCGGGGCGTGATCGAGGAACTCTCATTTCCCTTCCGCGACCTCACGATAATCGCAACGGATGTGCCACCTCGCCGATAGGTTGGTTGATCGGGACGCGGGGTTTTCGCCTCGACGCAATTCGCCGGAGAATCGAGCGCGCGGTGTCGCCGCGACACGGCCCGTCGCGTCGCCAATCCCCGAAAATTCGGACGACGTCCCAGGTTCGGGGCGTGGACGGAAGCGCGCGGGTACGAAACGATTCTCCTGGCGAAATTGTTGCGTAGCGGGGCGCGCTCGTCGAGGCGGCGGCGAGAGCGAGTTACCGTTAAAATGACCGCTCGGGACGATGAGTTCAGAGACCGCCGATCGCCTCGTCGACGCGCTCCTCGACGCGCGCCAGGTCGAGCTCGAGATGCTGGACGGCCTCAGCGACGCTCAGATGCTGGGGGAGCGCGCCCACTTCCTCGAGCCGCCGATCTGGGAGATGGGCCACGTCGGCTGGTTCCAGGAATACTGGATCCTGCGTCATCTCGACGGCGCGGCTTCGCTCCTGCCGGGCTCGGACGCCATCTACGAAGCCTTTCATGTCCCGTACAAGCGCCGGTGGGAGCACGCCTATCCGCCGCGTCGCGCGACGGCCGACTACATCGCGGAGGTGCTCTCGCGAAGCGTCGCGCGGCTCGACGGGCGCGCGCCGACCGCCGAGGACACGTACTTCTACACCCTCGCGGCGCAGCACGAGGACATGCACGCGGAGAATCTCGCAGCCATCATGCAGACGCGGGCGTTTGGTGGCCCGCCGCGCTCGCGGATCGATCCCGCGTGGGTCGCGCCGGCCGTCGATCCCGCGTATGGCCCTCACGACGTGCTCGTCCCGGGCGGCACGTTCATGCTCGGCGCCACGCCCGACGAGCCGTTCGTGTTCGACAACGAGAAATGGGCGCATCCCGTGGAGGTGAAGCCGTTTCGCATCGCCGCCACGCCGGTGACGAACGCCGAGTTTCACGCGTTCGTGGACGACGGGGGCTACCAGCGGCGCGAGGTCTGGGCACGCCGCGGCTGGGACTGGCGGCGGCGCGCGAACGTCGAGCACCCGCTCTTCTGGACGTGCGTCGACGGACGATGGTGTGAGCGCAGGTTCGGCCGCATCGTGACACTCGAGCCCTGGCATCCCGTCGTTCACGTCAACTGGTATGAAGCCGAGGCGTACTGTCGCTGGGCCGGCCGCCGGCTGCCGACGGAAGCGGAATGGGAACTCGCCGCCACGTTCGATCCGGCGAGGGGACGCAAAAGGCGCTTTCCGTGGGGCGACGACGCGCCGACGCCCGCCCGCGCGAACCTCGACTGGCGCGCGGGCGGCACGATCGACGTGCGCGCGTTGCCGGACGGCGACAGCGCCGTCGGCTGCCGTCAGATGATCGGCAACGTCTGGGAATGGGTCGAGGACACGTTCGCGCCGTATCCCGGCTTCGTCTGCGATCCCTACCGGGAATATTCCGAGCCATACTTCGGCCAGAAGAAGGTGCTCCGCGGCGGCGCCTGGACCACGCGCACGCGGCTCATCCGGGCGACCTGGCGGAACTTCTTCAAGCGTCAGCGCCGGAACATCTTCGCGGGCCTGAGGACGGTCGCGAAGTCCGAGTAGCGCCCCTCTCCTCAGCTCTACTTGGCTGGCGGGGTGGCGTCGTCCGGTTCGGCGCCCGGCGCCTTGTGGCCCGTCTTGTGCTTGCCGGCACGGTGCTCGCGGGTGGACTCGGGGGTGACGTCGCGACCGACGTGGCCCACGCGCTCGCCGCGCGTCGGCGTGACGGCGTCG
>QHRT01000062.1:5908-25783 GCA_003220195.1 Candidatus Rokuibacteriota bacterium | reverse complement strand
GTGATCGTCGGGGAACGGCGGCGGGCTCTTCTCCTCGTTCAGCTTCTCGGCTTCTGGCTGGACTCGCCCCGTGTCGTCGTTCCAGATGGCGCGGACATACCCCTGGCGGTCGATCAAGAGCTCCGCGTGCGACCCCGACGCGAAGATACCGTACGTCGCGACGATCGCGGCGGCGCCGTCGGTCACGACAGGAAAGAGCACCGGGGAGGACGCGCCGAGCTCGCCGATCGGGTCCGCCGAGACGTGCTTCGGCACCCCGATCACCTCGACACCGATGATCGACAGCACGTCGTAGCCGCGCGCGAGCTCGGCCATGCGCGCGCGGGAGCCCGGAAAGGTGTAGAGCACCAGGAGCACCATTCGCCGTCCGCGATAGTCGCGGAGCGCCCCCGGGGCGAGCGGACCGACGGCGATGGTGAAGTCCGGCGCGATCAATCGCGCCCGGCCGGGCTCGATCGCGCGTCCGATCGACTTCGCCTCGTCGGCCGCGGCGCGAGCGCGGATGAAATTGATCACGTCCCACCGCCGCGCCTCTCCGAGCACGTTCGCGAAGGCCGGCATCCCGTGCTCCGCAATTCCGTGGCTCACCAGCCAGAAGAGCTCTCCCGCGTGATGCCGTGACGTGCGCGCGCCCAGCAGATCCGGGGCGGCGCGCGCGCCCGCGCGACCATCGGCCGCTCTGAGGCGCTCCGACACCGGCGTGGCGTTTGTCGATGACACGGACGCCGGCGTCATCGCGGCGCGCGTGGCGTCGTGGCACTCCGCGCACCGCTGGCGGTAGACCGTCATCCCCGCCGCGATCGACGTGGCGTGATACGTCAGTGGCGGACGCCGGTACGACGTCGGATACGCATCGACCACGAGCGGCGCAAGGCCGACGCCAGCGCCGACGGCGACGAGGACCAGCGCCGCGACGAGCAGCGGCACGCGGCGACGGCGCACGAGCCGCGACGCGAGCAAGGCGACCGCGCCGACCACCGCCAGCTGGCTGCCGAGGAGCGCGCGCCATCTCGTTCCCGGGATCTCGGTCAGGATTTCCGGCGAGAGCCGGAAGGAGAACGGCCAGAGCGGCTCGGCATGACGAGCGGGCGTCGTGAGCGTCATTCCGGCGGCGAACGCGATCAGGACGAGCGCGAGGACGAATTCCAGCGTGACGAACGCGGCAAGGCGCGACAGCGCGTTCGGCGTCGCGAGCGCGGGCAGGACACGCCTTCGGTTCACGATCGCGAGCGCCAGGATCGGGACGAGGACCGCGACCTGCGCGCGCGCATTCATGACGCCGGTCGCGATCAAGAGCAGCATCGCGACCAGCGCAGCGTGCGAGAAGCGATGGGCTCCGCGCACGGCGTACGACACCGCGTCCGGGTCGTCGGCGCGCCGTGCCGCGCGCAGCAACAGCGCGAGCGCGCCGAGAGCGCCGACCCACACGCCGGTCGCCACGAGGTGGATGGCGTCGACGAGAACGGCGGCGGTCGCGCGCGGCGTGACCGCGGCGGCGTGACTCGACAGGCTCGTGAGCGCGAGCGCGACGGTCGCCAGTCCGAAAGCCTCCGCGCGCACGGCGATCCAGTTGCGCCGGTCGCTGACGTCCGCGCGCATCGCCAGGAAGGCGCCCAGCACGATCAGCAATCCGTGACGCGCAAGCCACACCAGCCCCGGCCACGTGTCCAGCATCGCGTGCGCGATGGCGCGAGGCTCGAGCGCCGCGTGGGCCCGGTTCTCGAACACCGCCGTTCGGACGAGCAGCCAGAAGATGCCCGCGCCGATGGTGATCGGCACGAGGACGCGCGCCACGGCCACGACGCCGTCGTCCCACCGACGAGCGGCCGCGTCGCGTGGCGCGCCGGCGAGCAGCAGCATCACGAAACCGCCGACCAGCAGCACGGAAGGCACCAGGTGAGCCCAGGCCGTGGCGAGGAGCAGCGTCCTCATTCGACGGTGAACGTGAACTCACCCTCGGTCACGTCCGCGTCGATCGACAGGACGCGCCACCGCACCGTGTACGCGCCGGGGGGCAGCGCCGGGAGCGTCGCGCGGAGCAGCGCCGGGTTCGCGCGGTCGACGCGGCTGTCGCGCCGGTCCACCTGCATGCCCTGCACGTTGAGGACGCGAACGGCGCTGTACGCGGGCTCGAGGCGCTCGCTGAAGTAGAGCCTGATCTCTTCGGGCGCGCGCTTCAGCGTGCTGTCGACACGGGGCTCCGCGCGCTGCAACACCGCGTGCGCCGCGGCGGGCGGGGTGATCGAAAGCCACAGCACACCGGCGCCGAGCGCGAGGCCGAGACGCCTCGCGCGCCGCCGCTCACCACTCACGGCGAGATCGAGGTTAGCTGATGCCGGCCTTCGCCTTGTAGTAGGCGACGATCTCGCTGGTCGGCAGCCAGAAGAGGTCATAGAGTCCGCCGGTGCCGCCGGACGTCGAGATGGGTCCCGGTCCGCGGTCGTAGCCCGCCGACCAGATCATCTTGTCGCCGCCGGCCGTGAACATCGGGCACGCGCCGTCGACGCTCGGCTGATTGAACGGCGCCTCGACGATCGGGCCCTTCCACTCCTTCGTCGCCGGGTCGTACTGCACGAACACCATCTTGTGGAACTTCCCGAAGTCGTGCACGGAGACGACGCCGAGCACGAGACCGTCCCGGGCGACGGCGTTCAGGCGGCACTTGAACGCGATCGAGTCGAGCAGCTTGCTCTCGTACCGTTGCGACGCCTGCCACACGCCGTTGACCATGCGGCTCGTGTAGATGTCGGCAGACGGCGTGCCACCGGCCTCGCGCGGTATGACGGAGATGAAGACCGACGTATCATCCTGGCCCGGCAGCCCGAGCGGCATGAAGCAATGATCGGTGAACTCGGTGTTCACGTTCGGGCCGAGGTTCTGGGCCGGCGACCACTGGCCGTTCGCCTGCTTCTGCGTGACCCAGATGTCCGCAGCGCCGCGCCCGCCGTTCCGGCGGCTCATGAAGTAGAGCGTCTTGCCGTCCGGCGTGATCCGCGGCTCCTGATCCATGGAATCGCTGTTGACGGTGTCGGGCAGCCGCTCCGGCGGCGTCCAGTCGGCGCTGGTCCCGGGCCACTCGCCCCTCTGTTTGATGCGGTGGGTGACGAAGAGGTCGGTGGTCGTGCTGAGGACTCTCTTGTCGCCGTTGTTGGCGAAGCGCGCGAAGTAGATCGTGTTGCCGTCGGGCGTGACCGTCGGCTCGTAGCTCCCGAACTCGTCGTTCGGCGGGAAGGGGAGCTTCTTCGGCTTCAACACCGGATCGGCGGCGCGCGCGCGACCCGGCAGGACGACGACCGACGGCAGGACGGTCGCGGCGACGACCGCTCCCGACGTCCCGAGGAATTGGCGGCGCGACAGTCTGCTCATGATTGCTCTCCTTCCAGCCCGGTTGTTTCGGAACGACCGCCCTGACCGCCTACTTATACACCCCTATGAGTCAGGTCGACGGCTCAGAGAACGTGCGCACGCCGTGCTGGACGATCTCGTGTCACTTCGACGCGATCAGCGCCGCGACGTCGGCGACGTCGCTCACGGCCTCGAGGCGTTCGACGAGTTCGATGATCGCTTCGGCGCGCCCCGCGTGGAGCATCGAGCTCGTGTAGCGCCGGAACTTCTCGCAGGCGTCGTCCCACGTGAACGGGTTCGACGGCGCGCCCTTGTGCGGCCGCGTCCGGAACGTGTGACGCTCCGCCCCGCATTCGATGGTGACCTCGGCCGGCCAGAATCCCGGCGTCTCGTGGCCGGCGTTGTGGGGCGCGCCCGGGCCGCCGTCGAGCGGCACGAGCTCGATCCGTCGCGCCAGCTCGCGGACGAGCGGGTCCTGCACGGCGGCGGCGTCGTAGACGAGCGGGTTCGCCATGTCCCGCGTCAAGGCCACCGCGGTCGTGAACGGGAGGCTGTACTGCCCGCCGAGCACGTCATGCGGCTCGCGCTCCGTGTGCCGTTCCTCGACGATCCGCGGCGCCGCACGCAGCACCACGCGCGTGATCGCTCGCGGGTCGAGCGGCCGCTCACTCTTGAAACGCTGGATCGCATCGACCACGGCCTGGTGCGTGACGTGCGTCGCGTACGACTTCAGCGACGGCGGCTCGATGGCCCAGTCGCGTCCGAGGCCGTCGACGAGCTTCGCGAGATCGGTCGAGGTCGAGAACGCGTTGAAGTATCCGGAGCGGCCCTCGAGCACCGTCGCCGGGCCGCGGACGCCCTCGCGCGCGAGCAGCGCGCTCTCGAGGCCGAGCTGGCTGGCGCGTCCGAGATGCAGCCTCTTGGTGTCGCCGCCGCTCCACGCGAATTCGAGGAGCCCCGCGCTCGACGATCCCGCGATCCCCATCGCGTGCGTGAGCCGTTCCTCGTCGAAGGCGTGGAGCTTGCCGACCGCGGCGGCGGCGCCGAACGGTCCTTGCGTGCCGGGATTGTGAAAGCCGCGCACGGTCTCGAGTCCGACCGCGGTGCGTGCGATCCGCGCCGAGACCTCGAATCCGACGGCGAGCGCCGTGAGGAATCGGATCAGGACCCCGTTCGCGAGCGCGGCGCGCGAAACGTCGGTTCGCCAGTCCTGATGGATGACCGACGCATCCGGTGCGCCGCCGAGCGACCGGACCACGCCGACGATGCGCCGCGCCCACGGCTGCACGGCGCCGACGAAGCCGGCGCCGAGCGCGTCGAGCACTGCGATCTTGCAGTTGACGACGAGGCCGCGCGGCAGGTCGTCGAAGCGTGTCCCGGCCACGAATCCGGCGAGCGCGCGCGTCTCGTTCATGACCGCGGAAGTGTCGCGGTCGGCTACGTCTCTCGCACGACCGGGTTGCGCAGCACGCCGATGCCCGGAATCTCGACCTCCACGACGTCACCGTCCTTCATGTTCTCGGTGGGACCGTCCGTGCCGAGCCAGAGGACGTCACCGGGATAGAGCGTCAGATACTGGCTCATGCGGCTGATGAACGTCCTGAGGCCGAAGAGCGCGTCCTTCACGGCGTAGGTGTACATCTCCTTGCCGTTGAGCCGGATCATGACTGTAAGCGTGTCCGGATCGAGCCCGGTCGCGATCCACGGGCCCATCGGCTTGAACGTGTCGGTGTTCTTGCCGCGCCAGAACGTGCGGTCGCCGCGCTGCCACGTGCGCTCGCTGACGTCGTTGCCGATGGTGTAGCCGAAGACGCAGTCGAGCGCCTCGGCTTCGGAGATGCGCTTGACCTTCTTGCCGATCACTGCCACCAGCTCGCCCTCGTATTGCACGAGCTCGGTCGCGTCCTTCGGGATGACGATCTTCTCCTCATGCGCGCAGAGCGCGTTGTTCGCGCGATACCCGACGTCGGCGTGCGGCGGGAACTCCGGCGTGGCGCCGCGGCGGTGCGCCATCTCGGTGACGTGCTCGCGATAGTTCACGCCGGCGGCATAGAACGTTGGCGGGATCACCGGCACCAGCAGCGTGACCCGGCTCAGCGGAACCGTCGTGGAGGTTTTCGTATGGCTCTCGAACGGGCTTCCCGTGACCTCGGTGACGGTGTCACCGTCGATGATCCCGTACGCGACCTTCTGAGCGGACTGGAAGCGACACCATTTCATCGGAAGGGCTCCTGATGTTTATCGCTCGGCGTGCGCGAGAGCCTGGAGATCGAGATTGACGAGATCGAACGGCGACGCGGTCGCGTCGAGCATGCCCCAGCTCTTCAGCCAGTCGAACGTGCGCTGCATCTCGTCGAGCGGGATCGGCGCGGGTTCGCAGACCACGAGCCGGCTCTCGCGGAGATCGTCCACGCGGAGCGCGGCGACCTCGGGGTCGTCCTTGCCGTGATGATCGATGAAGTAGTGGAGGTAGGCGCGCTTGTTCGCGTTGATGCGCCGCACCGCTTCGCGCACGGCGCGGTTGAACGCGGCGTACGTCTCGGCGTCGACGCGCTCCGAGCCGACCTCGGTGCCGTGGAACAGCGCCGAGCACAGGATGCGGCAGCCCTTCTTCTCCGCCAGCGTGACGTGCGGCTCGGTGAGGCTCGTCGCCTCCACTTCGCCCCGGAGCAGCGACGCGAGTCGATACCGCGAGCCGTTGGGCGCCCGGCACAGCTGGATCATGTCGCGCGGCAGGAACCCGTCGAGCAGGTGCAGCACGATGTAGTGCGTGCCGAAGTAGAACGGCACGCCGATCGTCCGGTTGGCGAGCTGCTGCGGCGTGTAGACGGGCGAGTCGGGCGCGACCACGATCGCCGAGTAGGCGACGATGGCGCGCCGCCCGAGCTGGCGGCTCTTGATCCCGGTCTCCTGGACGCGGCAGTAGTTGCCCCACTCGCAGGCGTTGTACATGTCCGCCTTGCCCTGCTCGAACAGGCGGCCGTGGCTCGTGAACGGGTTGACGCCCTGCGGGCTGGTGACGTCGAGCTCGGTGGTCTTCTGGACGCCGACCTCGCGATCGGCCCATTCGATCCGGAGGCCTTCCTTCTCGAACAGCCCTTCGTCGTAGGCGACGAGCTCCGGCAGGCCCTGGAACGGCGCGGTGGTTTCGAGCACGAGCTTCTTCATGGCGCGCTCTCCCGGGTTGAGATCGTGGGTAGCGGCATCATCCCCCACGCCGTGAGCGCGGTCAAATTTGACATCAGAGGCGCCACCTTTATCCTGTCGCCGTGGCGACGCTCCGGGATCGCATCGGCTACGATGCCGGCTCGACTCCGGTCGAGGAAGCGCTCGACTGGGCGGCGCGCCATCGCTTCTTCTACCTGGACTTCAACGCGGACACCGGCGCGAACCGGCTCGACACCTGGGACGCCGAGCGGGTGCGCGCGGTGCGCTCGCGCGCCGAGCGTCACGGCGTTCACCTCGGTCTCCACACCTCGTCGGCCGTGAACACCGCCGAGTTCTCGCCCCTCGTCGGAGAAGCCGTCGACGCGTACCTCCGCGCCAACGTCGATCTCGCCGTGAGCCTCGGCTGCGAGTGGACCATCGTGCACGCCGGCTATCATTTCAGCTCGGCGCAGAGCGCGCGGACCACCGCGTCGCTCGAGCGCCTGGAACGCATTACCGCGTACGCGGAGCGCACCGGCGCCTACCTGGTTCTCGAGAACCTGAACCGCGAGCCCGATCGCGCCGAGATCCACTATCTCGCGCACAACGTCGAAGAGTGCCGGATCTACTTCGACGCGATCCAGTCCCCCCATCTCGGGTGGGCGTTCACCGTCAATCACGCCCACCTGGTCCCCGAGGGGATCGACGGTTTCCTCGACGCGTTCGGCGTGGACCGCATCGGCGAAGTACGCCTCGCCGACAACACGGGTGACTACGAGATCCACCTCCGGCCCGGCGAAGGGACGATCGATTTCGCCAGGATGTTCGCCCGCCTCGAATCCCAGGGCTATCGCCGGCACTACACGATGGCGTTCGGCTCGCTCGACGACAAGCTGGCGGCACGGGAGCGCCTGGCCGCCGCCGGCTGACGCGACCGGTCGGAACATCCATCAATCTCCCCGCGACACGCTGTGGCGCTGGACGAAGACCGCGATCTCCGCCTTCGTCGTGCGGCCTTCGGCCACACCCAGCACGAGGGCCATCAGGTCATCGTCCGGAGCTTCGAGCCTCCGTCCGTTCAATCCGAGGAACGCCAGCATCGCCACGAGCCCGGTGCGTTTGTTGCCATCGACGAACGGATGATTCCTGACGAGATGGAAGAGATAGGCGGCCGCTTGCTCCTCGACGCTCCCGTGCAGGAACTGATCGCCGAATGTCGCCGCCGGCATCGCGATCGCGGATTCCAGCAGTCCCAGGTCTCGGACCAGTGGCGATCCTCCGTAGTGCCTGATCTGATCGGCGTGAAGAGCGAGCACGTCATCGAGAGTGAGAAAGTCGACCGCCACTACTCGGCCAGCCGCCGGAAGACGCCGCCGTACCTGGCGTGCGCCTCGGCGACGATCGCCTTCAGCCTGGCCGTCCGGCGTCGGTCACGCACGGGCGACACGACGATGATCTGGCCATTGGTGGACACGTCGAGCACCGTGTCGGCGTCGATCCCGACGCGGTCGAGGAGCTTCTTGTCGAGCACCAGGGCGAGACTGTTTCCGGTGCGTGTCAGCTTCTTCCGCATGATGGCGCCTCCGTACGGACATTTTGCATGATCCGTCCGTACGATACAATCGTCGGCGACAAGACCTGGACACGTCCCCGAACCCGCGGTAGTGGTCACGGGCTCGCCCACATGAGGTGACCGACATGGACGATCACAACGATTCCCGAGACGGCCTCACACGGCGCGATCTCCTGAAGCTCGGCGTTGCCGCGGCCGGCGTCGCCGTCACCGAGGTCGCACGGCCCGGCATCGCGCCGGCGCAGACCCCGAAGCGCGGCGGCGTCTTCCGCATCCGCGGCGAGGATGCCACCGTGGGGTTCGACCCGCACCTCGCCGCTAACAGTCACAAGATCGGGACGAACCTGTCGTTCACGCACAGCCGTCTCGTCAAGCCGAAGGCCGGCGCGTCGATCACTCCGGGCACGTTCCGCATCGAGCCCGATCTCGCGGAGTCGTGGTCGCAGCCGAACGACCGCACCTACGTCTTCAAGCTGCGGAAGGGCGTGCGCTGGCATCCGAAGCCGCCGGTGAACGGCCGCGAGCTCACCGCGGACGACGTGAAATACACCTTCGACCGGGCCCTCACGATCAAGGGCAATCCGAATCGCGCCGCCGTGAGTCTCCTCGAAAAGGTCGAGGCGCTCGACCGCTCCACCGTGAAGTTCACGCTCACCGAGCCGTTCGCGTGGTTCCTCGACCATCTCGCGAACACCGTCTCCTGGATCGTGCCGCGCGAGGCGGTGGAGCACTTCGGCGATCTGAAGCGCGCGGAGGCGTGCATCGGCACCGGGCCGTGGATGCTCGAGCGATACGAGCCGAACGTGCGTCTGACGTTCGTCCGGAACCCGAACTACTACGTCCCGGGGTTGCCGTACGTCGACGCCGTCGAAGTGACCGTCGACGAGGACCCGTCGTCACGGATGGCCGCGTGGCTCGGCGGCAAGTACGACTTCGCGCCCGAATACGGACAGTGCGTGCGCCGGCTCGACCTCGACCTCGCGCGACAGCGCAAGCCGCGGCTCCAGACGCAAGAGTACGTCGTGCTCTTCGGCGGGATCACGATGATGAAGCTCGACCGGGAGCCGTTCAAGGACGTCCGCGTCCGCCGCGCGCTGGCGATCGCGTCGAACTGGAAAGAGATTCTCGAGACGAACGCCTGGTCGCTCGGCCACGGCGTCCCGAATCCGACGATCCCGGCCGCGCTCCGCGAGTGGACGATTCCGATCGACCAGCTGACGCCCGAAGGCCGGCGGTTGTACGAGGTGAACCCGGCCGAGGCCAAGCGTCTGCTCGCCCAGGCCGGTCACGCCACGGGATTGAAGCTGCCGGTCGAAGCGACGCTCGCGTGGAGTCCCGACTACGTCGACGCGCTCGAGGTGACGATGCGAAACTGGAAGAGCGGCGGCATCGACACGGAGCTCCGCGGCAAGGAATTCGGCGCGTACATGGCCAGCACGTTCCTCGGCAAGTTCGAGAAGCTCGCTCACGGTCTCCGCGGCGGAACGCCGGTCGCCGACGCCTACCTCGCGGCCTTCCACCTGCCCGGCGAAGCGGTGAACTCGTCCGGCGTCGACGACCCGAAGCTGACCGACATGATCAAGCTCCAGCGCCGCACGCTCGACCCGGCGAAACGGCGCGAGATCGTGTTCGACATCCAGCGCTACCTGGCGGAGCAGGTGTACTACAACTACGGCCCGTCGGTCGGTACGGTGGCGGCGTGGGAGCCGTACGTGAAGAACTTCGCGCCGCAGGTCGGCCACGACTACGGGGGCCGTCTCATGGTCGCCTGGCTCGACAAGTAGGAAGATCGGCCGGAGGGTGACGTATGCGTTGGACGATGGGCAGGCAAAGCGACAACGTCGAGGACCGCCGGGGCGTCGGCGTGCCGCTCATCGCCGGCGGCGGCATCGGCTCGCTCGTGATCGTGTTGCTCGCGCTCTTCTTCGGCGTCGATCCCACCGTGCTGCTGCAGTCCGGTGAGCAGGGGGCACCCCCGTCGGTCCAGAGCCCGGCGACCCCGCAGCACGACGAGCTGCGCGATTTCGTCGCGGTCGTTCTGGCGGACACCGAGGACACGTGGCGGGAGCTGTTCCGGCGCATGAACCGCGAGTATCGAGACCCGAAGCTCGTTCTCTTCACCCACGCCGTGCCGTCGGCGTGTGGCATGGCCGGCGCTGCCGTCGGGCCGTTCTACTGTCCCGGCGACCAGAAGGTGTACCTGGACCTGGCGTTCTTTCGTGACCTCCGCGATCGGTTCCGGGCGCCGGGAGATTTCGCCCAGGCCTACGTGATCGCCCACGAGGTGGGTCATCACGTACAGCTCCTGCTCGGCATCTCCGATCGCGTCGTGGCTCGCCGGGACCGCGCCGATCGCGCGGAGGCGAATCAATTGTCGGTCCGTCAGGAATTGCAAGCGGACTGCTTCGCCGGCGTCTGGGGCTACCACGCGGACAGGGCCCACCATCTCCTCGAGGAGGGCGACGTGGAGGAAGCCCTGGCGGCGGCCTCCGCGATCGGCGACGACCGGCTCCAGCGGCAAGCGCAGGGACGGGTCGTGCCCGAGTCCTTCACGCACGGCACGTCCGCCCAGCGCGTCCGCTGGTTCCAGCGGGGATTCGAGAGCGGCGAGGTCCGGCGGTGCGATACGTTCGGAACCGACCGGCTGTGACGGTCGGACGCGGCAGTCGACGCGCCGCGAGGAGCCCGTCCGAGTCAACGGTGGTCGAGGAGCGGCTTTGCCGGGGCGCTGCCGAGCGTTGGGGGATGTGGGGGCCATGTCAGGCGCGTCCTCGCGCCTCTCGGGGCCCCTCACCTAGGCGGACGAGCGCTCGAACACTCCCTGCATCATCACGATGCGCCGCTCCTCGCGGTTGCGCGCGCCCGACCGCGTGATCTCTTCGAGCGCGTCGCCCATGACGATGCGCTGGATCGCGTAGGCCGGGATCGCGGACGCCGCGCTCGGTCCCGGCAACTCCAGCGTGACGTCTTCCCAGGCGCGCGGCCGGAAGCCCGCCGCCTCGATCACGGCGCGCATCTCTTCCGGTACACGAAGAAAGCTCATCGAGGCGTCGCGCGCCCACATGAGCGGATAGACGACCGGCTCGACGGGCCCGGCCATCGGCTCCTGCAGCGCGAGCAGCGCGCCGGGCCCGAGGCAGCCCGCGAACCCGGCGTAGAGACGTTCCTTGTCGCCGATGTTCATCCCGCTGTTCTGCGTCCACACGACGTCGAACGCCTGGCCCTCCACATCGAGGGCCAGCGCGTCGCCGACGCGATGCGTGACGCGATCGGCGAGCCCGAGCCGCGCGGTCAGCGCTGCGCCGGCCCGCACGTACGACTCGGTGAGGTCGACCAGCGTGACGCGACATCCGAACTCGCTGGCCAGCGTGCGGGCTGGTCCGCCAAGTCCGCCGCCCACGTCGAGCACGCGCGTTCCCGGCTTCAACCCGGCCAGCCGCGCGAGCCGCAGCGTGGCTGGCTTCCCGCCGCTGTGAAACTGGTCGGCAGGCGCGAGATCGTCGATCGTCAACGCGTTCACGTCCTTGCCGGCGGCCGCGAGCGCGTCGAGAATGCGCGCGTCCAGCGCGTCGCGGCCCCAGTACGTGTTCGTCTTCCGTGCGTCGCTCGTCGTCGGCATGCTTCCTCCCTCGCGAACCCGCCCTGGCTGGGCGGATGGTACCGCGGACTCGTGTCGGCCCGAGTGCTCGTCGACCCGCGACCGTCCCGAGCTATGATGTGCGCCGCGATGCCGAATCCTCCCGCCACCGGCTTGCTCGCCGTCACCGGCGTCACGAAGAGCTTTGGCGGCGTTCTGGCACTCGCGGGCTGCACGTTGTCGGTCCGTGAAGGCTCGATCACCGGACTCATCGGGCCGAACGGCGCCGGGAAGACGACGCTGTTCAACGTGATCAGCGGTCTCACCCGCGCCGATGGCGGCGAGATCCGGCTCGGCCGCGAGCGCCTCGACGGCCTTGCCGCGCACGCGATCGCCCGGCGTGGCGTCGCGCGGACGTTCCAGATTCCCCGACCTCTCGGACGGATGACGGTGCTCGAAAATCTGCTGGTCTACGCGCACGACCAGCCCGGCGAGCTCCTCGCGCGCGTGTTCGCGACGCCGGCGCGCGTCCGCGACGCGGAGCGGCGCGCGCGAGAACGCGCGCGGCTCGTGCTCGAGTCCGTCGACCTCGCGCACCTCGCCGACGCGCGCGCCGATGCGCTCTCCGGTGGTCAGAAGAAGCTGCTCGAGCTGGCGCGCGCGCTCATGAGCGACCCGCACATCGTCCTGCTCGACGAGCCCGGCGCCGGCGTGAACCCGACGCTGATGAGGTCCTTGATCGAGACGATCCGCACGCTGCAGGGAGCCGGACGCACGTTCCTCTTGATCGAGCACGACATGGACCTGGTGACCGAGCTCTGCGATCCCGTGATCGTGATGGCGCAGGGCAAGACGCTCGTGGAGGGACCGTTCACCGAGGTGCGAAGGGATCCGCGCGTGCTGGAGGCGTATCTCGGGAGCGCCGCGTGACCGCGCTCCTCGAGGTCCAGGACCTCGTGGCCGGCTACGGCGACCACGAGATCCTGCGCGGGCTCTCGCTCTCCGTCGGTGCCGGCGAGCTGGTCTCGGTCATCGGACCGAACGGCGCGGGGAAATCCACGCTGCTGAAGACGCTCGCGGGGCTCGTGCGCCCGCGCGCGGGCCGCATCACGTTCCGCGGCGCGGACATCACCGGCTCGTCCACCCGGCGGATCATCGCGAGCGGGCTCTGCTACGTCCCGCAAGAAGCGAACGTGTTCGGGGCGCTGAGCGTCTGGGAGAACCTGACCATCGGCGGGTGGCCGGCGCCGCGTGAGCGTTCCGAAAGGGCGCACGCGATGGTGGAGCTGTTCCCGGCGCTCGCGGCGCGCCGGCGCGCGCGGGCCGGCACGCTGTCCGGTGGCGAGCGCCAGATGCTCGCGATGGCGATGGCGCTGATGGTGGAGCCGCGACTCCTGCTCCTCGACGAGCCGTCGGCCGGGCTCGCGCCGGCGCTCCAGCGCCTGGTGTTCGATCGCATCCGCGATATCAACGAGGGTCGCACCGGCCTCGGTGCGCTCCGCGCCGGCCTCGGTGCGCTCCGCACCGGACGCGATCGGCTGGGAATCCTGCTCGTGGAACAGAACGCGCGCGAGTCGCTGGCGCTGTGCCAGCGGGCGTACGTGCTCGCGATGGGACGCGTGCGCGCGGAAGGCCCGGGCGAGACGCTGCGCAACGATCCGGAGATCCGACGCCTCTATCTCGGCGGGTGAGCGACGATCCTTCAGGAGGACGTGAAATGACGGAGATGACGCGGCGAGAAATCTTGAAAGCTTCGGGAATGGCCGGGCTCGCGGTGGCGGCGCCGGTGGCGGCCACCGCGCAGTCGAAGGAACCGATCCCGATCGGAGCCCTCTCGCCGCTGACCGGCGCGGGCGGTTCGTACGGACCGGACATGCAGCGCGCGGTGGCGGCGGTGATCGAGCGCATCAACAAGGCTGGCGGCATCTCCGGTCGGCCGATCCAGCTCTTCACGGAGGATGACCAGACCAGCGCGGAGGCCGGCGTGCGCGCGGCGCGCAAGCTGATCGACGTCAACAAGGTCGTGGCGATCGTCGCGACGTGGGCGTCCGCGGTGACGCTGGCGGTGAAGCCGCTCTGCGTGGAGGCGAAGGTCTTCATCATCGGCGTGTCGGGCGCGGACAGCGTGACGCAGGGCGACCACAAGGGCTACATCGCGCGCACGCAGCCGAACACGAATCTCCAAGGACGGATGTACGGGAAGTTCGTCGTGTCGAAGCCGGAGTGGAAGCGCGTTGCCTACATGGCGTTGCAGACGCCGTACGCGCAGTCGTTCGGCGACGCGTTCGGCGGCGTGCTGAAGGGAGCGGGCGTCACGATCACCGACAGCCTGATCTACGAGGACAAGAAGCCGTCGTACCGCAGCGAGGTCACTCGCGTCCTCGCGACGAATCCGGATCTGATCATGGCCGAGAGCTACACGCCCGACGCGGTCGTGCTGCTGAAGGACATCTACAAGGCCGGCTACAAGGGCGCGATCCTGGGGCCGACCTTCGCGATCAATGCGAAGTTCATCGAGGGCGTCGGCCCCGAGGTGGCGGAGGGGGTCTGGAACATGGACCGGGCGCCGCTGTTCGATTCGCCGGCGTACAAGGAGTTCTCCGCTGCGGTGCCGCGCGGGGACGACAGCCCGTACGCGCCGCAGGCGTGGGACCAGATGACGCTGGTCGCGCTCGCGCTCGCCGCCGGGAAAGGCGAAGTTTCGGGAACCGTGATCAAGGACAATCTCAGAACCGTCGCGAACCCGCCCGGCACGGTCGTGCACACCTTCGCCGAGGGCGCGAAGCTCCTGCGCGAGGGCAAGAAGGTCAACTACGAGGGCGCGTCGGGGTCGTGCGACTTCGACCAGATCGGCGACATCCTCTCGGCGCCGTTCATCGTGCAGCAAGTGCGCCGTGGGAAGTCAGAGCGCGTAACGATCATCAATCCCTGACCGACCTTCCGGATGCCGCCCATCGCGCAGTACGTGTTCAACGGCGTCGTGACGGGCGGCATCCTCGCGCTCCCGGCCGTCGCATTCTCGCTGCTCTGGCGGCTGCTCCGCTTCCCGAACTTCGCGGTGAGCACCTATCTCACGATCGGCGCCTACGCCGCGCTGGTGCTGAATCACGGCGTGGGCGCGACCATCGCGGTGGCCTGGCTGGGCGCGCTCGTGGTCACGGGCCTGGTCGCGCTGGCCGTCGACCGGATCACGTTCCGCCCGATGCGGGACCGCCGGCCGTTCTCGCTGGCGATTGCGTCCATCGGCGTCGCGTTCGTCCTCGAGAATGTCGTGCGGTTCGTCTGGGGCAACGACTTCCGGAGCTACGACGTGCCGGTCACGCGCGCCATGAGCGTCGCCGGGCTCCGGATCGGGCGCGAGCAGCTCCTGATCCTGGCGGTCGCCGTCGTGCTGATGGTGCTGGCCCAGATCTTTTTGACCTGGACCCGGGTCGGCATCGCCATGCGCGCCACCGCCGACAACCCGCTGCTCGCGGCGGTGAAGGGCGTGCCGACCGAACGGGTGATCGCATTCGCGACGCTCGGTGGCGGCGCGCTCGCCGGCGGCGCCGGCGTGTTCCTCGGCATGGACGCCAGCATCGACCCGCTGATGGGCGGCGGCCTGATCATCGCCGTCTTCGCCGCCGCGATCCTCGGCGGCGTCGGGTCCGCGCCGGGCGCGCTCGCCGGCGCGATGATCGTCGGGATCGTGGACGAGGTCGGCACCCTCGTGGTGCCGCCGACCTACAAGAGCGCGATCGGCTTCACGATCATCGTGCTGGTGCTGCTGGTGCGGCCCACCGGTCTCGCGGGAACGCGGTGAACTCGTGTTCGCCTACCTCACCGCCATCGCGACCTTGATCGGCGTCCGGGCGCTCCTGACGCTCGGTCTGAACGTCCAGTGGGGATTGACCGGGCTCGTGAACCTCGGCGTCGTCGCGTTCTTCGCCGTCGGCGCCTATACCTCCGCGCTGCTGGCGGTCGGCGGCGCGCCGCTCGTGCTGGCGTGGATCGCGGCCGTGGCGCTCGCGGCCGCGGCCGGCGCCGGGCTCGCGATGGTGGCGCTCCGCCTGCGCGAGGACTACCTCGCCATCGTGACGCTCGGCTTCGCGGAAGTCCTCCGGCTCGGCCTCCTGAACGAATCGTGGCTCACGCGCGGCGCCAACGGCGTGACCGGGATCCCGCGTCCGCTCCACGCGCGGTTCAGCGCGCACTACGACCTCTTCTATCTCGCCGTCGTGCTGGCGGCGGTGCTGCTGGTGTACGCGGCGCTCGAGCGCGTGCGGCGCTCGCCGTTCGGCCGCGTGCTCCGCGCGATCCGCGAGGACGAGGTCGTCGCCGCGTCCGCCGGCAAGCCCGTGTTCCGGTTCAAGGTCCAGGCCTTCGCGCTCGGCGCCGGCGTCGCTGGCCTCGCCGGAATTCTGTTCGCGCACTATCTTGCGTACATCGAGCCGAACATGTTCCTGCCACAAGAGAGCCTCTTCGTGTGGCTCGCGCTCATCCTGGGCGGTAGCGGCAATAATCGCGGCGCGCTGCTCGGATCGGTGGTACTTCTCGGATTGCTCGAGGGGAGCCGCTTCGCCAAGGACGTGATCCCGTTCCTGACGGGCGTGCGGCTCGCAGCGGCGCAGCAAATCCTCGTCGGTGTCGTCCTCGTCGTGTTGATGATTCGCCGTCCGGAAGGGCTCCTGCCGGAGAAGGCGGGATCCGACTGAGAGAAGTGGAGGATCGTTGCATGGGCCCCACGATCCAGCTTCTGAGCGACTACGCAAGCCGGCTCCGCTACGACGACCTGTCGCACGAGGCGATCCACCAGGTGAAGCGGACGCTCGTGGACACGCTCGGCTGCGGCGTCGGCGGGTTCGATGGTGAGCCGGCCGTCGTCGCGCGGCGCGTGGCATCGCGCGGGCAGGGGAAGCCTCCCGCGAGAATCCTCGGCACCACCGAGACGACGTCGACCGACCTGGCGGCGTTCGCCAACACCGTGCTCGTCCGCTATCTCGACTGCAACGATACGTACCAGGCGCGCGGCACGGGCCACCCGAGCGACATGATCCCGGGCGTGCTGGCGCTGGCGGATGCTCACAAGACGGACGGGCGCGCGGCGATCACGGCGATCGTCGTCGCCTACGAAGCGTTCTGCCGCGTCGCGGATCAGGTGGCGCTGAAGGGCTGGGATCAGGGGATGTTCGTCGCGATCGGCGCCTCGTGCGGCGCCGGCAAGATCCTCGGTCTCCACCAGGCGCAGATCGCGAACGCGATCTCGATCGCGATCACGTCGGGTGTCCCGCTCGGCGTGACGCGCATCGGGGAGCTGTCGATGTGGAAGGGCTGCGCGACGGCGGCGGCGGTGCGCACGGGATCGTTCGCGGCGGAGCTCGCGGCGGAAGGCATGACGGGCCCGGAAGATCCGTTCGAAGGCCGCGACGGGCTCTGGCAGCATCTCGGCATCGAGCCGCCGAAGTGGGGATCGTTCGGAGGCGGCGAGGAGCCGTTCCGGATCACGGCGACGACGTTCAAGGCCTACCCGGCCGTGGTGCACACGCAGGGCCCGGTGGGATTGGTCCTCGAGTTGCGACCGCGGCTTTCCGTGAAGGACATCGCCTCGGTGCACGTTGCGACGTACGGCGAAGCGGTGCGCAGGACCGCCTCCGAGCCGCAGAAGTGGGATCCGGAGACGCGAGAGACGGCGGATCACAGCATGCCGTACCTGATCGCCGCGGCGTTCGCGGACGGAGCGGTCACGCCGGCCACGTTCGCGCCGTCACGAATCAAGGACCCGGCGTTGCGGCCGTTGATCAAGAAGCTGACGGTGGTGGAGGAGCCGGAGTTCACGCGTCGCTATCCCGCCGAGTCGTGCTCGCGCGTCGACGTCACGCTGGCCGACGGCCAGCGTCTGACGGCGGAGACGCGCCATCCCAGAGGGAATTACCGGAACCCGCTGACCGACGCAGAAGTCGAGGCGAAGTTCCGGGGCCTCGCCGAACACGCTCTCGGAAAGGATCGGTGCGATCGCGTGCTGAGCGAGGTCTGGAAGGTCGACCAGGCCGCGACGCTCGATTCGTTGCTCGAGAGCCTCGTGATTCCGACGCGGGCGTGAGGAGGGGAGAGCTCATGGCCTCGCTGAGCCGACAGCTCGCGCAGTGGATCGTGGGTCTCCGCGACGAGGACTTGCCGCCGGCGGTCACGGATCGCGCGCGCGGGCTCACGCTGCACGGGCTCACGTCGATCCTGCTCGGCTCGCAATCGTCTGCGGGCCAGCAAGCGGTCAGCCTCATCACGGAAGAAGAGGCCGGCGCGACGAACGGCGCCACGATCATGGTGCACGGCATCCGCGCGACGCGGGGCGGCGCCGCGTTCGCGAACTCCGAGATGGCCTTCGCCGGCGGCAAGTGGGACACGTTCCGCATGCTGACCCATCCCGGGACCAGCATCATTCCGGGCGCGTTCGTCGCGGCGGAGCAGAGCGGCGCGCCGGGACGGGAGTTCATCACCGCGCTCGCCGCCGGCTACGAGGTGATGGAGCGGATGGCGGCCGACTTCATCCCGACGGTGATGTCGCGCGGCTTCCACGCCGGCCCGGTGTTCGGCATCTTCGGGCCCGCCGTGGCCGCCGCGAAGATGCTGCGTCCCACCGAGGACCAGGTGAACAGCACGATCGCGCTCTGCGCCAGCCTGGCCGCGGGAAATCTCGAAGGCGCGCGCAGTGGCGGACGCGCGCTGCGCGAGGGCGCGGCGGTGCGCAACGCCATGCTCGCGGTCGCGCTGGCGAAGCAGGGACACCCGGGCGGCGAGACCGTCCTCGAAGGCGATGCCGGCTTCTATCACGCGTATGCCGGCAACAATCTCGGTCGGCTCACGCTGAGCTTCGTCGGCGACACGCGGACCAGCCTCGACAAGATCACGGCCGGCCTGGGCCGGGAGTGGATCTTCCTCGAGACGCTCTACCGCATCTACCACACGGCCGGCTACAACATCGCGCATGTCGACGTCACCGCGGAGCTCTGCCGCGAGCACGACATCCGCCATCAAGACGTCGAGCGCGTCGAGGCCGTGGTGAACTGGCTCGAGACGCAGTATCCGAGCCCGGCGTTTCCGAGCCGTCGCGAGGACGGAGAGGCGCAGCCGGGAGGCACCGCGTACTTCACGGCGTACGGCGTCGTGCGGCGGGGGCTGCCGGCGCTGTGGAAACAGCCAGGCCATGATGATCCGCCCGAGGTGCTGGATCTGATGAAGCGCGTGACGATCATCCCGTCGCATCGCATGACGCTCTTCGGGCCGCGCATCACGATCTTCACGCGGAGCGGCAAGAGCTTCACGAAGCAGTCGACGGGACGCGAGTTCATGTGGAGCTTCGACGAGGAAGTGCGCCGGCTTCAGGACGTCGTGCCCGGCCTGCCGATCCCGGCGACGCGCTTCGACGAGATCGTCGCGACGTGCCGTGACCTGGACCGCCAGGCTCGCGCGGACGCGCTGGTCCGGCTGACGCTCGCGAAGACGTGATGGCGTGCGACGCACTCGACCGCGGACCGTCCATGGGCCAGTGAACTGAGAGGTCTGGCATCCCGATGACCGCACGGCGAGGGCGACGATGGGGTCGCGGTTCCCTCAGCGCCGGCTTCGTCGTCGCCGCGATCGCGATGGTCCTGGGCGCCTCATCGGCGCTCGCGCAGGAGCTGGCGCAGCACGACCCGCTCCAGGGCATGGAGCCGAGCGGACGGATTCCGAAAGTCCCGCTGCCCGAAGACCTCGCCCATCCCGAACGCTGGCGCTACATCCCCGAAGGGCGCATCAAGCCGGGCAACATGTTCGAGCGGTTCCTGGTGTCGAGCTTCGTGGCGCCGCAGTTCTTCTTCGAGAGCGACATCGGCGCCGGCGGCGGCATCGCGCTGACCGACATCGATTTTCGCGACCAGCGGCGCCGCGAGTTTCTCGGCGCGTTCGCCTCGTACACGACGAAGGGGCAGCAGAAGTACCGGCTCATCTGGCGTCGCTGGCTCGAGCATCAGGAGTTGCCCGGGGGCGGCGTGATCATCGAGGAGCGCAACCACCTCGATGCATTCGGCGGCTACGAGAAGAGCCTGACGCGCCGGTTCTTCGGCCTCGGCCCGGACACGCGCGAGCGCGACGAGACGAGCTACAGCGACGAGGTGCTCGATCTCGGCGCGCGGGCCGACTTCGCGTTTCCCGAGCTGGCCGGGAACTGGGTCGCCACGCTCGGCCTGCGCGGTGAGCGTCACGATCTCGCGCCGGG
>QHRT01000062.1:0-5892 GCA_003220195.1 Candidatus Rokuibacteriota bacterium | reverse complement strand
CATCGTCACCACGGGGCTGCGCTACGACACGCGTGACAGCCAGCACCAGCCCTATTCGGGGTTTCAGACGGGCGTGCTCTTCGACGCCCCCGTGTGGCAGACGGGGAACCAGCCGGGAATGGTGGCCACCGTGTTCGGGAACGTCGCGTTTCGCGTGCCGCCCCTGTTCCACAAAGGCGGCGATGCGTCCGAGGAAAA
This sequence comes from Candidatus Rokuibacteriota bacterium, assembly GCA_003220195.1. GTDB lineage: Bacteria > Methylomirabilota > Methylomirabilia > Rokubacteriales > CSP1-6 > AR8. The sequence continues at coordinate 5,694 of QHRT01000062.1, read as the reverse complement.
TCCGCCGACCGACACGATCGCCCTCAACGCCTTCGTCCAGGGAAGCGCCGGAGAGCTGCCGTACTACGCGCGACCGCACCTCGGCGGCAACGACACGCTGCGCGGGTACATCGCGAACCGCTTCACCGGCGACGCGGCCTGGTACGCGACGGCCGAGTACCGGCTGTGGGTGATTCCGCGCGGCATCGCGTTCACCGACACGGTCCGGATCGAGCGCATCGGGATCGCGCCGTTCGTCGACGTCGGCACCGTGGCGAACAGTCTCGACAAGCTTCCTGACGCCCGCGTCCACGCGAGCTACGGTCTCGGACTGCGCTTCAGCCTCGAGCGAACGGCGATGTTCCGCGCGGACATCGGCTTCTCGTCCGAGGGCGTGAACTTCACGGTCGCGTTCGGGTTGCCGTTCTAGCGTCACGAGGACGTCGCGCGAGGCGGCGGGGGAGCGCCGGCGGAGCGTCGATCGGCCAGGCTCCGTCACCCACTCGCCTCAGACTGCCGCGCTTCGCGCGGCAGAGAGGACTCGGGGGTCCCACTCACGCCTGGCCGATTCGACGCCCCACCGGCGCTCCCCCGCCGAGTCTGCGCGGCCCATACTTTTACTCACAAAGTACTTGACACAATCGTGGTTGATCCCGTACAACCGACGCATGAGGCCGTCACCGTCGGCTCCGCCTGCTCGGCCGCTCGGCCTGCACGAGCGCGCCATCGCCGACCTCCGGTTCATCCGCCAGACCATGGAAGGCGCCGCGGCCTTCACGACGTTCTCCGGCGCCGGGCTCGTCGTCATCGGAGTGAGCGCGGCCGTGGCGGGCGTCGTCGCCGGAGCCGCGCCTGGGCCGGCATGGCTTCGCGTGTGGATCGCCGAGGCGGCGGTCGCGCTCGTCATCGGCGTGCTGAGCACCGTCTGGAAAGCGCGCACGGCGCGGGTCCCCGTGCTGTCAGGCCCGCTCCGGAAGTTTGGCCTCGCGCTGGCGGCCCCGTGCCTCGCCGGCGCCGTGCTCACCGTCGCGCTGGCGCGCGAGGGATTGCATGCCGTGGTCCCCGGCGCGTGGCTCATGCTCTACGGCAGCGGGCTGCTCGCCGGCGGCGCGTTCTCGATCCGTCTGGTCCCGGTCATGGGCGCCTGCTTCTTCGTGCTCGGCGTGGCCGCCACGCTCGCGCCGCCGTCGTTCGGCGCCGCGGCGCTCATCCTCGGCTTCGGCGGCCTGCACGTCGTCTTCGGCACGCTCGTCGCACGGGGACACGGTGGCTGAGGCGGCGCGCCGTCGGCCGAAAGAGCGTGTGGCGGCGCCCGCGCCGCCGCCCGTGCGCGTCACCCGGAGCGAGCCGGCCCGCGGCGCGGCACACGAGCTCGACGCGCTCCTCCACCACCGCATGCGGCTCGGCCTCGTGAGCGCGCTGGCCGCCGCTGACTCGCTCTCGTTCAACGATCTGAAGACGCTGCTCGAGACGTCCGACGGCAACCTGAGCGTGCACGCGCGGAAGCTCGAGGACGCCGGCTACGTGACGTGCACCAAGACGTTCGAGAACCGCCGTCCGCGCACCGACTATCACCTGACCGCGCGCGGCCGCCAGGCGCTCGCCCGGTATCTCGGCCACATGGAGGCCATCATCCGTGCCGCGAAGGAGACGCTCGGCCGCTGAGGCGCGTCTCTTTTTTTGCCAGGAGACTTTATGAATAAAAGTACTCACGTAAATAGTAGCAAGCTGCACGTGGCGGTGATCATGGACGGCAACGGCCGGTGGGCCGCGGCGCGCGGTCTGCCGCGCACCGCCGGGCACGTCCGCGGCGCCGACGCCGTGCGGCGCGTCGTGGAGGCCGCGCCCGGCCTCGGCATCGGCACGCTCACGCTCTACGCGTTCTCCGCCGACAACTGGCGGCGCCCCGCCGACGAGGTCCGCACGCTGTTGCGGCTCTTCGCGCGCCATCTCCGATCCGAGACACCGACGCTCGCGGAGCGCGGCGTGCGCCTCACCATCATCGGCCGGCGCGATCGCCTGCCGGCTGCGCTCATCGACGCCATCGCTGGGGCCGAGCGCCGGACGGCCGACGGCGGCGCGCTGGACCTGCGTATCGCGATCGATTATTCCGCGCGCGACGCGATCGTCCGCGCGGCGACGCGTCTTGCCGCCGGGGAGCATGATCGCGCCGCGTTCGCCCGGCGACTCGCGGAGGCATGCGGCGGCGCGCCGCCGGCGCCGGACGTGGATCTCGTCATCCGGACGGGTGGCGAGCAACGGTTGAGCGATTTCCTCCTGTGGGAGAGCGCCTACGCGGAGCTCTACTTCACGCCGCGCGCGTGGCCGGACTTCGACCGCCATGACCTGGCCGCCGCTGTCGCCGACTTCCACCGACGCGAACGTCGCTTCGGCGGCGTCCAGGCGGTCGCCGTTGCGGAGACGAGCGCATGAGCCGGCGATTCCTTCCGCGCGAGATGGTCGAGCCGCCCGCGCTCGACCCGGCGATGCCGAGATCGCCCGTCGAACCCGGCCGGGCGTTGCTGATCAACCCGTTCTATCCCAAAGATCCGCACGCGAGCTTCGGCAAGCACGTGCTCACGCCGACGCTCGCGCTCACGAGCATCGCCGCCGCCACACCGGCGCACTGGCGGGTCGAGTACTGGGACGAGAATCTGTTGCAGGGGCCGCCGCCGAGCTCACCGATGCCGGAGGTCGTCGGCATCAGCGTGCACCTGACGTTCGCGCGCCGCGCCTACGCGCTGGCGGCGTGGTATCGGGCGCGCGGCGCTCGCGTGGTGCTCGGCGGCCTGCACGTGCTCTCCTGTCCCGACGAGGCGGCGCCGCACGCCGACGCGCTGGCCATCGGCGATGGCGTTCAGCTCTGGCCCCGCATCCTGGCCGACGTCGACCGTGGCGCGCTGGCTCCGCGATACGAGGCGACGTGGGAGGGGCCGTATCGCGACGACCCCGCGCCGCGCCGTGACCTCGTGCCGAGAGGCAGCTTCCTGACGACGACGAGCCTGATCGCGACGCGCGGATGCCACAATCGCTGCGGCTTCTGCTATCTCGCGACTGACGGCTTGCGGATGCCGTACCGCATGCGTGACCCCGAGCAGGTCGTCGCCGAGTTTCTCGCCGACGGGCAGCCCTATGCCGTCTTCGTCGACAACAATCTCGGCTCGCGTCCGGATTATCTGAAGTCGCTGTGTCGAGCGCTGGCGCCGCTCGAGCGCATCTGGAGCGCCGCGGTCACGCTCGACGTCACGGACGATCCCGCGCTCGTGCGCATCGGCTTCGAGTCACTGACGGACGAGAATTTGACAGTGAGCCGGAAGAAGACGCCGCGCGCCGCCGACTACGCGCGCCGCGTGCGTCTGCTGCACGATCACGGCATCCAGGTGAACGGGAGCTTCGTGCTCGGCTTCGACGCCGACGGACCCGACGTGTTCCCGCGCACCGCGGAATGGATCGAGGAGAACCGGCTCGAGTGCGCGACGTTCCACATCCTGACGCCCTACCCGGGCACGCCGCTGTTCCGCCGGCTCGAGCGCGAAGGCCGTTTGCTGCACCGCGACTGGTCGCTCTACGACACCGCGCACGTCGTGTTCCGTCCCGCGCGCATGACCGAGACCCAACTGGCGGAGGGCTACGTCTGGCTCTACGAACGGCTCTTCTCGCACGCGTCGATCTGGCGGCGCCGGCCTCACGACTGGCGTGCCGTCGCTCCGTACCTCGCGATGTCGTATCTCTACAAGCGATCCAACCGGTTCTGGCACCTCTTGATCCGGTCGAACCTCACGCATGCGGTCTGGTGGCCGCTCGTGGAGCTGACGCGGCGACGGCACGTGAGATTCCGGCGGCGACTCGGCGATCAGTCGCTTCTGGTGGGAAGCGGAACGGTCGTGTCGGCGGGAGTGTGACCGCACGTGAGCGCCGCTCCGCGGAAGCAGCGCTCACGTGCGGCGCCGATGTCGTTTCAGACGTGCTGCGGCACCGTCGGGCCGTCGCCCACCAGCGTCGTCCGGCGCACGTCGCGCGGCTCGTGTGCCGGGAACGGTCGCCCGCGATGCATCGTGCGGCGGTTGTCCCATATGACCAGGTCGCCGACCCGCCACTCGTGCGCGTAGACGAATTCTTTCTGGGTCGCGTGCGCGATCAGGTCGCGCAGCAGGAGCCGCGCCTCCGGGACCGGCCAGCCGACGATGGTCCCCGCGTGCGACGCGAGGAAGAGCGACTTGCGTCCCGTTGACGGATGCACCCGCACCAGGCGCTGCCCCACCGGCTTGAAGCGCGCGCGCTCCTCGTCGGTCAGGTCGGTGAACCCGAGCTGCTCGCGCGAGTAGATCTGCGAGTGCTCGCAGATCAGCTCCTCGATCTGCGTCCTGGTCTCGTCGTCGAGCGCGTCGTACGCCGCGCGCATGTCGGCGAATTCCGTGTTGCCGCCCTTCGAGGGAATGACCCGTGCGTGCAGCAGCGAGTACTTCGCCGGAACCACCTTGAACGAGCTGTCGGAATGCCAGAGGCGATTGCCGATGGCGAAGAGCCGCCGCCGGTCCTCCCGCGCGAACGGCTTGCCCTCCTTGTCGAGGTTCGACACGTCGGCGAATGTGGTGGGCAGGCGATAGTCCTCCGGCGCGCGCAGGCTCGCGCCGACGGAGCGCTCGAGCTCACCCAGGCTCCGGGTGAACGCGAGCTGCTGCTCGTCGTCGATGAACTGCTCGTGGAAGACCAGCACGGCGTACTCGTCCATGCCGGCATGGATCGCCTTCACGTCCTCTGGCGACAGCGGCTTCCTCATGTCGATACCTTCGACCTCGGCGGCGAAGCACGGACCGATCTGACGGGCCTTGAAGGACATGGCGGCGACCTCCGTTCTCGTGGGTGTCTGATTCTAACTCTCGACCGGGGTGAGAGGATGAAGTCATGGCCACGAAAACGGTGCGCAGCGTCGTCTCCGTCATCACACCGGAACCCGTCGTCGAAGGCGCGGGCGTCAGGCTGCGTCGCAGCCTCGGCACGCGCTCGCTCGACCATCTCGATCCGTTCCTGTTGCTCGATCACTTCGAGTCCGTGAACCCCGCCGACTACGAGCCGGGGTTCCCGTATCACCCGCATCGCGGCATCGAGACCGTCACGCTGGTGCGCGCGGGCGAGGTGCGGCACGGGGATTCGCTCGGGCACAAGGGCACGATCGGGGCGGGTGACGTCCAGTGGATGACGTCCGGCAGCGGGATCCTCCACGAAGAGATGCCGCAGGTGCGTCCGGAAGGCATCGCGGGGTTGCAGCTCTGGCTCAACGTGCCGGCGCGAGAAAAGATGAACCGACCGAAGTACCGCGATCTCACGGCCGATCACCTCGCGGAGACGGTCACGGAGGACGGAGCGAAGATCCGCGTGATGGCCGGCGCCGCCGCGGGCGGAACAATCGTCGGCCCGGTCGACGGACTGGCCGTCGCGCCGACCTTCATCGATGTGGTGCTGCCGAAAGGCACCCGCGTTCGCGAGGAGATTCCGCGCGGCCACACCGCGTTCGCGTACGTCGATGCGGGCGAAGTGCGGTTCGACGAACGGCCAGCGCCGGTCCGCGCGCCCGCCCTCGTGATCTTCGGTGACGGCGACGTCGTGGAGGCGTCAGCTGGCGAAGACGGCGGTCGGTTCCTCCATGCCGCGGCGCGTCCGCTACGCGAGCCGATTGCCCGCTACGGTCCGTTCGTGATGAACACGCGAGCGGAG
>QHRT01000304.1:2322-7709 GCA_003220195.1 Candidatus Rokuibacteriota bacterium | reverse complement strand
CCGGCCTTGCCGCACTTCGCCACGAACTTCCCGTCGCCGGTGAAGACCTGGAGCCGATTGTTCCCGCTATCGACGACGATGACGTTGCCGTTCTTCTCGCACACCAGACCGGCAGGGTGTGAGAGCTCGCCATCGCCACTGCCGGCCTTTCCCCATTTCCGGAGAAACTTGCCGCTGCTGTCGAACACGGAGATGGTGTTGTGCCACTCATCGGAGACGTAGACGTGGTCTTGACCGTCGACGGCCACACCGAACGGCCAGGTCGAACGCCCGTCGCCCTCGCCCCATTGGAAGAACTCCGCGAGCAATTCCTCTTCGCCCGGACCCCCGATCCTCACGGCGTTGACACGCATCCCGAAATTGTTTTCGTTGCCTCGATTGGCGACGTAGGCGACGCCATGTTTTCCGAGGCACATCGTCTGGGGATAGTTGAACCCCGTGCCCGACGCGGCGCCACGCCCGACGGCGTGGCTCCAGTCATAGACTCTTCCGCGCGCGACCGTTGTCAGCGGCATCGGTCTTCCTCCGATCTCTCGAGTTCTTGCGTGCGGTTATCCGCAACGCGCTCGTTTTCCGCTAGTTCAGGAAGGCTGGTTGATCGAACCGGCCGCCGACGATCGGCTTGGGATCCAGCCTCAGCCATCGCTCTAGAATTGTCGAGTAGATGCCGCGGAAGTCCATGCTGGGGTTCAGGTCGCCCTGAACCAGCTTCTCCGCCTTGAGCGACGGATACTCGCCGTAGTGACCGCCTTTGACGTGGTCACCGAGCACGAAGGCCGGCCCCGCCGCGCCGTGGTCCGTCCCCGAGCCGTTGTCGTGGACGCGGCGACCGAACTCCGAGAACAGGAGGATGGTCACGTTGTCGGCGTGATCGTGCTCACGAAGGTCTGCCATGAAGGCCTCGAGCCCCTCGCACACCGCGCTCCAGAGGGCGCCGTGGGCAGGGTTCTGGCCGGCATGGGTGTCGAAGGGGCCATGATCGCAGTAGAAGATCCGGGTTCCCAGATCCGCCAGGTGCACCTGAGCAATCCCCTGCAGCTTCCGTGCGATCGGGGTATTGGGATATTTCACCGTGGACGCGTAGCGCTGCGGCGCCACCTTCAGGATGTCCGCGCCTTTCAGGCCATCCAGGCCGGTGGTGCCGAGGTACTCCATCACGCTGCTGCCCGCGACGGGCGAGTACATGCGCGCGAAACGACTCAGCACGTTCATGCGCTCCTGTTTCTCCTGGATGGCCGGGAGGAATCCGTACTTGTCCAGCGGGCCGGCCACGCATGCCACGGGAACTCCCGGTACTGCCAGAGCCCGGAACAGGCACGGTCCGAAGCTGACGGTCGTGACCACGTTCTCTTTCTTGGGGTCGAATTCGCGCGCCACCCGGCCCAGCCAGCCCTCCGTTCCCACCTTGTCCGGCTCGCAGGTGTGCCAGATGTCCATGGACCGGAAGTGGGAGCGCGGCGAGTTGGCGTAGCCTGTGCCGTGCAGGATCGCGAGCTTGCCCTGATCCCAGACCTTTTTCAGCGGGGCCATCGCCGGATGGAAGCCGTAGTCTTTGTCGATGTGCAGGATCTGGTCGTCGGCGATCCCGACCGCTGGCCGGTTGTCGCGGTACAGCGGCTCATTGAACGGGATCACCGTGTTCAGATAGTCGTTCCCACCCGAGAGCTGCAGCGTGACCAGCACTGGATCTTTTTGTGTCGCGGCCATGCGTCTTCCTCCTCACCTGATGACGCTCGGGACGTTTAGGCGAATTGATACTCTCTCGTCGCCACGATCAGTTGGAGCATCTGGCCAACGCGCAGGTCGGCCGTCTTGGCACTCGTCTCGTTCGCCCAGTTCGTCGCGCCCCACTCCTTGGCTTGCTCGAGGAGCTCCTTGCGCGTATCGGAGCCCACTTCCACTGGACCCAGCAGGTCCAGGCATCCATCCACCAGTTGCTCCGGGCTCAGCGTGCCCTTGGCCCGGAGGCGGTTGATGATGGCGCGGATGCCCGGCAGCGACGTGTTGCCGACCAGGTCCGCCACGAAGTTGATGCGCGCCATCAGGGAGCCACTGTTGATCCACTCCGGACCCGTATGCCATCCTTCGACGCTCGGCGGATTGAGCAGATCTTGACCCATATACGCGGGCTGCATCGACAGATCGCCGTAGCCGGGGCGGGGGATCTCGTAGCCACCCACCAGGCGCAGGCTGCCCACCACCACTTCGGCCGGGGATTTCATGTGCTGGAAGCGCGCGTTCTTGAAGAAGTCCGAGTTGAACAGCACGCGGAGGACAGAGCGGACATCGTACTGTGATTCCTTGAACACCTTGGCCAGGGCGTCGACGGCCTTCGGGTCACGCGGCTGCTCGATCGACCAGGCGGGCACCTGTGGCTCATCAGCGACGAAGAAGTTGTACAGATGCCGGCACACGAAGCGGGCGCACGCCGGTTGTTCCACGACGATGTTGATGATGTCTTCGCCGTTCAGGCGGCCACGATGGCCGAGAAATTCCTTCTCGCCGTCGTCGTGGTCTTCGGGGCGGTACTCGAACTTCCAGGGGAAGCGCCCGTAGGGCAGGCGCGGGATCTTGGTCTCGAAGGTCCAGCCGGTGAACGCGCGCGACGCTTCACGAACGTCCTTCTCAGTGTAGTTGCCGACGCCCATGCTGAACAGTTCGAGGAGCTCGCGGCCCCAGTTCTCGTTGACAGCGGTCCCGTGGTTCTGGTTGTTGTCCAGCCAGAAGAGCATCGTGGGATTTCTGGCGACCTCGAGGAGCAGGTCGCGGTAGTTGCCCAGGCCCCGCTGGCGGAACAGATTGATCTGCTCCAGCAGCTGATCGTAGTTGTCCACCTTCGAATTGCCGGTGGCGAACAGGTGGTGCCAGAACAGGGCCACTTTCTCTTCCAGGGGACGCTTCGTGTTCACCAGGGAGAACATCACGTTCACGTTCCCCATGGGGGGCTGCCCGCCCGGCAGCAATGCCGCCGGCTGATAGCGGAGCAGCGTGTAGACGTCGACCGGCGGTTGTGTCTCGGGGTGGAGCAACTCCTCGACCGTGGCCTCGTACCCCTTGGCCAGGCGCGCTTCGAGCTCGTCGCGGCCAGCGCCGAAGCCCGCGCGTCGCATCAGGTGAGCCATCAGAGCGATGTCTTCTTGGTACGCCATGCTCAGGCCTCCTTCTCGTTTCTGTCCGCCACGAAACTGCGGCGCGCGCTGTCTCGATGCCGGCTCGCGCGCCGCGCCCTTGTCATGAGTGAGGCTCTCGCGTCCACCGACCGCGGGCCGTACCGCTCGACGGTGACGAACGGTGAGCCGTGAGCGCGGGACGATTGACGGGGGCTTGGGGGGAATAACGAACCCGTGGACCTCGTCGCCGCTGCCCGTCGCCGCCGGTACCCGTCGAGTGGGTGCCGCGGACAGGCGACTCGGCACGCTTCGGGGAGAACGATGCTCCGGGCCGACTCCATTCGCGACTCCTCGGTCGAGATCGACGCGTGGTGCGGGGCCGACGGTTTCGAACGATAGCTCGGGGCACGGCCTTGTCAAGCGCAAAAAGCGTGCGCGTCACGCTACCCGTGATCCGTGATGCGCTTGCTACCTCCGACCGAGTACTGGACCAAAGGATCCGATGAGCATCCTGGTCGCGGCGACGCACCCGCAGCGGACGTCGGCGTCGACTCTGTACGGCACGTGCACACGGCGGATGTGGGCGCCCTGGGCCAAGGATGCCTTGCTGGACCTATGGGGCCCGAGCATCGCGAACGACGCCGCCGCCAGACGCGCGTTCGCGAGGTACCAGCGCCTCGCGGCGAGCCCTGGGGGCCGCGAGTCAGGCGTTTTGCTCGAGCGGCGCACGGAGCGCGCGCACCGCGACGGCGCGATGGCTGACGCGATCTTTTTGCTCGTCGGGCAGTTCGCCGAAGGTTGCGCCCAGCGACGGATAGAAGAAGACGGGATCGTAGCCGAAGCCACCGGCGCCACGAGGCTCGCGTGTGATCACGCCTTCGACCACGCCTTCTGCGACTTGCTCTTCGCCCGATGGCGCGACCATCGCAACCACAGCCCGGAATCGTGCCGTTCGCTGCGCGTCCGGCACTGCGCGCAGCGCCTCGAGCAGCCGGGCGACGCGTCCCGCATCGTCGAGTCCCGGTCCGCCGTACCGCGCCGACCGCACGCCCGGCGCGCCGGCGAGCGCATCGACTTCGAGTCCAGAGTCGTCCGCGAGCGAGAGCGCGCCCGTCTGTTGCGCCGCCGCGCGCGCCTTCAGCAGCGCGTTGTCGCGATACGTCGCGCCGGTTTCCTCGGGAAGCGTGGCGCCGGGACGATCCGCGAGGAGCTCGATCGTGAACGGCCAGCCTGCCAGGAGCCGGACGAGCTCACGCGCTTTGCCCCGGTTGAGTGTTGCGACGACGAGAGTGGTCAGCGGGCGCTTACAGCGTGAAGACGCGCTCGTCACGCGCCGCCAGCGCGCGCCGCTGGAGCGCGACGAGCTTCCGGATGCCGCTCTCGGCGAGCTTCAGCAGCGCCACCTCGACGAAGGCGCCGGCGCCGGTCATCACCACGTTCATGTCGACCTCCGCGGCGGAGTCCTCGACGTAATTCAGATCGAGGACCGGCTGGCCGGCGACGATGCCGACGCTCACGGCGGCCACGCAGTCGCGGATGACCGCGGTTGGATCGAGGCCGGGAATCCGATGGAGCGCGTCGGTCACCGCGATGAACGCGCCGGTGATCGACGCCGTGCGCGTCCCGCCGTCGGCCTGGATCACGTCGCAATCGACCCACACGGTCCGCTCGCCGAGCTTCTTGCGCTCGAAGACGACCCGGAGCGCGCGCCCGACCAGGCGCTGGATCTCCTGCGACCGGCCGCTCGGACCGCGGTTCTCGCGCGACGATCGCGTGTTCGTGGAGCGCGGCAGCATGCCGTACTCCGCGGTCACCCACCCCATCGCCTGCCCTTTCAGGAACGCGGGCACCTTGTCCTCGACCGACGCCGTGCAGATCACCTTCGTCGCGCCGAACTCGACCAGCACCGAGCCTTCCGGATGCAGGAGGAAATTCCGTGTGATGGTGATGGGCCGCAGCTGATCCGGAGCTCGCCCGTCGGCGCGCGCCACGAGTCTCAGCGACCCCGACCGAGCGCCGTCCGCATGCGCTGGTCCCAGTGCTGCTTGTACTCGGCGATGCCGTCGACGATAGCGCGCGCGATGTCGTCGCGGTAGCGAGACTCGCGCAGCTTGCGCTCCTCTTTCGGGTTCGTGACGAACCCGATCTCGATCAGCACGGCGGGCATCGCCGCGCCGCCGAGCACATAGAACCCGGCTTGCTTGACGCCGCGGTTCGGGATCCGCAGCGCGCGCGTCATCGAGTCCAGGACGACCTCCGCGAGCCGCGAGGAGTCGA
>QHRT01000304.1:0-2308 GCA_003220195.1 Candidatus Rokuibacteriota bacterium | reverse complement strand
GCGCGCCGAAGGGCTCTCGAGCTGCACCACGCCGTTCTCCAGCGCGGCGACGTGACGGGCCGCACTGTCCGTCGCCTCGGACGACAGGAAATAGGTCTCGACGCCCTCCGACGCCGACTCGCGATGGGCGTTCGCGTGGATCGACACGAACAGGTCCGCGCGCTCGCGGTTCGCGTTGCGCGTGCGGTCGCGCAGCGTCACGAAGAAGTCGGCGTCGCGCGACAGCAGCGTCTTCACGCCGAGGCGCTCGTCGACGAGCCGCGCCACGCGGCGCGTGACGTCCAGCACCAGCTCCTTTTCCATGAGCCCGCCCGGTCCGACGGGGCGGGTGTCGTGGCCGCCGTGACCGGCATCGAGCACGATCGTCCGGAGCGGCGTGAGACTTTCGCGGCGCTCCGACGGCGCGCGCTCGACCGGCCGCATCACGTCCAGCATGAGGCGCGGCGGATCGGTGAGCGCCGTCGCGCGCACGTCGCCCGCCGCGCCCTCGAACACGATTTTGAGCACGACGTCCGTGCCCGCACGCTCGAGTCGCATCTCGTCGACGAACCCGTCGCGGACCGACTCCGTCCGGCTCTCGGTGGCGAGTCCCGTCACGCGGACGCGCGCCTCGCGCGGGCCCCGGGATTCGACGCGATACGCGACCGGTGCCGACGTCTCGACCACCACGCGCGTGAACGACGGATAGGAACGGACGCGCAAGTCTTCCAACTTCGTGTCGAGCGAGGCCGTGGTCGCCTTGACCGGCGTCACGACCGGCTGCGTGGTCGGCGCAGGTTGGGACACGAGCCGCGGCACGACGCGAGCGACGAACGTCTGCGGCACGAGCCAGGCTCCGCGCTTGACGCGAACGGGCGCATCCAGCACGAGCGTTGCGCCGTCGACGACGACTTGCGCCCAGTTCCGCGTCAGCGTGACGACATGACCGCGGCTGCGCATGTGCGCGCGTGTGCTGTACGCGGTGCCCTCGATGCGGCTGCCGAGCGTCGCGGCGATGCGCGAGAGCTCCACGTACGGCCGCCCTTCGTACGGCACCGTCGGGAACTCGGCGGCGAGCGCGAGCGCCGGAACGAGCAGGAGAATCGCGCAAATCGACGTGCGCTGGACGCTCATCGGTCTGCACATTGTAGCAATGCCCCGCCGGGGGCCCGCGCGTTTAACGTCAGGTTTGCGACGCCAGCCGGCGGGCTGCAACGCCGGTGCCGGGCCGTCGTGCACCCACGCGCGTTCGCGAAGTCCCGGGTCTCAGAATTGCAGCTCCCCCGCACGACCCCGTGCGACTGCTGCGGCCACAGGGAGGAGTTGACCATGACACTGACCGAGAGGGCTTTCGACACGTTCGGCATCCCGCAACGCACGACAACGCGCCAGCTTCGACGGGCTCGCAAGATGGCGCGGCAGGCCGGCAACGATCTCGCGAACATGTCGACCGCGACCATGTGGTGGACCGTCGCCGGCGTCGCCGCGGCGGGGACACTGCTCATGCTCAGGAACGATCGTGGCGGAATCCGCGGGCGATCGGGCGGCCGCACGGTGCGCGACGTCATGGTGGGCGACGTGCTCACGATCGATGCCTCGGCGACGCTGGTCGAGGCGGCGCGCCGGATGAAAGAAGCGAACGTCGGGGTGCTTCCCGTCGTTGAAAACGGGCGGCTGCGCGGCATCCTGACCGATCGCGACATCGTCGTGCGCGCGATCGCGCAAGGCAGCGATCCCGCGACCACCCGCGTCAGTCAGGTCGCCACGAAAGAGCTGTCGTGCGCGATGCCGGACTGGGACGTGGCCGATGCGAGACGGGTCATGGCGGAAGGGCAGATCGGCCGTCTCCCCGTCGTCGACGACGAGAACCGTGTGGTGGGCATCGTGACGCTCACTCGAGACGGCGCAAGTGGTGTCGCGCCGGTCGATGCGGAGCGCGTGATAGGCGCATGGCCGGCGGGGTGTCGGGGGCCATTACGGGCGCGTCCGCGCGCCCGTCGGGGCCCCTGACGTAATCAATTGGTGGAGGCGGTGGGAATCGAACCCACGTCCGGAAATCCTCAGCCACAGGCGTCTACGCCGATAGCCGGTCTACTTCACGACTCTCTCGCCTCGCGGCCGTCCGTCCGGCAGGAGGACCGCGTGGCCAGCCTCATGGTTCTCGCTCTTCCCCTGAGACAAGGTTCAGAGCCAGCCTCCAGAGTATGACGCCCGTTCCCGGACCCTGAGGGCTCGATCCGGCGGACGCTAGCGGGTGTTAGGCCGCCAGAGCTAGCTGAGTGTTGGCAGCTATACCGTTTCTCTCTATTTAACGAGGGGAGAGAAACCT
>QHRT01000284.1:6518-7470 GCA_003220195.1 Candidatus Rokuibacteriota bacterium | reverse complement strand
TCGCCGGCGACGATCCACGGGAACAGGGGCGGGGGGCCCGCGTAGCCGTTCATCACCCGTCCGAACACCGAGCACGCCGCGAGAAACGAGAGCACGACCGCGGGCACGGCGATCCAGTGCGCGCGCGAGCCGATGCGCCGTCCGAAGATCATGTTGAGCAGCGCGCCCGCGAGCGGGAAGGCGGGAATCAACCAGACGGCGACCACGGGCATGCATGGTATCATGCGCGTCGTGCGCCGGCAGTCCCGCACGAAGATCTGGGGCGTTCTCGTCGTCCTCCTTCTCCTCGGCGTCGTCGGAACAGTCTCGTATGGCGGGTGGCGTCAGTCCGTGGCTCCACCACGTGTGACGAACACCGCGCCGCGCTTCCTCGGTCACCAGACGACGTTCCCCGTCGCGATTCGTGCGAGCCGCGGCCACCTCACGAGCGTGGAGGTGCGACTCGTCCAGGGCGGCAAGACGGCGACGATCGCGAAGCCGGACTCCATGTCGCTCGATCGTCAGGTCGACCTCCCGGTCACGGTCGAGACGTCGAAGCTCGGATTCCACGAAGGCGCCGCGACGATCGAAGTGCGAGCGCGCGACGATTTCTGGCGCCCGCTCAAGCCCGACGAGCGCCCGGTCGCGACCTTTCCGGTGACGATCGATCTCACGCCGCCGAAGGTGGAGATCCTCGCCTCGACGCAGTACGTCTCGCCAGGCGGTGTGTGTCTGGTGGCGTTCCGCGTGGAGGGCGCCGCGCGCTCCGAGCTCACCGTCGGCAAGCTCGCGGTGCCGAGCTTCGCGATGGGCCCGCCGGAGAAGGGCGCCCGCGTGGCGCTGGTGCCGCTCGCGTGGGACTACGCGCCCGGCACGCCGGTCGCGATCCGCGCCGAAGACGAAGCGGGCAACGTGGCGACCCGCGGCATCGCGTTCGAGCTGAAGCCGCGAAAGTTCCCGCGCGACCGCATCG
>QHRT01000284.1:4655-6508 GCA_003220195.1 Candidatus Rokuibacteriota bacterium | reverse complement strand
GCCGAGCCAGCCGTTGCTCGAAGGATTCCTCGTCATCAATCGCGATCAGCGCCGGGAGGCCGAGGCCCAGAAGCGCAAGATCGGGAGCAAGACCGCGCCCGAGCCGCTCTGGGAAGGCCCGTTCGTCCAGCCGCGCAACACGAAGGTCTTCGCGAACTTCGCCGAGACGCGGACGTACTACTACCAGGGCCGCGAGATCGACTCGCAGGTCCACTACGGCTTCGATCTGGCGTCGACGAAGCAGTCGCCGGTGCCGGCCGCCAACCGCGGCGTCGTCGCGTTCACCGGTCCGCTCTCGATCTATGGCAACGCCGTCGTGCTCGATCACGGGCTCGGGCTCCAGACGCTCTACGGCCATCTGTCGTCGATCGAGGTGAAGGTCGGCGACAAGATCGCGAAGGGCCAGGAGCTCGGCCGCTCGGGCACGACCGGTCTCGCGATCGGCGACCACATCCACTACGAGACGCTGGTGAACGGCATCTCGATCACGCCGGTGGAGTGGTGGGATGCCAAGTGGATTCGCGACCGGATCAACCTGCCGCTCCGGACGGCGGGGCTGCCGGAGATCAAGGGGCTGGAGGGCGGCACCGCGTCGGACGGCGAGCCGCCGCGCGCGCCTCGGCCCGTTCGCCGCCGCCGCGCCTGATCGCAGACGCTGCGGCTACGGACTGCGGCTCTCGAGGAGGTCCACCACCTCGCGCGCCATCGAGAGGTCTTCACCCGTCGCGGCGCTGTACCGTTTCATGGCCTCCACCGTGTTCTGCTGCTTCACCAGATCTCTGATCTCCGACAAGAGCGGGTCCTCGAGGCTCGCCACCAGCTCTTTCGCTCGCAGCTTGCGCGCGTCGCGAGCGACCTTCGCCTTCCGAAAGGCCTCGAGGCCCTTCGCGGTCGGACAGGGAGAAACTTCGAGCCACTTCCCCCGGAACAGCGCGATCGCGCGAATCAGGGTCAGCGACGCGTAGGGCCCTGTCTCGAAGTCGACCTGGATCTCATGCGTGGGTCTGACGGGATAGGAGAACATTTCGGCGGGGAGGAGGGCGTCGGCTGATGTCCGGCCCTGGTCCACCTTCACGACCCGCGCGATCCGGTACTTGCCGGTCAGCTTGTGCTGGAGCGCGCGAGCCAACATCTCGTCGAAGAAGTCGCGCGTCTGATCGGTGATGCACGCGAGCGATGCGGGATGGATCAACGCCTTGAGCCGTTCCGGGTTTCCGGATTTGACGGCGTCGACATAGTCCCTCACATACTTCTGCTGCCCGGGATCGACGGCCGCGGTGTCCGATGCCGCGACCGACGAAACGGGCCGAGCCAGCTCGAGTGGCGCGGCGAGCATCAGCGCGAACACACCCACCCTGAAGTAGTGGTCGATCTTCATCCCCATCCCCCACGCCAATTATAGTGGGTCATTCTGTCGAGATGAGCCTCCGTCAGCGCGTCACGAGGGCACGCGGCGTTGCCAGCGTGACGAGGCCGTCTCGCAAGACCTTGTTTTGACGTCATGTGGCGCTGGTACGGTTCTTGGATTCCGCCGTAGGCCGCACCATCCGACCGGTCGACGTATCGGCGCCGATCCGGTCGATCTCTGACGTTCGACATCGAAGCCGCTCCGTCGAAGCCCGGCAGCGGCGAACGGAGGCAGCACGATGTCCTCACCGCTGCGGCGTTTCTCGATCACGGCATTTGCCTTGCTCGCTCTGCTCGGCGCATCTCTGGGCCTCGCCGTCGGGACCGGCGAGACCGCGAACTCGCTGGCCACGCTCTGGTCGAAGCAGCCGGCCGGGTCGCCGTTCGCGACGGTCGACTCGCACGGGAACGTCCTGACCGCGGAGACCGCGAGCCCCGCCGGCATC
>QHRT01000284.1:0-4596 GCA_003220195.1 Candidatus Rokuibacteriota bacterium | reverse complement strand
TCCGGGAACGTCGTCGTCGCGAGCGCGTCGGCGGTCACGAGCGTGTCACCGAACGGGCTCGTGACGAACTTCACCGTCACGCCGTCGGCGCCGGTGCTGTCCATCGCCGTGGACCCGAGTGGCAACGTCATCGTCGCGGAAAACGAGTGGGACGAGGACCTGATCATCGCGAAGTACGACGCGGGCGGAGCTCAGCTCTTCTCGAAGGTCGTGAGCTCGACCGGCGGCATCGAGGACTTGAGCCTCGCGACCGACACGGCCGGCAACATCGTCGTGGCCGCGGCGTACCAGTTCGGCGCCATCGATTTCGGCGGCGGCCCGCTCACGGCCCCGTACCTCGACTCGATGGTGCTCGCGAAGCTGACCTCGGCGGGCCAGCACGTGTTTTCGAAGATCTTCAACCCGCCTGTCGCCGCCGATGGCACCTACGCCGGCGTGTACACGATGAAGGTGGCGTGCGACGGGAAGAACAACATCGTCACCGCGGGGACGTTGAGCGGCATGGGCAAGTTCGTCCTGGGGAACAAGAGCGTTACCCTTCCGAGTCCTGGTGAGACGACGATGCTTCTCGCGAAGTTCTCGCCCACGGGCGCGATCTCCTTCGTCAAGTCGATCGGGACCGACGGGCTGTACGTGGAGGCGCTTGCCGTCGACGCCGCGGGCAACATCCTGACCACGGGAGAGAACTGGGGCTCGCCCCTGTTCGGCGGAGTGGACGGGGTGTTCGTCGCCAAGTTCAACGGGAACGGGACGCTTCGCGCAGGTCGCATCATCGGCAGCACGTCGGGCACGGCGCACTCGATCGCCGCGGATCACGCGACGGGGAGCCCGGTCGTCGCAGGTTCGGACTTTCCCGCGAACTACGTCTTGAAGCTTCGCCCCTGACCCGACTTCATCCGGGACCGACGGCCGCGGCTCGGGCCGTCGGTCCCGGTGTCGCGACGTCGCCGACACGGCGTCATCACGTCGGTTGACCGGATCCGACCGAGACGCTACCCTCCCGGCACCGCATGAACGAGCGATCCGCACGCTTCACCGTGCTCACCGCGGCCCGCCTGCTCGACGGACGTGGTGGCGCTCCCGTGGAGCACGCCGCGCTCCTGATCGATGGAGATCGCATCGTCGGCCTCGGCCGCGCGTCCGAGCTCCACCTACCCGACGCCGACGTCGAGCGATGCGACTACGGCGCCGCCACGATCCTGCCGGGCCTCGTCGACGCGCACACGCATCTGGTCGCGCCGGGTGACGGCACGCTCGGCGACGACGTCGCGAGAGAAGACGACGACCTCCTGCTGCTCCAGGCGGCGAAGAACGCGCGCACGCTCCTTCACTCGGGCGTCACGACGCTTCGTGAGAACGGCGCCAAGGGCAAGGTGGCGTTCTCGCTGCGAGAAGGCATTCGTCGCCGGCTTGCGCCGGGGCCGCGAATGGTGATCTGCGGACGACCGATCACGATCACCGGCGGGCACATGGGCTACTTCGGCTCCGAGGCCGACGGCGAGGCTACGGTGCGTGCGGAAGTGCGCAAGCTCCTGAAAGAAGGCGCGGACTACATCAAGATCGTGGCGAGCGGCGGCTCGACGCGAACGTCGGACCCGAATCGCGCCTCGTATACCGTCGCCGAGCTCGCGGCGATGACCGATGAGGCGCACCGGCACGGCAAGCTCACCGCGGCGCACTGCACCTCGGCGCAGTCCGTCCAGAACTGTCTCGACGCCGACGTCGACATGATCATTCACTGCGTGTTCAACGAGCCCGACGGAAGCTATCGCTACCGTCCTGACCTGGTGGAAAGGCTCGCGAGCGCGAAGGCGTGGGTGAACCCGACGCTCTACGTGCAGAAGGCCGGGATCGAGCGGCAGCGCGAGAGGCGCGAACGCGAGGGCACGTTGACGCCCGAGCTCAGCGCTCAGCTCGACATCGCGCGGCGCGCGCTCGACGTCAGAATGGACGCCGTGCGCCGCATGAGCGCAGCCGGAGTGCGGATGATCGCCGGGTCCGATTCCCCGTGGGGCTGGTACGCGCCGGGCGAGTTCGTCCACGAGATCCACATGCTCGCCGAGGCCGGGCTCTCGTATTCCGACGCGATCGTCGCCGGCACGGCGGCGGCCGCCGACTCCATCGGCGCGGCGCCGCTCGCCGGACGGCTCGCGGAAGGACGTATCGCCGACGTGCTGGTCGTGCGCGGCGATCCCGTGCGCGAGATCACGGCGCTCTGGGACGTGCTCGACGTCTATCAAGCCGGACGGCGCATCGAGCGCGGCGTCGCGTGACGACCCGTCCGGCGTGTCGCGCGGAATCGTGGACCGTTCGCGACGCGACGATTGTCGACGCCGCGGCGGTCGCCGATCTGGACCGTCTCGCCTTCGCGACCCAGTCTGGGCCGACCAATCCGCCGCCAGGAGGATTGAAGGAAACTGCCGCGACGCCCGCGCTCATGGCGGCCGCCGAGCGCGAGGCGCGGCGGCAAGGTCTGGCCCGCCTGACGGCGATGGAGCGGAGGCTCGAGCCATGAGCTACAGCGTGCAAGTGCTCAAGATGGGCGAGTGCGACGTGGCCGGCCCGGAAGTCTACTGGATGAGCCACTGGACCGACTGGGTCACGCTCCATTTCTGGATGGTCGTGATTCGCGGCCACGGCATCACGGCGCTCGTCAATACGGGACCGCCCGAAGACCTGACGGACTTGAACGCGCGCTGGATCGGCGCGTTCGGCGAGCGCGGCTGTCTCAGACGCGAGGACAGCGAGCGTCCGCTGACTGCGCTGGCCGCCCTCGGCATCACGCCGCGAGACGTCACGCACGTGCTCGTCACGCCGCTGCAGTCGTACGCGACGGCGAACATCCAGCTCTTTACCGGCGCGCAGGTCTGTCTCTCGAGACGCGGCTGGATCGAGGACTTTCACGCCGAGAAGTTCCCCATGCACGTTCCGCGCTGGCATCGCATTCCGCCGGACACGCTGCAGTACTTGATGTTCGACGGCTGGGAGAAGGTGCGTCTGCTGGAGGACGAGGACGAGATCGCGCCCGGGCTCTCGTGCTTCTGGACGGGCGTCCATCATCGCTCCTCGATGTGCTACGTGATCGACACGGCCCGAGGCAGGGTCGGCGTGTCGGACTGCGTGTTCACGTACCGGAACATCGAAGAGGGCGAACCCCTCGGCATTCAGGAGAGCCTCGAAGAATTCCACCGCGCTCGGCAGCGCATCCGGCGCGAGACCCAGATCTTCGTCCCCCTGTACGAGCCCGAGGTGTGGCAGCGCCACCCGCAAGGCAAGGTCGCGTGACGCCGGGCGGTCGGCGATGATTCGCAAAGCGTTCCTGATGCGGCTCCACCCCGGCCATCAGGCCGAGTACGAGCGGCGACACAACCCGATCTGGCCGGAGCTGCACGCGTTGCTGAATGCGCACGGCGTGCACACCTATTCGATCTATCTCGACCGCGAGTCGGACTGCCTGTTCGCGTACGCCGAGATCGAATCCGAGGAGCGATGGCGAGCGATCGCACGGACCGAGGTCTGCCGGCGCTGGTGGGCGTCGATGAAAGACCTGATGCAGACCCACGAGGACGCGAGCCCCGTGGCGGTCGACTTGAAGGAAGTCTTTCACCTGGATTGACGATCGTGGGCGAGCGATTGAAGGGCAAGGTCGCGATCGTGACGGGCGGCGCCGCCGGCATCGGCCGCGCCACGTGCGAGCTGTTCGCCGAGGAAGGCGCGAGGGTCGTCGTCGCGGATGTCGACGAGCCGCAAGGGCATGCGCTCGCAAACGCCATCGGGCATGATGGCGGCCAGGCCGTCTTCGTCCGCACGGACATCTCCCTTGAAGACGATGCGCGGCGGCTGGTGGCCGAAGTGATGCACCGGTTCGGCGCGGTGGACGTGCTCGTCAACAACGCCGCGACCTTCGTCTTGAAGGGCATCGACGCCTCGGTCGCCGAGTGGCAGCAGAGCCTCGGCGTCAACGTGATCGGGACTTCGCTCGTGACCCGGTATGCCTTCGAGGCGATGAAGGAGAACGACGGCGGCAAGGGCAAGGGCGCGATCGTCAACCTGGCGTCGATTTCGAGCTTCGTCGCGCAGCCCGAGTTCGTCACCTACAGCGCCACCAAGGCCGCGGTCTTGCAGATGACGCGCAACCTGGCCCTCGACTTCGCGCCGTTCAACATCCGCGTCAACGCGGTGTGTCCGGGCACGATCGTCACGCAGGCGACCGAGCGCCACCGCGCCACCGTCGGCATGTCGATGGAAGCGTTCATGAAGCTGGAAGGACCGAAGCACATCCTGAACCGCGTCGGACAGCCGCGCGAAGTCGCCTGCGCGATCCTGTTCCTGGCGTCGGACGAGGCGTCGTTCATCACGGCGACGCACCTGATGGTGGACGGCGGATACGTGGCGCGGTGATCGTCAGCTCGGTATTCAGATCTGCTCGCCGCCCCGGCGCAGGACCGCAATGGCCGCGACGGCGCTGGCCAGGCCGAGCGCCAGGAACGCGGCGAGTGAGATTCCCCATCGGATCAGGTTCTGCTGCCTGCCGAACAGCCCCTCCGACATGGTGAAGATCGGGTTCAGATAGAGCGGAATCGGAATGCGCTCGCG
>QHRT01000283.1:2845-19091 GCA_003220195.1 Candidatus Rokuibacteriota bacterium | reverse complement strand
AAGATCGGCCGCGGTGAGCTTTCGGTAATCGAGGAGACTCGGATTCGTGAGCCGTCCTTGATCGTCATACGCCAGCTGCTCGGTGAGCGCGATCCCGAGGCTCTGCACGGCGCCGCCCTGCATCTGGCCCTCCACGCCGAGCGGGTTGATCGCACGTCCCGCGTCCTGCACGACCACGAACCCGTGCAGCGTCACCTCGCCGGTGTCCGGATCGAGCTCGATCCGCGCGATCTCCGACGCGAACGCCGGCGCCTGCTGCGTGAACGCCGTCCGAGCGCTGCCGAGGATCGGCTGCACCTTCGACATGTAGAGGTTGCCCTTCCGTCCGATCTGCGTGAGCGTCACACCGCGGTCCGGCATGCCGCGCACGACCACGCGCCCGTCCACGATGTCGAGGTCCTCCACCGCCGCTTCGAGCTCGCCGGCCGCGACCTCGAGCGTCTGACGTCGCGCGTCTTGCGCCGCCTGCATGACGGCGACGCCGACGGTGTAGACGGTCTTGCTTCCCGCGCTGAGCCCGGTGACCGGCGCGACGTCGGTGTCGCCCGTCGTGATCCTCACCTTCTCGAAGTCGACGCCGTACGCGGACGCCGCGATCTGCGCGAGCGCGATGTTCGTGCCGGCGATGTCGACTTGCCCCGTGAGCACGCTGACGGTGCCGTCGGGATTCAGCTTCACGGTCGCGCCGGTCGGCTGAAGCCCGCCGAGCCAGCCGCCGAGCGAGAGACCGGTGCCACGCACCCGTCCCGCCGGAGCGCTCGCCTTCCAGGCCGCGCGCTCCTTCCAGAACCGATGCCCGGCGGCACTCGCCAGCACCTCGTGCCCGCCGTGGCTGGCCCACGGCTGGTTGTTCACCATCGGCTCCCCGGGATGCGACAGATGACGCGCGCGGAACTCGACGGGATCGAGGCCAAGCGCGCGCGCGAGCGCTTCCATCTGCGAATCGATCGCGAAGATCGTCTGCGGCGCGACCGGCGCACGATATGCGGCGACGCTCGGCTTGTGGGTGAGCACTTCGGAGCCCTTGATGTCGAACGCCGGCCACCGGTAGAGGCTGCCGAGGAACACTGCGCTCACGGCGAGCACGGCGCCGGAAAACGCGCCGGATTCGAGAACCGTCTCCGCTTCCAGCGCCATGAGTGTGCCGTCACGCTTCACGCCCGTCTTGAGCCGGATGATGACTTGAGGCGCGGGCATCCCGGCCTCCAGCTCCTCGCGGCGGGTCATCACGTAGCGCACGGGACGGCCGGTGGCGCGTGCGAGCACCGCGGTGATCGGCTCGCACAGCGCGCGGATCTTGCCACCGAAGCCGCCGCCGCACTCGACCGGAATCACCGTGATGCGGTTCTCGTCGACGCCGAGCACGTCGGCCACTTCGCTGCGGTGCTGGCCCACAAGGTCAGGTGGCCCGTGCGGTCCCATTCCGCGAGCACGGCGTGCGGCTCCAGGTAGCCCTGGTGCACCATCGGCACGCGATACGTGTGCTCGATCACCACATCGGATTCGGCGAAGCCCTTCGCCACGTCACCGCGCTTCACGCTGGCGGTCTGTGAAACGTTCACGGCTTTCGTCGGCTCCGGCGCGTCCGCGCGCCGCGTCTCGCCCTTCGCCATGGCGACGGCCGAGTGCGCGAGCGCTTCGCTCGTGTCCGCCTCCGTGCCGGCGTCGGCGACCGGCGGCGCGCCGGGCTGCATCGACTGCAGCGGATCCACCGCCGCCGGAAGCACCTGGTACTCCACGTCGATGAGATCGAGCGCCTCCTCGGCGATCGCGAGCTCGTCGGCGGCCACCGCCGCGACGGGCTGTCCGGCAAAGACGACGCGGTCGATCGCCAGCACGGCGTGTGCGCGTGTCGGCGCCTTGCGCTTCAGCTCGGGAATGTCGGTGGCGGTGAGCACCGCGCGGACGCCCGGGAGCGCGCGCGCTTTCGCGGTGTCGATCCGCACGATGCGGGCGTGAGCGTGGGGGCTCCGCAAGAGCTTCGCGTGCAGGAGTCCCTTGCGCTTGATGTCCGCGACGTACTCGACGCGCCCGGTGACCTTCTCGGCGCCGTCCGCACGGGGGATGGCGAGGCCGACTCCGCGAACGTCCCGCGTGGTCTTCATGATCGTGCTCATGCGCGCGCTCCTTCCGACGTCAACGTTGCGGCCTCGGCAATGGCCGCGACGATCTTCGTGTATCCGGTGCACCGGCAGAGGTTGCCGGCGATGCCGTAGCGAATTTCCTCTTCGGTCGGTCGCGGGTTCGCTTCGAGCAGCGCGGCCGCCGCCATCAGCACACCGGGAATGCAGAATCCGCACTGCGGCGCGCCGTGCCGGACGAACGCGTCTTGCAGAGGATGCAGCGCGCCCTTCGCCAGCCCTTCGATCGTGCGGACGTTCCGGTTGCGCGCCTGCATCGCCAGCACGAGACAGCTCGCCACGGGCTGACCGTCGAGGTGGACGGTGCACGCCCCGCAGTCACCGGTGCCGCAGCCTTCTTTCGGTCCCGTCAATCCGAGGTCTTCGCGCAGGGCGTCCAGCAACGTGGAATAGGGCTGGATGAGGACCTCGACCGGCTCGTCGTTGATCGTGCAGCTCAATACCTGTTTCGCCACGTCACGCCTCCTGCCGAGCGGCGCGCGCCCGCTCGAGCGCCGTCGTCAGGGTGCGACGGGTCAGCACCTTGACGAGATGACGACGGAAATCCGCCGATCCACGTTGATCGCTGATCGGCCGCGCGGCGTCCACGGCGAGCTCGGCCGCGCGCTCGATCAGCTCCGGCGTCACGGCCTGTCCGGTCAGCGCCCGTTCCGCGGCCACGGCTCTGACGGGCGTCGGCGCAACGGAGGCGAGCGCGATCGCCGCCTTCCGGCACACGCCGTCGGTGAGGGTCAGCTGCGACGCGACCCCGACGACCGCGATGTCGAGCTCTCGCCGCGGCGTGTGGCGGAGATACTGCCCGCCACTTCTTGGCCCGGGCGCGGGCACGACGAGTTCGACCAGCAGCTCATCGGCGGCCAGCACCGTCTTGCGCACGCCCAGGAAGAACGTGGTGAGCGGCACGCGTCGCTCGCCGCGAGGGCCGACGATCACGGCTTCCGCGTCGAGCGCCAGGAGCGGCGGCGCCATGTCGGCCGACGGCGCGGCGTTGCACAGGTTACCGCCGACCGTCGCCAGGTTACGGATCTGGAGCGATCCGACCAGCGCGCCGCTCTCCGCGAGCGCCGGGTACGCCGAGAGGATGTGCGGCTCGGTCTCGATCGCTCGCGCCGTGACGGCCGCGCCGAGCCGCAGGCCGCTACCGTTCGCGACACGAATCGCGCGCAGCGTTTCCACTCCGGAGAGATCGACGACGTACCGAGGCTTCAGCAGGCCATTCTTGAGCTGCGGGAGCAGGTCCGTCCCTCCGGCGACGAGCTTGGCGTCGTCGCCGCGGTCGGAAAGGATCTTGACGCAATCGTCGACCGTGCGCGGCAAGGTGAGGTCGAATCGTCGCACTCGAATCCTCCATGTTGAATGGGCCGGTCCCGATTCGCGGGTCGGAGAAACGGTGCGGAGCATACGATGCTTCCAAAAGCATAGTCAACCGTGGTGCTAGAATCCGCCCACCACCGACGGAGAGTGCCGTGCCACGACTCAACGCGAGCTATCTCAACCTCCGGGCGAGCTACCTCTTCGCCGAGATTAAGAAGCGCCAGGCCGCGTTCCGGGAGCAGCATCCCGACGCCCGGCTGATCGATCTCGGCATCGGCGACGTCACGCGGCCGCTGCCGCCCGCGGTCGTCCGCGCGCTCCACGAGGCGACCGACGAGCTGACTCGCGTGGAGACGTTCCGCGGCTACGGGCCCTACGTCGGTTACGAGTTCCTGCGCGCGGAGATCGCCACGCATGATTTCGCGACGCGCGGCGTGAAGGTCGCGCTGGACGAGATCTTCGTCAGCGACGGCGGCAAGAGCGACAGCGCGAACCTGCAAGAGATCTTCGCGACCGACTGCGTGGTCGCGCTGATGGATCCGGTCTATCCCGTGTACGCCGACAGCAACGTCGTCGCCGGCCGCTCGGGGCTGGCCGACGCCGAGGGGCGCTACGAGGGCTTCGTGTACCTGCCGTGCGTGGCCGAGAACGACTTTCAGGTCGCGCTACCCGACCGGCACGTCGACGTGATCTATCTCTGCTATCCGAACAATCCGACCGGCGCCGTGGCGACGCGCGAGGCGCTCGCGCGGTGGGTCGCCTACGCGCGAGACTACGAGGCGGTCATTCTCTACGACGCGGCGTACGAGGCGTACATCGCGGATGCGCACATCCCCCACTCGATCTACGAGATCGACGGCGCGCGCGAGGTGGCGATCGAGTGCCGCAGCTTTTCCAAGAGCGCCGGGTTCACGAGTCTCCGGCTGGCCTACACGGTCGTGCCGAAGGAGATCACCGGGCGCATCGGCGGGGCCACGAAGACCGTGAACGAGCTGTGGACCCGGCGCGTGAACATGAAGTCGAACGGCGCGCCCTACGTCATCCAGCGGGCCGCCGCGGCGACGTACTCGCCGGACGGCCAGAAGCAGGTCCGCGAGCTGATCGATTTCTACATGACGAACGCGCGCACCATTCGCGACGGGCTCGCGGCCGCCGGGTTCACCGTCTACGGCGGGCGGAACGCGCCGTACATCTGGATCCGCACGCCGGCGAGGCCCACGTGGTCGGAACGCCGGGTTCCGGCTTCGGCCCGAGCGGCGAAGGCTACTACCGGCTCACGGCGTTCGGCTCTCGCGCAGCGACCGAGGAGGCCGTCGAGCGCATCACGACGCGGATGAGGCGATGATCGCCTCGGCGCGGATGTACGAGTGGGTGCCGTCGCTCACCATCGCGTGGACGCGCCTGCTCACGTGGGTTGCCGCGCGCGCCGGCGTGCCGCTCGAGCTCGAGTCGGAGCCGACCGCGTCGGTGCCGCTCGAGGCCGTCTGGCTGCGTGACGATCTCGGCTGTGTCCTCATGTGCGGCTACCCGTGGGCCATGCGCCGGGACCGGCCACATCTGCTGGCCGCTCCGGTGCCGTCGCCGCCCCGCTACGCCGGTCGGCCGGTGTACGTGACCGACTTCGTGGCGCGCGAGGACGGTCCGCATCGCACGCTCGAGGACACGTTCGGCGGGACGATCGCCTACTCGCAGGAGCACTCGCACTCCGGCTAGAACGCCGCCCGGTTTCATCTGCTGCGCTATCGGCGGCTGGATCGGCCGACGCTCTCTACCCGTGTGCTCGGCCCGCTCGGCCGTCAGCTCCTCGCGATCGATTCGGTGATCGAAGGCAAGGCTGACGTGGCCCCGATCGACGGGTACGCGCTCGACCTGCTCCGGCGTCACGACGCCGGGCGTGTGGCCCGTGTGCGCGTCGTCGCGACGACCGCCGCCGCGCCGAGCCCGCCAGTCGTTGCGTCGGCGAGGACGAGTCCCGCGGCGCGCGAGCGCACCAGCGAGGTGCTCTGCGCCGTGCACACGGCGCCCGAGATGAATGCGACGCTCGACGAGCTCCTGATCGAACGCTTCGTGCGCGTCGCGCCCGAGGACTTCGACGTGTTTCTGGAGCTCCAGCGCGCCGCGGAAGACGCCGGATATCCAGACCTCGCGTGAGCGTCGTCCGTGTCGAGCGGAGGCTGCTCGCCGAGCGTCATGATGACGTGGGAGGAAGGAGACCGAGATGAATGCGACGGCCGCTGTCATGTACGAAGTCAAGAAGCCGCTCGTGATCGAGGACGTCGAGCTGCTCGAGCCCGGCCCGCACGAGGTGCTCGCGCGGTGGGTGGCGAACGGCGTCTGCCACAGCGATTACCACGTCATCAACGGTGACTCTCCGCACCCGTTGCCGGTGGTGCTCGGGCACGAGGCGGCGGGCGTGGTCGAGCGCGTCGGCGCCGGCGTCGAGAGCGTCAAGCCGGGCGATCACGTCTGCTCGAGCTACATCCCGTCGTGCGGCAAGTGCTGGTACTGCATCGCGGCGGGGCAGCCGACGATGTGCGCGCTGCGCGACAAGCCGCGCTGGTTCATGCTCGACGGCACCACGCGCTTCCGGAAGAGCGGGACCAGCCTGCATCACTTCCTGCAAGTGGCCGGCTATGCGACGAGATCGGTGCTGCCGGAAGTGAGCGTGATCCCGATCCGCAAGGACGCGCCGCTCGACGTCGTGTGCCTGGTCAGCTGCGGCGTGCTCGCGGGCGCGGGGCCGGTGTTCAATCGCGCGAAGGTCCCACCGGGAGCCAGCGTCGCCGTGTTCGGATGCGGCGGCGTGGGACTCAACACGATCCAGGCGGCGCGCCTGGTCGGCGCCGGCAAGATCATCGCGGTCGACGTGGTGCCGCAGAAGCTCGCGTGGGCGGAGGAGTTCGGCGCGACGCACGTCGTAAACGCCGCGACGGAGGATCCGGTCGCGCGCGTGCAGGCCTTGAGCGGCACCGGTGGTGTCGACTTCGCCTTCGAAGTGGTCGGCACCCAGCAGACGATCGAGCAGGCGCTCGCGTCGACGCACCGGGGCGGAACCTGCGTGGTGGTCGGCGTGTCGCCGGCGGGTACGCGGCTCTCGATCGACCCCGGGATGATCCTGCAGCAACGGGTGCTGACGGGCAGCTCGTTCGGCGGAGGCCACCAGCGCACCGACGTTCCGATGCTGATCGACCTCTACATGAGCGGGAAGTACAAGCTGGACGAGCTCATCACCCGTCGCGTGCCTCTCACCGATCTGAACCTGGCGTTCGATCTCATGCTGAAGGGCGAGGTGAAGCGCAGCGTGGTGGTGTACGAGTAACGCCATGCGATGTCTCACCGTCCTCGCCGCCGCCGCTGCGCTGCTCGTGCTCGCCGTGGGTGGAGGAAGCGAAGCGCAGCGGCCACCCATCAAGATCGGCGTCGTCCTCCCCTTCACCGGCGTGATCGCCGTCAACGGTCAGGAAACGAGCAAGGGCATCGAGCTCTACTTCGGCAAGATCGAGCTCCTCAAGGAAGACGACGAGGCCAAGCCCGACGTCGGGCTGACCAAGACGCGCAAGCTGGTCGAGCGCGACAAGGTGGACATGCTGGTCGGGCCCGTTCACAGCGGCGTCGCGCTCGCCATCAGAGACTACGTGAACGGGCAAGGCATCCCGCTGATCATTCCCGTCGCGTTCACGCGCGACATGACCGCGCCCGCGAAGGCGAGCCCGTGGATCTTCCGCGTCGTCGAGACCAGTGACCAGGGCAACTATCCGATGGGCACGTGGGTCCTCAAGAAGACGCCGTACCGGAAGATGGTGATCATGGCGTCGGACTTCGTGGCCGGGCGCCATTCGGTCGAGGCGTTCACGGCGGCGTTCAAGGCGGGCGGCGGCGAGATCGTGAAGGAGATCTACGCGCCGCTCAACACCGCGGACTTCGCGCCGTACATGGCGCAGATCAGCGGCGTCGCAGCGGATGCGGTCTACGCGTGGTTCGCCGGCGCCGACTCGATCCGCTTCGTGAAGGCGTACAAGGAATACGGTCTCAGCGGCAAGCTGCCGCTGCTCGCGTACAACACGCTGGTGGACGACGTGCTGCTGCCGACGCTCGGCGACGCCGCGCTCGGCGTCATCAGCGTCGGCCATTACAGCGCCGCGCTCGACACGCCGGAGAGCAAGGCGTTCGTGCGCGAGTACGAGGCGAAGCACAACTCCTGGCCGACGCGCTACGTCGAGCTCGGCTACGTCTCGGCGCAGCTGATCGGCGCCGCGGTCGAGTCGCTGAAGGGCGAGGTCGGCGATCGCGCGGCGCTGCGCGACGCGATCCGGAACGCGGCGCCGAAGGTCCAGCCGCCGCGCGGCCCGATCAAGTTCGATCGCTACCAGCAAGTCATCACCGACGTCTACGTCATGAAGGTGGAGCGTCACGGCAACCGGCTCGTAAACGCGATCGTCGACCGCATCCCGAGCGTTTCGCAGGAAGACACCTGGAAGTGGTGGAACAAGTGAGTGGTTGACACGCTCTGACCGGCCATGGCTCCGTGCGTGCTCTTCCTCGACTGCGATCGGTTTTACTTCGCGGTCGAAGCCGCCGAGCGGCCGGGGCTCGCCGAGGATCCGCGCCCGGTCATCATCGGGCGTGACCCGCGCGTCGCGCCGCGCGGGATCGTGACGACCGCGAACGACGCCGCTCGCCGGCTCGGCATCCACAGCGGGCTCTCCGCCGCGATCGCTCTTCGCCTGGCGCCCGACGCCGTGTTCCTGCCGCCGCGCCACGACCTCTACGCGCGGTACTCCGAGCGGGTCATGGCCGTGCTGCGGTCCGAGAGCCCGCTGGTGCAGCAGAGCTCGATCGACGAAGCGGCCTGCGTGTGGCCGCACGGCTTCGCCCTCGAGCCGGCGCTTGCGCTGCGCGCCCGTGTGCTTGCCGAAGCGCGGGTCTCGGTGTCGCTGGGCGTCGCCACCTCCCCGCTCGTCGCAAAGATGGCGAGCGAAGCGGCGAAGCAACGCCCCGATGGAGGCGTTCCTGGCGCCGCTGCCGATCCGCGCGTTGATCGGCGTCGGGCCGAAGGCGGAATCGCGACTCGTCGCCGCCGGCCTCACGACGATCGGCGCGCTCGCGGCGCGGCCGCCCGACGAGCTGGTGACGCTGTTCGGTCGCGCACACGGCCGCTACCTGCACGAGGCGAGCCACGGCATCGACGACAGCACCCTGGCCGCCGAGCGCGTCGCGAAGAGCATCTCCGCGGAGCACACGTTCGCAGTCGACACGACGGATCGTCGCGAGTTGTGGCGGCAGCTGCGCGCGCAGGCCGAGGAAGTCGCCGCCCGGTTGCGGGACGAAGGCCTGCTGGCCGGTGAGGTCGCGATCAAGCTGCGCTACGCCAACTGGGAAACGTTCACGCGCCAGATGCGGCTCGGAGCGCCGACGGACGAGGAGCAGCGGCTGGCGGTGAGCGCGGCCTCGTTGATGCGGCGGCACTGGGATCGAGAGCGCGCGGTACGGCTGATCGGCTTGCGCGCGGGCCGGCTGACCGACGGCACGACGCCGCTCCAGCTGCTGTTGCCGTTTTGAGGCTCATCACCTCATGCCCACGACCGATCAATTCCTAGGCTGCATCCTCGGTCTTGCCATCGGGGACGCGCTCGGAGCGCCGCACGAAGGTGGTCCACTCGAGCGACTCCTCTGGCGGCTCATAGGACGTAGTCCCGCAGGCGAGCTCCGGTGGACCGACGACACACAAATGACCATCGACGTCGCGGAGGTGCTTCTTGCCCATGGCTCGCTTGAGCCGGAGGCTGCTCGCGGCCCGATTCGCGAGCAGCTACACCTGGAGCCGAGGGTGTAGGTTCCGGGGACCGCCCGGGTGCTCAAGCGTATCCGCAGAGGCCAGCACTGGGCCGATGCTTCGCGTGCCGTGCATCCGGCGGGCTCTTTCGGCAATGGTGCGGCAATGCGTGCACCCGCCTTGGCTCTCTTCTACGCTTCGGATCGTAGGACGCGGCGCGTCCAACAGATGCCTTTGCATGGTCACCGCTGTCTCACGACGCTCGGCGCGTTTCGGCGCATTGCGCCTCATCCGCCATTCATCGCCGCCGGAACAGGCTGCCCTGAATGGCGACCTTTGTCATTTCGCCTGTCGTTCTGCCCCGCCGCTCGGGTGAGTCCTGGGATCGATAACGCACAAAGAAGCGTCCCGGTTGGTGAAACGCTGTCCGTCGTGTCTGGCACTCTGCCTGCACCGTCCGCTCCACAAGCCGGTAGTCGACATCAGGGCACTGGCCGGCGATCCCCGCCGGGCGTACCACGACGGAACTCCAGCAATGGAGCTTTCCGACGCTGCGCAGGAGGAGACATGCTTCCGAAGACGTCCGGCAGGCGGCGCAACGAACACGGCTTCACGTTGATCGAGTTGCTCATCGTTGTCGCGATCATCGGCATTCTGGCGGCGATCGCAATCCCTCTGTTCCAGAACATCCAGACCAGAGCCCGCATCGCAAAGGCGCAAGCGGACGTCCGCTCGCTGGCGTCGGCAATCTCGATGTACGCCGGGCACTACGGCAGCATCCCCGCGGCGCTCGGCGAAATGACGGCCTCCGGCACGAACGCTCAGGGTGTGACGTCCGGGCCATTCATGGCGGCGATTCCCACGACGCCCTCAGGGTGGACGCCATCCAACGCGATCTACTCGTACGCCACCGGGGCGGGCGACACCTTCACGATCTCGGGAACGGGCGACAGCACGACGGCGAAGGTCCCATAAGCACCAGCCGAACGTGGAGGTCACACGGTAGGGGTTCGGCTGTGGCAGCTCGCAGCGTGCGGCACCCATCGCAGGGCGCCGCACGCGGTTTCACTGCCCTGAGGCCGGCCCCCGTGAGGCTCATCAGAAGGCGGCTGAACTCGGACGTTGACGACACCCGGGATCGCTTTGCGAAATTCGCGAACGAGCCCGTCTGCGACCGATGACTCATCAGGCCGCAGCTGCTCGCTGGCCCGGCCCGTGCAGTGGCGGATCATCGTGTCGCCTACCCCCCAAGGACCGGGCGATGCGGGAGCCTCGCCGATGTCCAGGCGATGCCTGGCGCGACGAGGCTATCCACTTCTACGAGCCGGGGAT
This sequence comes from Candidatus Rokuibacteriota bacterium, assembly GCA_003220195.1. Classification (GTDB taxonomy): domain Bacteria; phylum Methylomirabilota; class Methylomirabilia; order Rokubacteriales; family CSP1-6; genus AR8. The sequence continues at coordinate 8,531 of QHRT01000283.1, read as the reverse complement.
GAGCGGCTCGGATCGCTGACGGAGCTCGTTGAACCGCTCCGGGAGTATCGGAGGGCGTGGAAGGAAGCCGGACATCCCGGCGACGGAGACGTCGCGCTGCGCATGCCGGTTTCGTGGCGAACACGGTGGACGAGGCGCTCACGATTCGCTTCTATCGCTTCCTGGCCGAGCGGCTGATCGAGTCCGCGTCACGCGCCGGCACGCGCGCCATCGAGGCGCGCGCCTCAGCACACCTTGAGCTACGAGGACGCGCAGCGCGACAAGCTCGCGTACGGCACGCCGGAGATGGTGGTCGACCGGCTGCGCGAGCTGCGTGAAGTGCTCGGGATCTCGACGCTGCTCGCCCAGATGAACTGCGGGCAGCAGATCCCGAGCCCGCGCATCGTCGACTCGATGCGGCTGTTCATGGAGAAGGTGGCGCCGGCGCTGAAGTAAGTCGCCGCTACAATCCGCGCCAGTACCGGCGGCCTTCGAGACGCACGATCCGCCCGAACCCGGGCGCCTCGAAATGTCCGGCCGCGACGAGGATCTGCTCGCGATCGAGACGCTCGATCAGCGCGCGGCGCGTCTGGCGGGTCAGGTCAGGGTCCATGTCCGCGCGCGAGACCCAGTCCGGGTTCTCGATCTGCACGGGACTGTGCGCGGCGTCGCCGAGCACGAGGGCGCGCTCGTTGCCCGACGTGATCAGGATGCTCACGTGCCCGGGCGTGTGGCCGGGCGTCGGCACCGCGGTCAGCTCGCGCGTGATCGCGTGCTCGCCGCGCATGAACTCGATCAGCCCCAGCTGCTCGAGCGGCCACACGCAGGACGGCGCATTCGGAAAACGCGCGGGCTGGACGTCGGCGTCGTGGCACGCCTTCCAGTCCGTCTCGCTCATCCAGTAGCGCGCGTTCGGAAACGTCGGCACGAACTTCGTCCCCTGGGCGGACAGGTTCCAGCCGACGTGATCGCGATGCAGATGCGTCATCACGACCATGTCGATCTCTTCCGGCCTGACGCCGTTTGCCTGGAAGTCGCGGCCGCGGCCCGAGCCCCGTGTCGATCAGGATCGTCCGGCCGCTCGATCGGATCAGATACGAGCCGAGATTGAACCGGACCTTGTGGTCGTGGAGATGCTTCTCGTACGGCCCCCACTCCGGTTCGGGGATCGTCGGGAAGAAGTTGCAGAGATCGAACTCCAAGATACCGTCCGACAGCGCGAGGATCTCGACGTTTCCGACACGGACCACGTTCTTCGCCACGCCTGTCACCTGCGTCAGCGCGAAAACGTCTTGACGTAGACGCCCGGCGAGCCCGGCGCGTGCGTCATGTTGTCCCGCATCTTCGCGTTCGCCGGCGTCGCATCCCGCTGGGCCAGCCACTCCTTGCTCTCCGACACTTTCGGATGCTCGAACTCGTAGAGCGTGAGATACGTCGGCGAGCCTTCGACGGCACGATAGCGGCGGCCGCGAATCACGCCGGGCACCTTCTCGTAGTTCGGCACGTACACGGTGTTGTACCAGTTGTTGAACTCCGCATCGACCGACGCCGGGACGTCCATGCGGCCCATCTGGAGCGCCGGCGCCATGCCGCTCCCGGCGATCTGCGGCGTCACCGCGTTCGGATGGATCATGGTGTACACGTTGCGGATGAACGTGGTCGCGACGGCCTGCGGGCCGATCTTGCGCGTCCACGGCGTGGGATTGGCCGAGACCTTCTTGTAGGCTTCGCTCTGCAGCACCGCGACGCTTTCGAGCTCGTAGTACGCGAGATGCTTCGGTCCGCCCTTCACCGCCTCGTAGCGCGCGGCGCTGAGGAACCCGGGAATCGCCAGGCGCTCCGCGAGGTGCTCCTCGTTGTACCAGCGGTTGAACTCTTCTTCCTTGTCAGCCGGCACGTCGCACCAGACCATCAGGAGCCCGGTGCCCTTCTTGTTCGTCGCCATGTCAGGTCCTCCGATTCCGTTCGACGGTGGTCATTCGTCGTCGCGCGCCAGGAAGCGCCGCACCCGGTCCGTCACCTCGGCCTTCGGGTAGAGGGACAGGAGCACGCGCGCGCGGCTGAGCGGATCACTGGCGAAGAACCGCTCGTACAGCACCTGGCGGCCGCCGAAGGCGCTGCCCGCGACGTCCCAGGCCAGGCGGAACAGCTTCACGCGATCGCGAGCATTCGTCGAGTCGGTCGCTAGGTACCGCTCGATGTCCGGCGCGAGCGGCCCTTCGAAGTCCGCCTCGCTCGGCGTGAGCAGGAAGCTCGACGAGCCGAGCAGCTGGAGGATCTCGACCATCTTCGGATAGGCGGTCATGAACAGGTTGCGGGTGATCTCGACCTGGAGCAGCCCCGGACACATCACGCCCCACTCGTCGATCTTCGCATCGGCTTCCGACGCGCGGATGCACGCCCGCATCAGCTCGGCGTAGAGCATCAATTCGCCGAGGCCCCCCTCGGAGTGCGGCAGGTGCGCGTTCCCGAGTGCCTCGGTCATCAGCAACGCCAGGCCAAGGACGAACTCGCACTGGGCCAGGTTCTTCGCCGCGTTCTGGTGCGCCGAGTGCGCCGTGGAATGCGTCCGCACTCCGGTGGCGTTGACCATGTCCGTGTCGCCCATCATGAACACGCGCTCCCACGGCACGAGCACGTCGTCGAAGAACACGATGCAGTCCATCTCCTCGAACCGCGAGCCCAGAGGATGGTCGAAATGCGACCGGCCGAGATCGAAGCTCTCGCGGCAGAGGAACTTCAGTCCCGGCGTGCCGCACGGGATCGCGAAGTTGAGGGCGAACGGGCTGTGCCCCTCGGCCATGCGGCCGAGGCGTGGGGAGTAGATGGCGATCTCGTCGGAGAGCGGACCGAGCGTCGCGAGGATGCGCGCCCCGCGCACGATGATGCCGGCGTCCGTCTCGCGCACCACCTGCAGCGCCGTGCCTTCCTGGAGGTTGAACACGCCGGACACCGTGCGGCTCTTCTGCAAGTTGATGAGGGCGTGCGTCAGCGTGACGTCGTTGTCCCGGATGTATTCGTAGTAGCGCCGGATGTTCGGTCCGAACTCCGGCCGGTTGCGCGCGAAGAACTCCGCGGCCCCCGCCCAGGCGGCGAACGTGACGTTCATGAAGTCCGGCGAGCGACCGACCATGCCGCAGGTCGCGCGCGCCCAGTGCAGCATCATCGTCCGGCGCAGCTCCAGCTCGTCTCTCGTGCGAGGAATGATGAACGAGAGCCCGACGCGCTCGCCCGTCGTCGGTAAGACGTACGTCATTTCGTCCCGCAGCTTCGGATCGTGCTGCATGTCGTACAGCGCGGCGATGCCCCGCACGCCGTTCGCCAGACCCGGATGCGTCGTGACGTCCTTGACGCGCTCGCCACGCAGCCAGACCTGGCGATCCTGCGCTCGCAGGCCCTCGATGTACTGCTGTCCCGTCCGTGCTCCCATTCCGTCCTCTCCCACCGACTGAAGACCGCAAGGCCCCACGCCCCGGACGCTCCGAGCGGCGTTGCGCCGAGCCTAGCACGAACGCGCCTGGAAAACGCGCGACGGACCGGCTATTCTCCGGACTCCCCGATTCCGCAGCGCGAAGGAGACCGCCGTGCCGAGGATCGACGTCGCCGTCCCCGGGATCCCGCAACCGCTCGCTCACTACACGCCGGCGGTGCGCGCGGGACACCTCGTATTCGCCGCCGGACAGCTCGCGAGCGACTTCGCGACCGGCGTTGCGCCGGAGACGCGTATCGACCCCGCGTTCCCGTTCTACGGTTCGGCGGTCAAGAAGCAGACGCGATACGTCCTCGACAACCTCGCGCGCACGTTCCGCGCGGCCGGCACGTCACTGGATCACGTGGTGAAAGCGCAGGTGTTCCACACCGATCTCGCGAACTTCAACGGCTTCGACGAGGTGTGGAAGGAATTCTTCCCGTCGCCGCCACCGCGCACGACGATCGGCACGACCGGATTGCTCGTGCCCGGCACGCTCGTGGAGATCGATCTCGTCGCCACGATGCCGGATGCCCCGGGGCGCATCGTTCGATCGGAGGCGCCGCGGCCGCTCGCGAACTATTCCGAGGCGATCGTCGCCGGCGACCTGGTCTTCGCCGCGGGGCAGCTCGCGAGCGACTTCACGACCGGTGTGCCACCCGAGGCGCGCCGCGATCCGGCGTTCCCGTTCTACGGTTCGGACATCAAGCGCCAGACCCGGTACGTGCTGGAGAACCTCACGAAGACGATGCGGGCCGCCGGCGCGTCGCTCGACCGGGTCGTGAAGGCGCAGGTGTTCCACACCGATCTCGCGAACTTCTTCGCGTTCGACGAGGTCTGGAAGGAATTCTTCCCGACACCGCCGCCGCGCACCACGGTCGGCACGACGGGGCTGCTCGTGAAGGACACGCTGGTGGAGATAGACCTGATCGCGGCGCTGCCGTCGGCGCGGATCGAGCGCATCGAGGTGTCGGACATCCCGCAGCCACTGGCGCACTACACGCCGGCGACGCGGGTCGGCGGCCTCGTGTTCGCGGCCGGCCAGATCGCCAGCGACTACCGGACCGGTGTGCCACTCGCCGCACGGCGCGACCCGACGTTTCCGTTCTACGGATCCGACATCAAGCGACAGACTCGCTACGTGCTGGACAACCTGGCGCGGACCTTCAAGGCCGCCGGGACGTCGATGGACCAGGTCGTGAAGGCGCAGGTGTTCCACACCGACCTCGGCAACTTCGCAGAGTTCGACGAGGTGTGGCGCGAGGTCTTTCCGTCGCCGCCGCCGCGGACGACCATCGGCACGACGGGGCTGCTGGTGCCCGGGTGCCTGGTGGAGATCGATCTGATCGCGGCGATGCCGTGAGGTGGAATTCTCAGCGCGCGCGCTGCGACCTCGCCCGATCGACGCGAACGATGAGGTCTTCGCCGATCTCGTTCTTCGCGAACGGATTGAGTCTGAGCCGCGCGGCCGGCGAGAAGACGATCTCGCTCCCGAACTTGCCCGGAGTGACCAGCCTCAGCGTGATACGAGGGGGATTCACGAGCATCGTCACGCTGACGTTCATGACGTTCGAGAGTGCGACGCGTTCCTCATCGCCGCGATTCCTGACCAGAAGGAAGTCACCACAGTCGTAGACCTCGTCAGCCAGGTCCCAGACGAGCTTCTTCATCAGCACGAAGCCGAACAGTGCCATCGCGGCCGGCACGACGAGAACGATCGGCTCCTTCCCGCTCGCTCCGGACACACTGAACACGATCACGAAGAGGAAAAGGAACCCGAACCACAGCGCCGGGAAGATCTTCTTATGGAACACCGTCACCCTGGACGAGATCTTCTTCATGGTCCCGCGGCACTACTCGAGGCCGCGCAGGATCGCCCGCTCGACCGCGCACACCTCGGGACCGTCGCACAGCGCAAACGGCTCGCGGAGCGCGATCGCGGGTTGAGCAACCATCCGTGGCGTGGAGCCGCAATGCGGCCACGTCGCGCGATGAACGAGAAACGGATGGCAGAGATACACGTCACCGGCGCGGCCAGTTGCCCGGACACGCGGACGCCTCCACGTCGAAGCGGGAAGCTTTCCGGACACATCTCCGAAGAACACACCACGGTCGCCAGACGGGGCGAGGACGCGCGGGACGTCGAGATGTGATCCGGCCAGGACCTCGGTCGGCGCATCCGCATCGCCGACGTCCGTGAACAGGAAGAGCGCCAGGAGTCCGCGGCCACGGCTCTTC
>QHRT01000283.1:2285-2815 GCA_003220195.1 Candidatus Rokuibacteriota bacterium | reverse complement strand
CGCCTGCTCGGGAATCGAACAGGAACGGTTCCACCGACACCGTCAGGCCGAATCCAGCGGCCCGGGCCGAGGAGGGCGTCGTACATGTCCGTGAGCGCCGGAGATGTGCCCGCCGCGGCAAACGCCGTCCCTTCGGGACACGGCAAGCGGACGACGGGCTCGGTCCAGGTCGCGGGACCGCGAGGATCCACGCCTCTCGAGCGCAGTTCGCTCTCCAGAACGTCCACGCACGCCTGGACGATGTCCGCCGCCACCGCGGCGCGTACGACCAGGAATCCGTCCGAGCAGAACCGATCGATGGAGCCGATCATGGCGTGATTTCCGAAGATTCTATACTTGTCTCGCCGTGACCGAAGCCGCGCTCGAGAAATTCTCCGCTGAGTTCCTGACCGAGCGCCTGCGTGCGAGCGGAGCTCTTCCGCGCGGACGCGTGACCGCCGTCGACGTCGGCGAGCGTCGCCCCACGCTCATCTCCACGAGCGCGCCGCTCCGGCTGGACTACTCGTCTGACGCACCGGCGGAGGCGCCCA
>QHRT01000283.1:0-2233 GCA_003220195.1 Candidatus Rokuibacteriota bacterium | reverse complement strand
GGCGTTCTACCGGCACGCTGCGCCGCTGATGCCCGGCGGTCCGTTTCCCCGCTGCTACGACGCCGAGTTCGTCGACGGAACTGCAGGACGCGCGCGATCGCCTGATCACTCCGGGACGCCTCTATGCGACGTACACGATTGGTCACGGCGATGCGCACGTGTGGAATTTGCTCTATCCGCGCGACAGTTCTCCCGACGCTGCCATTCGTCTGATCGACTGGGACAACTGGCGGGTCGGACGCGCCGCCACCGACCTCGCGTACATGATGGCCCTGCACCGGTATCCCGAGCGGCGCGCACGACTCGAAGGTCCGCTGCTCGAGCGTTACCATGCCGGACTCTGCGCTCACGGCGTCAGCGACTACAGTCTCGAGCGTCTGTGGGAGGATTACCGGCTCTCGGTCATCGGTCACCTGGCGATCCTGATCTGGCAACAGACACTCGCACTGCCACCGCCACCTGCGGCCTGGTGGTCCCACCTCCACCGTATTCTTGCCGCGTTCGAGGATCTGGACTGCGCCGCGCTTCTTGCGTGAGCTCCTACCGCCGGAACTGGCGCATCACCGCTCTCGTCCCGTCGAGTCCGATCGGAGGCACCAGGAGCGGGAGATCGACACCGGCGCTTCGAAACGCGGCCAGTTCTCGGCGGCGAAGCCGCTCGCCCGGAAGAGCCGCTGGAAGAACGGGAACGTCGTGTAGAGGCCGAGGTTCTGCCGAGCGGTCTCGCGCATGGCCTTCACGTCGTCACCGATGAACGTGGGCAACCCCACCGTCACATCCACCTTGCCGAGGCCGGACGCCTTGCTTCGGCCGCGATCGATCCACGCCTTTGATTGCTTCACCCGGGCCGCCGACCAGAGGAACGGCATGATCCCGTCGGCGAGCTCGCTGGCGAGCTCGACCGTACGTGACGTCACCGCCGCGACGTAGACGGGCACGGGCTTCGGGGATGGCCGTTGAGGCAGATGCGTCGCCGGCCCGTCGCCCTTGAGCCACTTCCGCACGTCCGTGACGTAGCGGCGCAATACCGCGGGCGGGTCGCCCATGTTGACGCCGAGCGCGTTGTTGACCGGCGGATGGCTGACGCCGAGACCGAGAACGAAGCGTCCACCCGTTGCGTCGGCGATGAGCGCCGCGCCCTGCGCGCAGACGTACGAGTGGCGAAGATAGATGTTCGCGATCCACGTCCCCACCGCGATGCGCCGCGTCGCGGCACCCATGAGCTGCGCCGTCGCCATCACGTCGTTGTTGACTTCGGCCGCGAAGATCGCGTCGAACCCGGCGTCTTCCGCCTCGCGGGCGATCGTCTGGGTCTCCGAAGCACTCCATCCCACTCCAGGAATCACCGCGAGTCCGAGTCGCTCAGCCATCGCCCCCTCCTTTCGTCCAGGTCACCGTCGCGTCTCTGGTCGAGAGGCCTCGCCCTTCGCCCGCATCGATCTTTGCCCCGCTTTCTTCGCGAGCCCATCAAGGTGCACCTTGTGGGCTGCCGCCTTTCTGTTGCGCTCGCGAATGCGACACGGACGACACCGTGCGGCCGTCGTCCAGACGTCTGCCTTGGCCGACTCGTACCACCACTTCTGCTGGGCCGCGGTCCAGACCTGCGGCACACCGCATGCCTTGCAGGTAAACGGCAGGTCGACGTAATAGCCGCGCTCGACGAACCGTGGACTGCCATAGCTGTTCGTCGGACGGAGATTCTCGGGGTTGACGACGACTCTTCTCTCTGGCGGCTTCGCCGGCGCACGCTGGGCCCTGGCAGCAACGGCAGCACGCCTGGCTGTGCGGCGAAGCTTGATCTCGGCGCGACGCTGGCGACCGCTCTTCATGAAGCTTCGTCCCCGTTCACGAACTGCTTCCAGGCGTCCGATTCCGCGGCCGACTTGATCGCAAGATTTCGCGCCTTCAGGAATGAGCACAGATACCGGGTCAAGACCAGCCGCTCGGCGACTCGACCGAGCAGCCCGAGCGGCGCGGCAAACTCGAACACGTCGCGCATCACCGTTCCGCCTCGACCGTCCTCCGCAAAGTAGTGGTCGTGATCCAGTCGAGCAAAGGGACCACGAACCATCGCATCGCGAAAATGCCCTGGACGGTCGTACGCCACAATCCGGCTCGTGAGCGTCTGCCGGACCCCGAAGTGCCTCGCTCGCCACGTGACCTCATCGCCCAGTTCCAGGAGACCGCGCGTGCGCCCACCGACCGCAACTTCGCCGGTGCCGACGGTGGAACG
>QHRT01000289.1 GCA_003220195.1 Candidatus Rokuibacteriota bacterium | reverse complement strand
CAGCGCCCGCCCCGGCCCACCGAGCCGCCCCGCCGTCGTCACGCGCGATACCTAGTTTCAACTCATCGGCGCGCGGCACTCACCTTCATTTTCGTCGGCCTCATTCCGGCTTCCAACGCTTCAATCGCAGGCTGTTCGCCACCACGGACACCGACGAGAATGCCATCGCGGCGCCCGCGAGCATCGGCGACAGCAACACGCCCGCCACCGGGTACAGGATGCCCGCAGCGACCGGAATCAGCACGACGTTGTAGCCGAACGCCCAGCCGAGGTTCTGCTTGATGATCGTGATCGTGCGTCTCGACAGCGCGAGCGCGTCGACCACGCCGGAGAGGTCGCCGCGCATCAGCGTCACGTCGGCGGCCTCGATCGCGACGTCGGTCCCCGCGCCCATCGCGATTCCGACGTCGGCCTGCGCCAGGGCCGGCGCGTCATTGATGCCGTCGCCGACCATCGCCACGGGTCGCCGCTCCTCCTGAAGCCGTCGCACCTCGCGCGCTTTGTCTTCCGGCAAGACCTCGGCGACGACGCGATCGATGCCCGCCTCGCGCGCGATCGCCTCGGCCGTGAGCCGGTTGTCGCCGGTCAGCATGACGACGTCGACGCCGAGGGCGCGAAGCCGTCGCACGGTGTCCGCAGCGTCGGGCTTCAGCACGTCGGCGGCGGCGATCAGGCCGATCAGACGTCCGGCGAACGCGAGAAACACGACGGTCCGACCGCTCGCGGCGAGTCGCCGCGCGATCGCATCACCGCTCTCGGTCTCGATGCCACGCGCCTCCATCATCGTCCGGTTGCCGAGCAGCACCCGGCCGTCGGCAGCCATCGCGTCGATGCCCTGTCCCGGGACGGTCGTGAACTCGCTGACCGGGGGCAACCCGAGACCTCGCTCCTTGGCACGCGCGAGGATCGCCTCGCCGAACGGATGCTCCGACCCCTGCTCCGCGGCCGCGGCCAGCGCCAGGACCTCGTCCTCCGACATCGTGTCGAGCGCGACGACGTCCGTCACCCGTGGCCGTCCGACCGTGAGCGTCCCGGTCTTGTCGAAGACGATCGTCGTGACGCGATGGAGCTCCTCCAGCGCGGACGCGCTCTTGATCAGGATGCCGTGCTCGGCGCCGCGACCGGTGCCGACCATGATGGCGGTCGGCGTGGCGAGCCCCATCGCGCACGGGCACGCGATCACGACCGAAGAGCCACCATCCGAGGAACGTGAGCCCGGCGATGACGAGCACGACCGGCACGAACACCGCGGCGACGCGGTCGGCAAGCCGCTGGATCGGCGCCCGCGATCCCTGGGCAGCCTCGACCAGCGCGATGATGCGCGCCAGCGTCGTGTCGCGCCCGACCCTCGTCGCCCGGAAGACGAAGCTGCCGGTGCGGTTCACCGTGCCCGCGGCCACCGTCGTCTCGGGCCGCACCTCGACCGGTACGCTTTCGCCCGTCAGCATCGACTGATCGATCGTCGACGCTCCCTCGACGACGACGCCATCCACCGGGATCCGTTCGCCGGGACGGATCCGCACCAGGTCGCCGACGACGACCTGGTCGACCGGGATATCGAACTCGTCGGGGTCGCGGACGACGCGCGCGGTGCGCGGCGCCAGCGCCATCAATCGCCGGATCGCGTCGGACGTGCGGCCGCGGGCGCGCGCCTCCAGCCATCGGCCGAGGACGACGAGCGTGATCACGACCGCGCCGGTCTCGTAGTACGTCATCGCGCCGAGACGCATGAAGACGTGCGGCGCGATCGTGACGGCGAGGCTCCAGAAGAAGGCGGCGCTGGTGCCGATCGAGACGAGCGTCGACATGCTCGCGGAGCGATAGCGAAGGTCGCGGAGGAACCCGCGATGAAACTCGGCGCCGACCCAGAACTGCACCGGGGTGGCGAGCGCGAGCTGGAGCCACGGGTTCGCGAGCCACGCCGGCGCGAACGGAAACAGCCCCGGCATTCCACCGATGACGATGGGCAGCGAGAGGACCGCGCCGACGACGAACTTCCGGCGTTGGGCCTGCTGCTCGCGCGCCCGGGCCTCGCGCTCGCGATCGACCACGGCGCCGGTGACCGGCTGTTCGCCGAGGTCGTAGCCCGCGGCGGCGACCGCGGCGCGGAGCGCGGGCACGTCGGCCCGGCTCGCGTCGAAGGCAATCGTGGCCTGTTCGGTGGCGAGATTCACCGCGGCCTCGCTGACGCCGGGCACGGACGCAAGCGCACGCTCGACCTTGCCGACGCACGCGGCGCAATGCATCCCGCGGACCGGCAGCGTGACCCGTTCGGCGTCGCTCGCTTCCGCCGGCATCCTACTTCCCTCCGAACCGCGCGAACACGTCGAGCAGCTCGTCGATCTTCCGCTGCCGCTCGGATTTCGAACCCGACCGGAACGCGTCGGCCACGCAGGATTCGATGTGACCGCCGAGCAGGAGCTTCTGCACCTGGGCCAGCGCGCCCTGGACCGCCGACACCTGGAGCAGGATGTCGACGCAATAGGCGTCCGCTTCGATCATGCGCTGCACCCCCTGCACCTGTCCCTCGATCCGGCGCAGCCGTCCGAGGGTCTTTGCTTTCGTCTCGGCATCGGTCATGGGCTCGCTATACCCCCAGGGGGTAGTCTCGCGCCTGGCATCCGCGATGTCAATCGGACCACTTGTGGTAGAAGGAGCCAAATGAACACCACGCCGAAACACCGGGACACCGATCTCCACGGCGCGATCCTCGAGGATCGCGTCGTTCCGCCGGACGGGCACTGGGGCCGCGTGATCGAGCCGGGCCATCTGCTCCGCATCGTCGACCTGGAAGGCCGTCAGGCCGTCGACTTTCTGTGCTACGACGCCGCGAACCCCGCCGAGCGCTACAACGCCGCCGACACGATGAAGTACGCGGGAACGATCTTCCTGACGACCGGCCACGGCATCTACTCCGACCTCGGCCGCCCGCTCCTCACGATCGTCGCCGACACGTGCGGGCGTCACGACACGCTCGGCGGCTGCTGCAGCGCCGAGTCGAACTTCTTCCGCTACGGCGTCCGCGACACCCCGAACTGCCGCGACAATTTCCTGGCCGAGCTCGCCCGCTTCGGCCTCGGCAAACGGGACATCGTCACCAACCTGAACTTCTTCATGAACGTTCCGGTCGAGCCGGACGGACGGATGACGCTGAAGGAAGGATTTTCGGTGCCGGGCGACTTCGTCGAGCTGCGCGCCGAGACGTCCGTGCTGGCCGTGATCGCGAACTGTCCACAAATTCACAACCCGGTGAACGGGTTCAAGCCGACGCCGATCCGCGTCATCGTGCGGAATCCGGGCGAGCACGACATCCTCGAGGAGAAGAGAGCGTGATGAGGCAGACGAACCGCTGGTCCCTCGGGCTGGTCCTCGTGACGCTGGCGATCGTCAGCGTGGTCCTCGCGGCCGGCGTGAACGCCGCCGACCCGGTGAAGATCGCGCTGGTGGCCGCCCTCTCCGGTCAATCCGCGAAGTCGGGGGAGGGCATCACGCGCGGGCTCACCGTGGCCATCGACGAGATCAACGCGCGCGGCGGGGTCCTCGGCGGTCGCAAGATCGAGCTGATCCGGCGTGACGACGAGGCCAATCCGGCCAAGGGCCAGATCGCGGCGCGCGAGGTGATCGCTCAGGAGAAGGTCGCCGCCATCGTCACCGGCATCGAGACGCCGGTCGCGCTGGCCATCTTGCCGATCACCACGAAGGAGAAGGTGCCGCTCATCGGGGTGTGGGCCGCCGGCACTGCCATCACCCGCGGCGCCAACCAGCCCTATTCGTTCCGGGTCTCCGCCGTCGACGAGCTGGTCGACAAGGCGCTCGTCAAGTACGCGATGAAGACGTTCGGCGCGAAGAGCCTCGGGCTCATGCGGATCAACAACCCGTGGGGCGAGTCGAACGAGAAGGGCCTCGGCGCCGCCACCGGCGAGTCCAGGATCAAGATGGCGGGCGTCGAGAAGTTCGAGCAGACCGACGTCGACATGGTCCCGCAGCTCTCGCGCCTCAAGTCGGCCGGCGCGGACACGATCGTCATCATCGGCAGCGCGGCGCCGGGCGCGCAGGTCGTCAAGGCGCTCGACCGCATGGGCTGGGACGTGCCGATCATCTCGCACTGGGGCATCTCGGGCGGCCGCTTCGCCGAGCTCGCCGGCCCGTCCGCCAGGAAGGTCCACTTCATCCAGACCTACAGCTTCTTCGGCAAGCAGAACGAGGTCGGAGCGAAAGTGCTGGCGGCGCTCAAGGCGAAGTACTCCGACATCAAGGGGCCGGGCGACGCCATTCCGCCGGTCGGCATCGCGAACGCGTACGACGCGATGACGATGCTCGCGATGGCCATCGAGAAGGGCGGCGGCACGGACGCCGACAAGATCAAGCAGGGGTTCTACGCCATCGGCGACTACCACGGGCTCATCAAGAACTACCTCAAGCCCTTCACGCCGCAGAACCACGACGCGCTCAACGAGGACGACTACATCATGGTGCGGTACGAGGGTGAGCAGATCGTTCCGGTGAAGTAGCCCCTGCTCTTCTTCTCCGCGTTCGTGTCCGGGCTGGGCCTCGGGAGCATGTACGGGCTCCTGGCGCTCGGCTTCTACGTGACCTACGCCGTCTCCAGCACCGTCAACTTTTCGCAGGGCAGCTCGATGATGCTGGGCGCGGTCCTCTGCTACACGTTCGCGGTCACCCTCGGATGGCCCGGGCCGGCCGCCATCGTCGCGGCGCTCGTGCTCTCCGGCCTGTGGGGCGCGCTGGTCGAGCGGTTCGCCGTGCGGCCGTTCGTTCGCGGCGGGTCGAATGCGTGGCTCATGTCCACGGTCGCCATCGGCATTGTGCTCGAGAACGCCGTGCTCTTCACCTATGGCAAAGAGCCGCGCAATCTCCCGTCGCCGCTGGTCCGCGGCACGATCAACGTCGGCGGCCTCGGGGTCTATCCGCTGCAGCTCGTGATCCCGGCGGCGGCGCTGCTGATCGCTCTCGGACTCCATCTGGTCTCGCGCCACACGCGGTACGGCAAGGCGCTGCTCGCGGTCGTGCAGAATTCCGACGCGGCCCGCCTCGTGGGCGTGAACGTGAGCGGCGCGATCACCTGGAGCTTCGTCCTCTCCACCGTGTTCGCCGCGGCAGCGGGCATCCTGATCGCTCCGCTCTTCAACGTGGCCGCCGAGATGGGGACGCTGTTCGGCATCAAGGCCTTCGCCGTGGCGATCCTCGGCGGCATCACGAGCGCTGGCGGCGTCGTGGTCGCGGGATTCGTGTACGGGCTCGTCGAGGCGCTCGTGACCGCGCTGCTCGGCTCCGCCTACAACCAGATCGTCACGTTCGCGCTGGTGATCGTGGCGCTCGTCGTGCTGCCGAACGGGCTCTTCGGCCGCGGCGCGGTGAAGAAGGTATGAGCCGTCTCGTTCCCTCGCTGGCTCTTCTTCTCGCGGCCATCGCTGCCGCACTCGTCGCCAACAGCTATCAGGTCTACGTCCTGACCCTGCTCGGTCTGACGACGATCGCGGGCGTCGGGCTCAACATCCTGCTCGGACTCACCGGGCAGGTCTCGCTCGGTCACGTCGGCTTCTGGGCCATCGG
>QHRT01000288.1:4662-5607 GCA_003220195.1 Candidatus Rokuibacteriota bacterium | reverse complement strand
GGAAACCGACGACTATTTCGCCGCCGCGGCGTTCCAGAGCTTCGTGCTCGGCGTGACGCCCGCGACCGCGTATTTGCCGTCCTTCACCTGGGCCAGGATGATGTTGGAGAAGCTCTGGCCGTTCTTGTCGAACTTGATCAGGCCGTAGAGGCCCTTCATCTCGATGCTGCGCAGCGCGTCGTGGACCTTCTGCGGCGTCGGATCGCCGGCCTTCTGGAGCGCGGCCGCGACCACGTTCACGGCATCGAACCCGCGCATTCCTTCGACCACGCCGATCCACGGCAGCCCGCGCTTCTTCCAGTCCTCGACGTACGCGCGGCTCGCCTCCGGATCCGCGGCGAGCGAGTGATCATAGGGATTGTAGAAGTTGATGAACATCGCGCCTTCGGCGGCCTTCGCGCCCGCGAGCTGCAGGATCGAGTCCGGCCACGCCGAGCCGCCGGTGACCAGGACCTTCGCCTCGAGCCCGAGCTCCTTCATCTGCTGGAGCATCTTCGCGGTCTTCGGCGCGTCGTCGGTGATCATCACGCTGTCGACGCCGGCGGCCTTGAACTTCGTGAGCTGCGAGTAGAAATCGGTATCCGCCTGGCCGACGTATTCGACCGCCTCGATCTTCGCGCCGTGCTTCTTCAGCACATCCCCGAACGCGGTGACCGCGCCGCGCCCCCAGTCCGTGTTGACCGCGAGATAGCCGACCTTCTTCAATCCCAGCTGCGGGATGAGCGGCTCGACGCCGAAGGCCTCCAGCTCGCTGGTCGGGCTGATCCGACTCACGATCTTCGCGCCCGGCGTCTTCGGATCGGTGATCTTGATCGAGCTCGACGTCTCGACGAGGAGCGGGACGCCATGCTGGGCGGCGAGCGGCATCATCGCGAGCGTCATCGAGCTGCCCCAGGCGCCGATGATCACGGGTACCTTGTCGCGGACGATCAGCTTCTCGGCCGC
>QHRT01000288.1:0-4652 GCA_003220195.1 Candidatus Rokuibacteriota bacterium | reverse complement strand
TGATCAGTTCGAGCGGACGGCCGCCGACGCCGCCCTTGCCGTTCACACGGTCGAGCGCGATCTTCGCGCCGTTCACGATGTAGGATCCGGCCGCGGCGATCGGGCCGGACAGCGGCTGGATCAGGCCCACTCGGAGCGGCTCTTTCTGCTGTGCCTCGCCCACGGTCAGCCCGAACACGACCAGCACCGCGGCGACGAGCGCGACGACGACGTTGATGGAAGCGTTCCCCCGTCTCATCGATCGACCTCCTTGGTTCGAGTACGAGTCGTCTCCGTCAGTTCGGTTACCGGAGACCGATGTCTTGCGCATCGTTGCGCGGTCGGCGAAATCATGCGCGCGGCTCCGCGCATCTTCAAGCGGTGATCGAGCGGCAGTGCTTCGGTACTTCGGCGACCTCTTCATTTCCACGTGACCCGATCGCCAATCGGCGACAGGAGGGAACCGACATAGAGCTCGTCGGTTCCCTCACTCCACCAGTCCGATCGTCACCGCGCGCTCGCCCGACGCCACCGTGGAGAGCGTCGTAGAACGGACGAAGACGCCGTCCGCTGGCGACGTCAGAAGCTCGAGCTCGTCGCCGTAGACACTCGTGATACGAGCAAGCACCTCACCGCGTCGCACTGGTGCTCCGAGCGGCGCATCCGTGAACAGGAGTCCACCCCGCGTGGCGCGGAGTCCCACGAACTCGCGGATCCGCACTACCCGCTCGGGGGGGTCCGGCTCCCCGCGCACCATGCCCAAATGTTTCAGCGCGTTCTCCACGCAGCGAACGCCGATCGCAACCATGTCGGGCTCCAGGCGACCGCCCTCGCCGATCTCGAACGTGAACGCGGGGACGCCGGCGCGCGTCGCTTCGACGGCCAGGATGCCGTCGCGCACGTACATGCCGGTCGTCGTCTTCACGATGTAGCCGGAGCCGAACGCCTCACCGAGCTTCTCCGCGCGCTGGAATGGCTCGCCGAGCGCCGGATCGGGAAGGATCGTGATCGGCACGTAGCGTCCGCCGCGCGTCGGCGTGTGCAGGTCGATCGCGTAATCGCACGCGCGGATCAGGCCGAACAGGATGTGCGCGAGCTTCTCGGCCAGGCTGCCGTCCGGCCGGCCGGGAAAGCACGACCACGCGTCGTTCGGCGCCTGGTCGAGCGGCGACTTCAGATAGTGCGACAGCGCCAGACGGTGATCGGCATGCAGTGCGAGCGGATTCTGCACCAGCATCGCGACGATGCTGCCGGCGAGATGCGACGGGTCGAGCTTCTGCAACACTCGCGCGACGATCGCCACGCCGTTCACCTCGTCGCCATGGATCGCCGCCCCGAGGTAGAGCCGGGGGCCGGCGCTCGCACCATTGACGAAGCACGTCGGCAGCGAGATGCGGGTTCCGTCAGCGAGCTCGATCAGCTCGATGGCGTGACGCACGCGTGTCGCCCGCGCCACTCGCACGCCGGCAATCTCCATCTGGTCGCTCAGGCTTTGGCACCGAGGTAATCGAGGACCGCACCCATGTGCACGAGCGCGACGTCCAGCACCTCGTCCTGCTCGACGAACTCGTCCGGCCCACCCATTCCGTGGACGCGCGGGCCGTACACGGCGGTCGGAATGCCGGCACGGCGGAAGAACCGGCCGTCCGTGTAGCCGAGACGGATCACCGGACACGGCGCGGCGCCGAGCACGTCGTGACCGCTCCGGACGAGCGCGGTGATCAGCGGATCGCCCGGAGACGTCACGTACGAATCGCACCGGTTCAGCACCTCGAGCTCGACGTCGCGAAGACGCAGCGCGCTCACGCGCCTTCGGATCAACGCCTCCAGCGTCGCGGTCTTCATGCCGGGCGGAAGCCGGAAATCGACTTCGGCTTCCGATCGGGACGGGATGAGATTGACCTGCCCGCCGCCACGAATCGTCCCGACGTTCGTCGTGAGCCGCTCGGCCATGCGCCCGGTACCGCGGCCCCAGCGTTTCTCGACGATGGGACGTTGCCGCCGGATCACCGCGGCAATCTCTTTCGACATTCGCGCCCGTTTCCCGGCGACGGCGGTCATGCGCTCGAGCGATCGCAGAACTTTCGAGATCGCGCTCTCGCCCTGGCCATACGCCGCGTGTCCCGACACCCCGGACGCCTTGATGCGCATCCACAGCACGCCCTTCTCGCCGATGCCGATCGACCACGTCCCGGATGATTCCCCGATCAAACACGCATCGCTGCGCACGTCGTCGACGTTCGCCAGCAGCCACTCCGTACCCCAGCGGCCGCCGGTCTCCTCGTCCGACGCGAACGCCAGCGTGAGGCGACCGCGGAGATCGACGGCGTGCTCGCGAAGCAACGTCACGACGAACAGCGCGACGGCAAGCCCGGCCTTCATATCACCGGCGCCGCGGCCGACGATCTTCCCGTCGGACAACAACCCCGCGAACGGTGGAACCGTCCATCCCTCGCCGGCCGGAAACTCATCGAGGTGACCGGAGAGCACGAGATTCGGGCGCCCCGCGCCCAGCGTGGCGACGATGTTCGGCAGGCGGGACTTCGGCTCGTACACGCGCGGCACGAGCCCGCGCTCTTCGAGATACCTCTTGATGAACGAGGCGATCTCGGTCGTGTCGCCCGGCGGATTCTCGCTCGGGATGCGAACGAGGCTCGCCGCCAGCTCGTAGAGCTCCTGACGCCGACGCCGGATCTCGTCCAGCAGGCGCGCGTTCGACATCTACGGGCCGCGCGCGAGCAAGGGGTCGGGACCAGCGGGCGGCAGGTCGTAGCTCGCGAGACAGCGGTCCACCAGGGCGGTGGCCCCCGTGAAGTCGTAATGGCGGTACGCCCGGAGTGACGTCGTCATCGCGCGCGAACCCGCGTAGAAGAGCTCGTACTGCGCGTGCCGGCCCGCGAACTCCGAGCCCACCAGGTCCCACGCCAGCTTGAACAGCTTCGTGCGATCCACGGCGCCGAGCCGCGGCGACCGGATGAATCTCTCGAGGTCGGGCGCGATCTCGGCGTTGTGGAAGTCGCGATACGACGACGGGACCTGGAGCATTCCGGAGCCGGAAAGCTCGCGCAAGATATTGAGCATCGTTCCGTAGTACGTCGCCTGGAGCCAGCCGTTGCCGTACAGGTACGTCGGGTTGGGATAGACGAAGCCACGCGGGTCGTGGATGCATTCGGTGTCGGCGGCGATGACGAGTCCTCCGGCCATCGCGGAATAGCTCGCCAGCTCGCCGAGCAGGGTCTGCACCGCGGGGATCTTCTCGACGCCGTTCGCCTCTGCGATGCGCAAGGCGAGGCCCGCGAGGAACCGGGACTTCGTGGCGAACCGCACCTGGGCCTGGTGGTTGCCGATCAGGTGCGCAGGCGTCTCGTAGAACTGCGCCTCCGTCAGCTTCACGTCCCGATAGATGAAGACGCGCTCCCACGGCACGAACACCCGATCGAAGACGAGCACGGCGTCGGTCTCGTCGAACCGCGTCGACAGCGGATAATCGAACACGCTCGGTGCGCCGACCGCGTACGGACGGCGCACGATCATGCGCACGCCCGGTGTCGCGATCGGCACCGCGAACGAGATCGCGTGGTTCTCGTCGCCCGGCCGCAGCGGCACGATCGAGGACAGGAACACCTCGTCCGACAGCGGCGCGCCGGTGCCGAGAACCTGGGCGCCGCTGACCACGATGCCGCCGTCGCGCTCCTCCACGACGCCCGCGTAGAGCGTGGGATCGACTTGCTGGTGCGCCGGCTTCGAGCGATCGATCTGCGGCGGGATGAGCACGTAGCTCACGTAGAGGTCGCGGTCGCGGACCTGCTCGTAATACGCGACGACGTGATCGCCGAACTCGGCGCCGCCGCGCGCGAAGACGTCGGGCCGGAGCGCGAAGCCGACCAGGAAGCCCGCGACGTGATCCGGCGACCGGCCCATGAGCCCGTAGGTCGCTTCGGCCCAGACCCGGTGCGCCTCCCGGCGCTTGACCAGGTCCGCCGGCGTGCGCGGCATCAAGAACGAGACGTTGACGGGCTCACCGGTTCGCGGCGAGGTGAACGTCATCGCGTCGCGGTGGTCGGGGGACGCCGCGAGGTCGTAGAGGGAGGCAATCGAGCGGGCTGCGTGCTCGAACGCGGGATGCCGGGTGACGTCGGCGACGCGCTCGCCGCCGATGTAGACGCGGCGGTCGTCGCGCAGGCTCTCGAGATACTCGCGGCCGTTCCTCATGGATTCTGGGGGCCTCGAGAGGCGCGAGGACGCGCCTGACATGGCCCCCAGACCCCCAACGCTCGGACGCGCCCCGGCGAAGCCGTGGCGCGCCTCGGGATCGAAGCAGGATGTCTCAGCTGCGGCGATCGTCCCGGCGAAGCTTGTACTCGATCGAGTCGACCAGCGCCTTCCACGACGCCTCGATGATGTTGTCCGCGACGCCGACGGTGCCCCACGTCTCCTCGCCGTCCCCGGAGGTGATCAAGACGCGCGTCTTCGCCGCCGTGCCCTTCGACTCGTCGAGGATGCGCACCTTGTAGTCGAGCAAGCGCATCGACTTGAGGCTGGGATAGAACTCCTCGAGGGCCTTCCGCAGGGCGTGGTCGAGCGCGTCGACCGGCCCGTTGCCGGCGGCCGCGGTGTGCTCCAGGATGCCTTTCACGCGAACGCGCACCGTCGCCTCGGCCACCGGCTCACCG
>QHRT01000287.1:478-11316 GCA_003220195.1 Candidatus Rokuibacteriota bacterium | reverse complement strand
ATCGCGGGCACGCCGTAGAGGATGATCGTTTCGAGGAACATTAAAATGACGCTCGCGACGACCGCCGGCAGCGCGAGCGGCAGCGTCACGGTCCACGTCACGCGCGCGGTCCCGGCGCCGAGGACCCGCGCAGCCTCCTCGACGTCCGAGCTCATCATCTCGAGCGTGTTGTAGATGAGGATGAACGCCAGCGGAAACGTGCTCGCGACCGACACCAGCACGAGCCCCGTCATCGTGTAGACGTCGAGCGGGCCTTTCGCGGCACCGGTCACCGCGACCCACAGCTTGTTCAGCAGTCCTGCATTCGGACCGGCGAGCAGGATCCACGCGACCGCGAGCACGAAGCCCGGCGTCACGAAGGCGCCGAGCACGCCGGCGCGCACGAGGCCGCGGAACGGCATGTTGGTCCGGCTGACGGCCCACGCCATCGGCGCTCCCAGCACGAGGCCGATGAGGCTCGAGGCGATTCCGAACACGAGCGAGTTCATGGTCGCGATCCGGAACGGCCGCAAGCTGCCGATCGCGGCGTAGTTCGCGAGCGACGTTCCGGCGTCGGTCTGGAAGCTCTTCACAATCAGCCAGCCGAGCGGCATCACCACGAGCACCGCCAGCACGATGGTGACGGTGGCCCAGAGCAGCTTCGACGTCATCCGCCGAAGATCTCGCCGAACTTCTCGCGCAGCTCCGGCAGCATGCGGCCGACGTCGGCGGGATCGGCCACCAGGATCTTGAGCGTGCTCGGATGCGGATACTTGCTCGGGTACTTGAGCTTCGGATCGTTGAGCGGCGAGAGGAGTCCGCCGTCCACGTACACTTGCTGCCCTTCCGGCGACGTGATCCAGTCCGCGAGCACCTTCGCCGCGTTCGGGTGCGGCGCCTTCTTCAAGATGCCCATGCCGCCCACCTGCGCGATCACGCCGTCTTGCGGGAAGACCGTCTCGATCGGGAGGTGGCGGGCCGCCGCGGGCACCGTGATCTGGTGGTCGCACATCAGCACCTGGCGCTCGCCGCTCGCCAGGATGTTGGTCTGGTCGCACGACTGGTGGGTCATGATGTTGTTCTTCTGCAGGGCCTTGAAGTAGTCCCAGCCGTAAAGCTTCACCAGCCAGTAATCGATCAAGAGCGAGGTCCCGCTCGCCTTCACGTGTCCCTGCACGAGCTTGTCCCTGTACTTCGGATCGGTCAGCTCTTTCCAGGTCTTCGGCGGATCTTTCACGAGCTGGGTGTTGTAGTTGATGGCGCCGAGGCCGATCTGCGACGAGTGCCAGTAGTGCTCGGGGTCGTAGTAGTCCGGCTTCGCGTACTTCGCGATGTTCGTCGGGACGAAGGGCTGCAGCATCCCCTTCTTCTTCATCGTGATGAAGTGGTCGACGACCGAGGTGTCGATGACGTCGGCGGCGTTGATCCCGGCCTCGAACTCCTGGACGGCGCGGTTGAAGATGAGCGTCGAGGCGAGCCGCACGACGTTGACCTTGATGCCGAGCGCCTTGCTGGCCTCGTGCGCGATCGTGTTCGCGGTCGTCGTCGTGCGCGCCGTGTAGTAGACGGCCTGCCCCTCGCGCTTCGCGGCCTCGCGCTCCTCGGCGGTCACGCCGGCCTTCGGCGGTTGCGCGGGCGCCGGGCTGAGCGCGCCACCGACGACGAGCACGAGGGCGATCACGAGGAGCGGGCGCGAACCACCCCGGGCGAGGCCCGCAAGCGTCATGTTTCCCTCCGACAGCGATGGTGAACGGGGCCGCAGCGCGATGGGCGGACGTGCCAATCACGACTGGTGGACGCGACTATACTACGACTCCGCACGCGCGGCCGGGCCGGCTGGCATTTTGACATCTGATGCGCCAGACAATATCATCAGACATCGTGCCCCGGACGACCGTGAACATCGATGGACCTGTCCTGAGGGATCTCAAGCGGCTCCAGAAACGCGAGCGGAAACCGCTGGGGCGCCTCGTATCCGAACTGCTGGCGCAGGCTCTCGGGGCGCAGCGTCGGTCCGAAGAACCGAGTCGGGGCTTTACCTGGGTGTCACGCCCGATGCACCCGCTCGTCGACCTCGACGACAAGGAGGCGGTTCAGACCATCCTCGACCGGCCCCGACGGACCCGGCACTGAGCTACGCCGTCGACGTCAACGTCCTGCTCTACGCCTCCGATGACTCGAGTGCGTTTCAACGTCGGGCCCGCGAGTTTCTCTCTGATGCCACCACTGGTACCGAGATCATGTATTTCGCCTGGACCACCGTGATGGCCTATCTTCGGATTTCGACTCATCCGGGGATCTTTCGACAGCCTCTCTCACCCGATCAGGCGGCGCGCAACATCGATGAGCTCTTGCAGCGACGCCACGTCCGCGTCCTTTCCGAAGAAGAGGGATTCTGGGAGGTGTATCGCACTGTGAGTCAGGGTCTGACGGTCCGGGGCAACGTCGTGACCGACGCTCACCTCGCGGCGTTGTTGCGGCAGCACGGCGTGACGCGGCTCTACACGAACGACGCGGATTTTCGGAAGTTCCGTTTCCTCGACGTCCGGAATCCCTTCTCCTGATCCTTCGTCGTCAGGCGGAGACTCGGCCAGCGGCGTGAGGAGGCGAACGCGGGTTCGCCTCCGGCCCGCAGGTCGCTGCTACAGAAGCCTGGCGTACGAAAACGTCACGGTGTTATTCCCGTTATTCGTCGCCTTGCCAACCTTGAAGACGTTTCCGTCGGCGGTTCTGATGATGATCGTGTCGTCGAAGTCGAATGGCGAGTCGATGAGGTCGATGGTGAACGTCGGCGTGCCGACTGAACAGCCCACGCTGTCAAACGGTGTCCCGTTAAGAAACGCAATCTGGGTGCCGGTAGCCTGGTTCTGGAACAGGACGATTGGATTCGGCCGGGCCGAGTTGTCGGCGAAACTGAAATCGCTTGCAGCAGGAGGGGGGACATCTAGGGACAACACCGACCCGGTCTCGAGGTCGAAGCCTTGCGACTCGAACTCCAAGGTCGCCTGAGCCACCTGACAGACCGACGCGCAGATGAGCTGACCCGTCGCGCCGATTCGTCCTCCGTCGGAGTACGCACACATAGATCACTAGGAATATGTTCGCTCTCACCTCGCTGGGCCGCCGATGAGCATCACTTTCTCTCACTGCTGTCCAGTGGCGCGTTTGCCAGGGAACGGATGGCAGCGGCCAGTTCCGACGGACGCCAACCTCGTGGTCGCGAAGAAGACGACGCCGACCTACTCCACCCGGAGGCGCGGGTCCAGCGTGTCGCGGAGGCCGTCGCCGAGGAGATTCAGCGACAGTCCGGCCAACGTCAATGCGAGGCCCGGAAACGCGCTCACCCAGAACGCCTCGCGGATCACGTTCTTGCCGCTCGCGATCACGTTGCCCCACGACGGCACGTACGGCGGAACGCCGACGCCGAGGAATCCCAGGATCGCTTCGGCGAGCACGGCGTACGCGAAGATGAACGTGCCCTGCACCAACAGGGGCCCCATGCAGTTCGGCAGGATGTGGCGGAACGCGATGCCGAGCCCGCCGCGACCGAGGGCCTGCGCGCCGAGGACGTAGTCGAGCTCACGCACGCTCAGCACCGTGCTGCGGATCAACATCGCGGTCCGCGGCAGATAGACGACCGAGAGCGCGACGATCACGTTCCAGACCCCGGGGCCGCGCACGGCCATCAGCGCGATGGCGAGGAGGATCGCGGGAAACGCCATCAACCCGTCCATGACGCGCATGATCACGAGGTCGAGGCGACGGTAGTACCCGGCCACGAGGCCGATCACGACGCCGCCGAGCGACGTCAGGATCATCGTCACGCAGCCCACCATCAGCGACACGCGGCTGCCGTAGAGCACCAGGCTCGCGATGTCGCGGCCGAACTCGTCGGTGCCGAGGAGGTTCCGGACGCTCGGAGGCTTGAGCCGTTGTCCGGGATAGAGCCGCGTGGGGTTGTACGGCGAGAGCGCGCCGGCGCCGATGGCGATCAACACCAGCATCAAGAACACCGCGCCGCCGAGGACCACGTTGCGGTTCCGCAAGAGCCGGCGTACCCACCCCGTCCTGGACACGGCGCCATCGGCCGCGGGCGCGACGAGCTCGGCGGCGGCGGCGACAGCGCTCGCTTCAGGCATAGCGGATCCGCGGGTCGATGAACGCGTACACGACGTCGACGCCGAGGTTGATCAGCATGTACGCCGCCGCGGTCACGAGCACGACACCCTGGACGACGGGATAGTCACGGCGAAGGATCGCCGAGATGATCAGGCGGCCGAGGCCCGGGATATTGAACACGATCTCGGTCACGACGGCGCCGCCGATCAGGATGGCCATCGTGATGCCGATCACGGTGACGACCGGCACGAGCGCGTTCCGGAACGCGTGGAAATAGATCACGGTGCGCTCGGCGAGGCCCTTGGCGCGCGCCGTGCGGATGTAGTCCTGTCGCAGGATCTCGATCATGCACGAGCGCGCGATGCGCGCGATGAGCGCGGACTGGTTGAAGCCGAGCGAGATGGCCGGCAGCACCAGGTATCGCGCCGCGGACACCGGGTCCTGTAGATGAAGTTCAGGCTGAGCCAGAAACCGGGGACGCAAACGCCCAGCAGCGCGAGCGCCATCAGCCCCCGGTCCCACCACGATCCCTGATACGCGCCGGCGACGATGCCCGACGGCACACCGATCACCACCGCCACGATCAGCGCCGCGCCCATCAGCACCAGCGTCGGCTCGGCACGTTCCGCGAGCGCCTGCAGGACCGGACGGTCGAGGAAGTACGAGCGTCCGAGATCGCCGCGCACGAGCCGGCCGTAGAAGCGGATGAGCTGCTCGTGCACCGGACGATCGAGGCCGAGCTCGCGGCGCGCGTCGTCGATCTGTTCCGAGGTGGCTTCGGGCCCGAGGATCACCGCGACCGGATCACCGGGGATCAGGTGGATCAGGAGAAACACGACGGTGACCACCACCAGCATCACCGGGAGGAGCGCGAGCAGGCGCCGGGCGAGGTAGCTTGTCACATATCCGGCCTTACTTCTCCAGCCAGACGTTGTAGAAGCGCGGCCGCTCGGGCTTCGTATCGAAGCCCTTGACGTGCTTTCGCATCGCCCGGAGACCGAAGAGGTCTCCGTACCGCGCGACCGGCACCTTCTCGTAGAACAGGCGCGTGGTCTGTTCCCACAGCGCGTACCTCTTCTTGTAGTCGCTCTCGCCCGCCATCTCGCCGAGCAGGCGATTGATTTCGGGCTCGTCGGTCCAGCCCGGCCAGTTCGGACCGAGATAGACGTGCTGCGTCGGATCGTAGAAGGCCCCGATGCCGGTCGTGAACGCGTCGTACTCCTTCGGGTTGTTGCGCCTCTTGACGAGGGTCGCCCAGTCGACCACCTGAAGATCGATCGTGAAGCCGACGTCCTCGAGCTGCTGCTTCGAGAGCAGCGCGAAGTCGTACATCCACTTGTACTCCTGGGTCGTCATGAACCGGATCGGCTCGCCCCGGTACCCTGCCTCGCGCAGCAGGCGCTTGGCCTTGTCCCGGTTGTGCTCGTTCCACGGTAGACCCTGGAGCTTCGTGTGCCAGAGCGAGTTCTCGGCGAAGGCGAGGCTCGAGTCCATCCGGTACAGCTCCGCGTGGCCGCCGGCGACGGTCTTCATGATCGGCTCGATGTCCAGCGTGGCCTGCCACGCCTGCCGGAGCTTCTGGTTCGTCATCAGGCCTTCCTTCTTATTGAAGACCGCGACGAGCCAGTAGTACGGCTTGGCGACGATCGGCTGCACTCCGGCGACCTTCTTGAGCCGCTCGTAGGCGTTGAGATCGAGATCGTCCGCGAAGTCGACCTCGCCGGTTTCGATCTGGGCCACGCGGGTCGCGGCGTCGGGAACCGGGATCCAGAGCAGTTCGTCCACGTACGCGACCTTCTTGCCGCCGTAGCCGCTGGCGGGCTCGCTCCGCGGCTTGTAGTCGTCGAAGCGCGCCATCTTGATGTGGCGGTCCGGCTTCCACTCGACGAGCTTGAACGGGCCGGTGCCGATCCATTCGGTCGCCTTCTCGGCCGGCTTGAACTTGTCGATGATCTCTTTCGGATAGATCGCCGCGAAGTTGTTCGGGATGGCGAGCGCGATCACGACCGTCGCCGTCTTCTCCTTGAGCTGCATGTCGACGGTCAGCTTGTCGACGGCCCGCACTTCGGCCACCCGCGCGTAGAGGTTCTTGCCGTAGGTCGATTGCGCGCCCCACCGGTTAAGCGACGCCACCACGTCCGCCGACGTCATCTCCTTCCCGTTGTGGAACTTGATGCCGGAGCGGAGCTTGAACGTGTACGTGAGACTGTCCTTCGACACCGTCGGCATGCCCTCGGCGAGCATCGGGATCGGCTGCGCCTTGGCGTCGATCGAGTACAGGCCCTCGTAGATGTGATTGGTGATGACCTCGGTGATCGTGGCCGTCGTCCAGTGCGCGTCGAGCGTGGGCGGCTCACCGAGGTTGCCGACTTTGAGGACGCCGCCTTTCTTCTGGGCGGCCGCGTCCGGCGCCACGCTCACGACCGAGAGAAGGACGATCGCCAGCGTACCGAGGATCCACCACGATTTCCGACCGTTCATCGGACACCTCCGTTGGGGGCCCCATAGTCGGGCCGCGACGAATCGAGGTCAAGAGCGTGCGAATCGCGCCAGCGAGAACGGCGTCAGATCGAACCGGCTGCGCCCGGTCACGACCAGCTCGGCGATCGCCTCGCCGATCGCCGCGGAGTGCTTGAAGCCGTGCCCTGAGCACGGCGAGGCCACGATGATCCGCTCCGCGTCCGGGTGGCGATCGATGATGAATCGCGAGTCCGGCGTGGTGGTGTAGAGGCACGTTGCCGAGCGCAGACAACGGCCGCTGACACCCGGGAGGCGGTCACGCACGTGCCGCTCGTACATCGCCGTGATTTCGGCGGCGGACACGTCTCGCGGAACGCGATCGGGATCAACCGTTTCGGCGAACTGCTCCGTCGCGAGCTTGATCCCGTCCGACAGCATCGGGAAGCCGTAGAAGTACTCGTTCGCGCCGTCGCCGTGGATCCAGATGAAGATCGGAAAACGGGCCGGCGTGAACGCCGGCGCGTCCTCCGGCGCGAACCAGTAGAGGACTTGCCGGTACACCCGGAGGAGCTTTGCGAAGGGGCCGCCCAGCAATGCCGGGAGCCACGCGCCCGTGGTGATCACGGCCACGGCGGCCGAGTACGTGGCCGCGTCGGTGGTGACTTCGACGTCGCTCGGGCCGGGCGTGACGCGGACGACAGTTTCGCCGGTCCGTATGGTCGCGCCGTGCGCACGTGCACGACCGAGTTGCGCCGCGATGCAGCTTTCGGGCCGCAAGATGCCGGCGCCCGGCTCGTGGTAGCCCACCTCGTCGCCCGCGAGACGAAACTGGGGGAACCTCTTGCCGATCTCCGTCGCATCCATCAGCTCATGTTCGATCCGATGCCGGCGGGCGACGGCGATCGTGCGACGGACGAAGTCCGGCTGCCCGTGATGCTCCGCGCTGGTGCCCCTCTCGCGGCCGAGCAGCAATCCGCCGATCGGCAACAGCAGCGAGTCGCCGGTCTCGGCTTCGAGCTCGCGCCAGATCTCGTGCGAGCGCAGCACGAACGGGACGTACTCGTCGCCCTCGGCGACGGCCTGGCGCGTGATGCGGCTCTCGCCGTGGCTGGATCCGAGGTCGTGCGGCGGAACGAAGCGATCGATACCGATCACTCGCGCGCCGCGCCGCGCGAGCTGAGAAAGCGTGGCGCTGCCCATCGCGCCGAGCCCGACCACGACGACGTCCCCCGATGGCATTGACGTGGACCGGCTCAGCTTTTCTCGTGGGAGGCGACCACGGTCGCGACAGCGTGGAGCGTGCGAGCGGTCAAAAGCTCGCTCGCTCCACCCAGAGCGTCCGGAGCGCGTCCCGGTCGACCTTGCCGTTCGCGTTCTTGGGAATCGCCTCGGCGACGATGACGGTAGCCGGTACCTTGAACGTGACGAGCTTCTGGCGGCAGTGCTCCACCAACGCCGCCGCATGCACCTCCTGTCCAGGTCGAAGCGCGACGAATCCGACGGCCGGATGCTCGAGCAGACAGTTCGCGATCTCGAGCGCCGCGATGTTGACGCCGCCCTTGATGATGATGTCCTTCTTGCGCCCGGTGATGTAGACGTAGCCTTCCTCGTCGCGCTTCGCCAGGTCGCCGTTGCGGAAGCCATCTTGATTGATCGGCACGAGCCGGTCCGGGCCTTGCCAGTAGGCAGACGCGAGCTGCCGGCCGCTGACGACCATCTCGCCCTCTTGCCCAGGCGGAAGCTCGTTGCCGTCGTCGTCGAGGATGCGCAACTTCAGATTTAGCGTCGGCCGGCCGATCGAGCCGAGCTTGCGACGGCCGGGATGATTGCCGCACATGAACCCGGTTTCGGTGCCGCCCGCGAGCTGCACGATCTCGATGCCGTACGTCTTCTCGAACTCGACGTGCTTGTCGACGGAGAGCGGCGCGGTGCTCGACGTCATGAACCGGAGCTTCGCGAAGTCGCGGCGGGTCACCGGCACCGGGCGCGCGAGCAGCATGTTGATCACGGTCGGGATACCGACGGCGACGGTGACGCCATACTCGCGGAGCCAGTCGAAGAAGCGCGCCTGCGAAAACTTGCGCGCGAGCACCAGCGTCGCGCCCGTCTGCATCGTGGGCCCGATCGACAGGATCTGCGGCGAGGACCAGGAGAAGTGCCGGTAGTCGAGGATCGTGTCGGCCGCGGTGATCTCCAGGCGGTCGACGGGCGATTCGGTCATCGCGAAGTACGCCTCGTGCGTCCAGATCGCGCCCTTCGGCGTATCCGTGGTGCCGGACGTGTAGTCGATCAGCGACCAGTCCGCGCGTGCTGGCCGCACGGTGACGGGTGCGTCCGACGCGGTGCGCAGCTTCGCGAAGAGATCGTCGTCGGGTGGACCGGTGGCATCCCACCCGCCGAAGGGGATCCACGGCGCGCCGCCGGTCCAGAGGCCTCGTGGATCGGTCGGCAGCTCCATGCTCCAGAACACGAGCTTCGGCGCCACGTCGTGCAGGATCTGGCTCACGTGCTTCTCGCGGATCTCGACGTTGATCGGGTTCACGATCACGCCGGCGCGCAAAGCGCCCCAGAAGACGACGAGCGGCTCGATGCCGTTGTCGGCGAGGACCGAGATCCGGTCGCCGGTCGAGACGCCGGCCGCCGACAGGAAATTCGCAAAGCGGCGGGTCAGGCGATCGAACTCGCCGAACGTGATACGCGAGCTCTGATCAGGACTGTGAATGAAGACCTTGTCGGCGCGGAGGCGCGCGTGCTCCAGGAGGAGCGTGTTCGGATCGGTGTACGCGCCGGACTCGGTCATCCGTCTCCGCCTGCTTGAAGGCTACTTGAACGCGGGCATCACCTGCTGCGTCATGATCTCGAGGCTCCGCAGCTCCCGCTCGAACGGCAGGAGGCCGCCGGGATTCAGCTCGGCCGCGATGCCGCTCAACCCGAGTTCCTGCTTCAACTCGCCGAGCCGGTCGATCAGCTGCGGCGCGGCGCCGAACGCGACCTTGGTGCTCAGGATCTCGTCGTAGGTGAGGCCCTGCAGGCGCTGCGCCTGACTCCGGCGCAGGTCGGTCGGGATGCCGGCGCGGCCGACCGGAGCCACCGTCAGCTCGGCCTGCCGCCGGAAGTAGAACGTGATCGTTTCCTTCGGCTCCTCGATCGCGGCCTCGGCGGTGGGCGCCGCATAGAGCGGGATGCGGAGGCAGACGTCGCCATCGCCGGGATGCCCGGCGTCGCGCCACGCGGCGCGATAAATCTTCAGGTGGCCGGACAGCTCGGGAATACTCATGCCGCGGAGCCCGACGAAGATCGGCAGCCCCAGCCTGGCGACTCGCGGGAACGTGTCGGGCGTCGTCGCGGCCATCCGGAGCGGCGGAGGGGAAGATCGATACGGCCGCGGCGCGACCGTGACGTTCTCGAACCGATAGAATTTTCCCTCGTAGCTGAAGGGCTCGCCCTTCCAGGCCTTGACGATGATGTCGAGCGCCTCGAAGAATCGCTCCTGGCTCTCCGCGTAGGGCACGCCGAGCGCGTCGTAGCCGCGCGTGCCACCGCTTCGACCGATGCCGAAGTCGAACCGGCCCTGGCTCAGGTGATCGAGCGTGGTGACCTCGCCGGCCAGGCGCAGTGGATGATTCAACGGCAGGAGCTGCACCGCCGTCCCGGTGCGGATGCGCTTCGTGCGGGACGCGATCCAGCTCGACATCAGGAGCGGGCCGGACAGGACCGAGCGCGCCGGGTTGAAGAGCATCTCGGCCAGCCAGACGATGTCGAGCCCCCAGGCTTCGCCGGCCTCGGCCATCGCGAACATCTCGCGAAACGCCTCGGGCTGATCGACTCCACGTCGTGTCTGCTCCAGGAAGATTCCGAAGTCCATGCCACGCCCTCCGATCTCATGGAAACGAGGCATGCATATCACAGGGGCGGAGCGGCGAACAAGCGATGCCCTCCTCGATCGGGCGAGTGGTACCGGATCCGGTACGACCTCGTCGAGAAGGAATCAAGGCGCGGTTCAACGAGATCTGTCAGTAGGGAACATCGCGACGCCGAAGCGCGTCGCCACGCGCGCGAGCTCCGCGACGATCGGCCCCGGAAGCGGAATGCCCCGGGCGCTGCGCTCCGCGAACGTACGGCTTCCTCGCTCGCCGGGCACCAGGATCTCGGCGGCGTCGGCGTTGCGGGGCAGCGTCTTGACCGCCGCGACGAGCCGGTCGACCTCGTTCCTGAACACCGCCGGATCGCAGAAGCGCGCGACGTCGATCGCCAGCGCGAAGGCGTTTTGCTTGTGTCGT
>QHRT01000287.1:0-382 GCA_003220195.1 Candidatus Rokuibacteriota bacterium | reverse complement strand
GAGCACGGCCGGTCCGCGTTCGCCGCCCGGCACGCGATCGAGATCGGGCTCGTCGACACGGAGGCGACCGGCGCGCCGTGATACGCCATCATCGGCACCGACGCCGCGAACGCGATCGCGGCCATCCCGGCCTCGGCGGCGCTCGACGTGTAGTACCCCAGCGCGGCCGTGTGCGTCGTTCCGCGCACCAGCGCGACACCGATGCCGGCGTCACGCGCTTTCTCCATCGCCTTCCCTATCGCCGTGGTCATCGCGATCGGACCGGCAGCGCGGTCGGCGTCGATCACCGTCGTGGCAGACGTCTCGAGACACGTCTTGATCGCCGGGGTCGGGTTCAAATCCCCGTCGTCGAGGAGGCGCAAATACATCGGAATGCGCGTCA
>QHRT01000286.1 GCA_003220195.1 Candidatus Rokuibacteriota bacterium | reverse complement strand
CTTCGCCCACTCGCCGTAGGCCTTCGCGTCCGTCGTGTCCGGCATCTTCCCCCAGTGGGTGAAGTCGTTCCGGTTGATCGCGCCGACGGCGCCGTGCTCGAGACAGAACTTCTTCTTCGCCTCGTCGGACACGACGGCGACGGGCCGGCCGCCGAGCGCCTTCGTGATCTCGAGTCCCATCGAGCCGAGCCCGCCGGCCGCGCCCCACACGAGCACGACGTCGCCGGGCTCGACGACGTGCGGCGGCCAGCCCATCAGCATCCGGTACGCCGTCGACCCGCAGAGCAGGAAGCAGCCGGCCTGCTCCCACGTGAGGCGCGCGGGCTTCGGCACGCACTGGTGCGCCTGCGCGCGCGCGAACTGGCAGTAGCTGCCGTAGTTCGTCTGGTAGCCCCAGATGCGCGTCGACTCGGCGAGCATCGGGTCCTTGCCGCTCCTGACCCACGGATCGTCGGGCCGCCACCAGCCGGAGTGGACGATCACCTCATCGCCGGGCTTGACGTTCGTCACGTCCTGGCCGATCGCCCACACGATGCCCGAGCAGTCGCTCCCGCCGGCGTGGAAGTCTTCCGTCTCGCCGAGCTTCTGGCGCTCGCCGATGACGTCGAGTGATCCCGGACGCCATCACGTAGATCAGCACGTCTCGAGGACCGAGCTGCGGCGTCGGAATCACCTCGCGCTTCCACGCGTCGCGAGGCTGCCCGAAGCGATTCTGGCGGACGAGGTACGCGTGCATCTGCTTCGGCACCTCGCCGAGCGGCGGCCGCTGACCGAGGTCGTAGAGATCAGGCATGAGGCCTCCCGTTGAATTCCGTGATCACCCGCGGCAGCCGCGGATCGTCGATCCCGGGCTGGTAGGGCTGGTAGAACGACGTCCGGTCGAGCAGGCCCGCGTAGCGCTCCTGGATGCGCGCGGCGATCGTGTCCCAGGTCCCGCTCACCGCGTACGTCTCGAGCATCTCGTCGGTGATCAGGTCCGCCATGCCCTTCCAGTCGCCCTCGATCGACTTGCGGTGGAGATGGGGCACCAGGTCCTGCCAGCCGTGCGCCGCGAGCACGGGCTCGTAGGTGCGCGTCGAGGCGTAGAACGCGATCTGCTGCTTGACCGCCTGACGCTGGGCGCGCGCTTCCTCGGCCGTGTCCGCCACGATCACGAACGTCGCCGTGACGTACGTGAAGTCCGCGCGCGAGCGGCCGGCCTTCGCGAGCCCTTCGTTGACCGCCGGCTGCACGTACTCGCGGAGATACGTCGCGCTGTTGAAGGGATGCACGTGGAGCCCTTCACAGACCTCGCCGGCGACGCGGCAGATGTACTGGTTCACGCCGGCGATGTAGACGGGGATCTTCGGGTGAGCGATCGGTCCGGGATTGAAGAACGGCGTCATCAGGTCGAACCGGTAGAACTGGCCCTTGAAGTCGAGTTTCGTCCCGTTCTGCCAGCAGTCCCAGATCGCGCGGATCGCGAGCACGGCCTCGCGCAGCTTCGGCCCCGGCGACTCGAATTTCACCGAGAACCGTCGCTCGTTGTGGCCCTTGACCTGGGTGCCGAGACCGAGGATGAAGCGCCCGTCGGACGCTTTCTGCAGATCCCACGCGATGTGCGCGGTGATCATCGGACTGCGGGGGAACACGACGGCGATCGCCGTGCCGAGCTTGATGCGCGACGTGACGCCGGCGGCAACGGCGAGCGGCAGATACGGATCGTGCTGCGTCTCCGAGGACCAGAGGCAGTCGTAGCCGAGCGCTTCCACCTTGCGCGCGTAGTCCGGGATCGACTTGAGGTCGTGAGTGAGCATGCCGATGTCGAGCTTCACGCTGAGCCTCCTATCGACATGGGGGCCCCGAAATGGCCCCCAAGCCCCCAACGTTCGGGGTGCCGCGGCAAAGCCGTGGCACCCCTCGATTTTGCGCGCTAGCCACGGTTCGCCCGGCGCGGCAATGCGGCGAGCACGTCCTGGGCCTCGCGCATGATCGTCGCGACGACCTCGCCCGCGCCGGGGAGATCGTGGATCAGCCCGACGCTCTGTCCCGAGAACATCGGGTAGTATTCGCGATTCTGCTGCTTCGCGGACGCGGCGTAGACGTCGAACGCCGCGGCGCGCTGGACCAGCGGCGGCAGCACCGGCGCGCCGGACGTGCGGTACTCCTCGCTCATGGTGTTGCGGAGCGCGCGCGCCCACAACCCCGTGAAGACATCGGTGATCGCCGTCGCGTCGCTCTCGTGTTCCAGGAGCGCCTTCTTCCAGAATTCCGGCACGGTCGCCTCGCGCGACGCGACGAAGCGGGTGCCGAGCAGGACACCGGTCGCGCCGAGCGCCAGCGCCGCCACCAGGCCGCGGCCGTCGGCGATACCGCCGGCGGCGACGACGGGCACCTGCACGGCATCGACGATCTGCGGCACCAGCGCCATCGTGCCGATCCCGACCGCCTCGGCCGATGCCGGCTTGTCGCCCACCGATCGGTGTCCGCCGGCTTCGCCGCCCTGCGCGACGATCACGTCCACGCCCGACGCCGCGGCGGCCCGCGCCGCGTCCACGGTCGTGACCATCGTGACGACCTTCACCCCGCGCGCGTGACAGCGCTGCACCAGCTCGGCGTGGTGATGACGGACCAGCGCGGTGGAGAAGACCGGCACGCGTTCTTCGAGAATCACGTCGATCGCCGACGGCAGCAGTGCCGGCAGCGTCGCCGGGCGCGCCGACGTCGTCGGAATGCCGAGGCGCTCGCGATAGCGGTTCAGCTCGCGCTGCGCGCCGGCGACCGTCGTGTCCGGAATCGTCGCGACATCGACCGGCGACTCGACGGTCTCGTGCAGCCAGAGGTTCACGCCGAACGGGCGCGACGTCCTCTTGCGCACTTCGCGGATACCGTCGCGCAGCACGTCCGGCGGAACGTTCAGGCCGGCGAGGATGCCGAGGCCGCCGGCGCTGGAGACCTCCGCGACCAGGTCGGGGCCGGCGATGTTCCCCATGCCCGATTGAAGAATCGGATGCTCGATGCCGAGCAGATCACAGAGCGCGGTTCGAAACATCGCCTGCCCCCTCGGCGAGCGCCTGCTCGCGCAGCTTCAGCCGCTGCACCTTGTCGCCGTGCGGACCGGGAGTCCGCGGCACGTCCGGGACGAAGTGCACGACTTTCGGGATCTTGTACGACGCGATCTTCCCCCGACAGAAAAGGCGCAGCTCGTCCTCGCCGAGCGTCGCGAATTCCTTGAGAATCACGAACGCGACGGCGGCTTCGTTGGTGACCGCGTCCGGCACGCCGACCACGAACGCCTGGTCGACCGACGGATGCGACATCAAGAACGCTTCGATCTCGCCCGGCGCCACCATGAAGTGACTGATGCGGAGCGTTTCTTTGAGACGCCCTTTGAACATCACGTGACCCTGCTCGTCCCGCACCGCGAGATCGCCGGTCTTGAACCAGCCGTCCCTGGTGAACGCGGCGGCCGTCTCGTCCGGCTTCTTGTAGTACCCCGGCGTGACCAGCATGCCGCGGAACTGCAGCTCGCCTTCTTCCCCGGGCGAGCAGGGGCGTCCGGTTTCCGGATGCACCACGCGCGCGTCGATGCCCGGCGGCGTTTTGACTCCGGACAGCGCGCGGAGCTCGACGGGCTCGTCGAGATCGTGCCACAGCGAGAGCGCGTTCACTTCCGTCATCCCGTACGGCTGGTAGAGCTGCGGGATGCCGAGGCGCTCGACGACCGCCTCGAAGAGACCGTGGCCACCGCCGCCGACGGCGCCGAAGCCGCCGGTGCGGAGCGTGGAAAGGTCGAACCGTTCGAGCTCCGGATGGTCGAGCATCGCGCGCGCCATCATGTCGACGCCGTTCCACACGGTGCACCGCTCGCGCTCGATCAGGTGGAACGCCTGCAGCGCGTCGAACGTTTCCATCAGGACCAGGCATGCGCCATGGCTCCACGTGCTGAGCGGAATGTTGAGCCCGCCCCACGTGCCGGCGGCGGGCAGGGCGTGCAGCACGCGATCGTCGGACGTCAGGCGGAGCTGCTCGCCCGTGTTCCAGCCATGCGGCACGCAGTTCCTGTGCGTGATCATCGCGCCTTTCGGGAACGCGGTCGTGCCGGAGGTGTAGAGCAGCGCGAAGAGATCGTCGGGCGCCGGCGCGGGGAGTGGAGGCATCGCGGCTTCTGCGCCGGCGTCCATCACGTCGCGAAATCTCACGCATCCGGGATAGTCGTCGTCAGCGTCGACGATCACGGATCTGAGCGACGGAAGCCGTTCGCAGCTGAGCTCGCCGGGCACTCCGTCGCGAATTTCGGGCGCGACGGCGTGGAGCGTCTCGAAGTAGTCGGTATTTCCCAGGTACTCGTCGGAATAAACGGTTGTCGAGGAGGACGTCCGGCTATGCCGGCGTTCTCCGAGCGTTGGGGGGTGTGGGGGGCCATGGCCGGCGCGTCCGCGCGCCTCTCGGGGCCCCCCACGTCGTTGATCGGTGAGGATCAGGGCGGTGGCGTCCGACTGCGCCAGGATGTACGAGAGCTCGTGGGCCTTGTAGCGCGGGTTGAGCGCCACGACGACGGCGCCGAGCCTGGCGCACGCCTGCTGGGCGATGAACCAGGTCGGCCGGTTCGGCATCCAGATCGCGACATTGTCCCCGGGCGCGACGCCCAGCGCGGAGAG
The DNA here is from genome assembly GCA_003220195.1 of Candidatus Rokuibacteriota bacterium. GTDB lineage: Bacteria > Methylomirabilota > Methylomirabilia > Rokubacteriales > CSP1-6 > AR8. Next base: position 496 of record QHRT01000286.1, on the reverse strand, counting down.
TCCGCGCGCCAAGGTCGCGGCGCGCTCGCGGAACGCCGCGTAGGTGACGCGCTCGTCGGTCGCGACGATCGCGTCGCGATCGGGATATCGGGCGGCGACCACGTCGAGCATCTCGCCCACGGTCGCGTGGAGGAAGGGATTCGACTCCATGCCGCCGCTACTCGACGTTGAAGAGGGTCGCGGCGTTACGGTAGGCGACACGCTCCGCGACGTCGCGCCTGAGCTCGCCGAGCACGCGCCGTGTCCACGTCATCAGCCGGTCGAGCATCGCCGGCTCGAAGAAGCGGGGCGCCCACACGTCGAGCCCGAACAGGAACCGTTCCGGCATCTTCTGGATGAGCTGCTTCCACGTCGGATCGAATCGACCCGACTCGAGCGCGAGCGACGGCGTGCGCTGGAAATGCATGCCCGAAAGGTCGACCAGCAGATTGCCGTGCTTGCCGAGCAGGCTCTGGATCTGCGCGGGCGTCGCGCCGCCGGCGTGGGCCAGGATGAG
>QHRT01000285.1:3324-7542 GCA_003220195.1 Candidatus Rokuibacteriota bacterium | reverse complement strand
GCCATGCCCTCGATGGTCTCGATGCGGCGGCCGCCGACCTCGCACCCGAGCACCAGGCACGAGCACAGCAGGCGCCCGTCCAGCGTGACACTGCAAGCGCCGCAGTCACCGGACGCGCAGCCTTCCTTGCTTCCGGTCAGATGCAGCGTGTCGCGGAGCACGTCGAGCAGCGTCTCCTCCGTCTCGCAGAGGAACTCGACCGCATCGCCGTTCACGGTGGCTTCGATGTGATGCTTCGCCATCAGGAAGTCCTCGCTCGATCCAACGCGATCAACGCCGCACGGCGCGCCAGCACGCCGGCGACCTGGATGCGGAAATCCACCGTGCCCCTCTTGTCGTCGATCGGTGTGCATGCCGCTCGCGCGGCCGCCTCGAGGCGGTCCTGCGCCGCGCGGTCCAGGCGGCTGCCGATGATCGCGGTGGCCGCCTCGGTCACCAGCAGCACACGCGGCGCGACAGCGCCCAGCGACACGCGCGCGGCGGTGATCGTTCCGGCTCCGTCCACGGTCAGGCTCACGCCCGCGCCCACGACCGCGATGTCCATCTCGGTGCGCGGGATGAATCGCAAGTACGCGTCGCTCGAGCGCGGCGGGCGCGGCGGCAGCAGGAACGAGACGACGAACTCACCCGGCGTCAGCGCGAGCTTCCGCGGTCCGAGCATGACGTCCTCGACCGGAAGATCGCGCCGGCCCTTCGGACCCGCGATCGTGGCGACGGCGCCGGCGGCGATGAGCGCCGGAACGCTGTCGGCCGCCGGCGAGCCATTGCAGAGATTACCGCCGAGCGTTGCGCGCCCCTGTATCTGTGTCGAGCCGATCAGATTCGCGGCTTCGACCACGCCCGGCCACACCTTTTTGAGGCGCGGGTGCTCTTTCAGCTCCGCGCCGGTCACCGCGGCGCCGATCCGCCAGGCGCCGGCCTTCTCTTCGGTGACCGTTCGCGTCTCGACGATGCGCTTGATGTCGACGATCAACTGGGGATCCACGATCTCGCTTCGCAGCTGCACCAGCAGGTCCGTCCCGCCGGCGAGCACGCGGACCTCGCCGGTCGCTCCGGCGAGCAATGCCGCCGCGCTCTCTACTGTCTCGGGTGCTTCGTATCGCATCAGGAATTGTTCCTCTTTCATGTGTCGAACGTCTGTCGAAATCGCCCACCCGGCCGATCATGACGACGCTTCCGTCCTCTGTCAACGAGTGGCGCGTGAAGCGAAGTGTCTCAGTTCGACCGGCGGCGTGATTGGCCGTTCCCGCTTCCATCGCGGGAGTCACGGCCTGAACGGCTTCCGAAGCCCCATCCGCTCGAGACGCGGGATCACTTCCTGGGCGAAGTACGGAAGCTCGTCGTTGTAGGCGACGAAGCTGAAGCAGAACCCGTCGAACCCGGCGTCGGCGAGCTTCTTGAACTCGTTCGCGACCGTGTCCGGGTCGCCGACCGCGAGGAGCCCGCCATACCCCGCGCCGTAGCGGGCCCGCAGCGTCTCCAGCTGCTCGCGCGTCATGCTGCGCTGGTTCGCCGGATTCAGATAGAGCTTGAACATCGTGTCGATCGCCTCGTCGTCGCGGTGCTCGACGGCGAAGTACCGGAAGTACTCGTCGGCCTCGTTCTGCGTCGGCCGGCACACCACCGCACCCGACGTGAACACCTGGATCTCGCGGCCGAGCTCACCGGCGACGCGGCGGGTCTCGACGATCCGGTCGCGCGCGGCGTCGAGATAGTGGGGCTGGTCGAAGACCATGTCGCAGTGTCGAGCTCCGAACGTGCGGCCCGTGACGGAGTTGCCGGCGTTCATCAGAATCGGCCGGCGCCCGCCCCACGGCAGCGGCCTTCCGGTGACGCCTCTCAGCTGGTAGTAGCGGCCGGCATAGTCGAACGGCTCCTCCTCGGACCACATGCGCGTGAGGATCTCGAGCCACTCGCGCCCTCGCGCGTAGCGGTCGTCGTGCGGATCCTGCTCGAGCCCGAACATGTCGAACTCGTCCTGGTTCCAGCCGCAGACGATGTTGAGGCCGAAGCGGCCCTGACCGATGTGGTCGGCGGTCACGATCTGCTTCGCCGCCAGGACCGGTGGAAAGATCGCCACGTGGACGGTGCCGAAGACGGTGAGGTACCTCGTCGCGGCGAGCAGCCCGCACGCCCAGGTGATCGTCTCGAAGGTGCTGCCCTCGAAGTTCGTCGCGCCGCCGTAGCCCTTCCAGCGGCCGATCGGGACCATGCACTCGATGCCGATCTCGTCCGACATCCGGGCGAGGCGCACGTTGTCCTCGAACGTGTTCTCCCACCGCTCCGGCACTTTCGTGGCGGCGCGTCCGCTGGAGCAGTTCGAGCCGAAGACGGCGAGCTTGAACCGGTTGCCGCCGCGCATGGTCGCGTTGCGTTCCGTCGTCATACGTCGATGATCGCTCCGCGGGAAGACGCCATCACGCGAGCGTCAGGCGGGATGCGACCGGCACGTTCAGCGCGCGGCTGATCCGGCAGCCCTCGGCTGCCTCCCGGAGCTTCGCGAGCTGCTCATCGTCGAAGGTCCCGCCGAGAACGAATTCGGCATCGACGCCGGTGATCCGTCCCTGCGCTTCGGTCGCCGAGAGGCGCGCCTCCAGTCGGTGCAGTGTCCATTGCTGTCGCTCGGCGAACCGCCGAACGTTGGAGAGCGTTCAGGCGCCGATCGCGCCGAGCAGCATCTCGACCGGCGAGGGCCCGTCGTCTCCACCGCCGGCTTCGGGCGGCGCATCGAGCGTGATCCGATGCGGCCCCACGACCGCCTCGGATTTCATTCCCTTGATCGACTGCACGACGACCGGTCTCGCCATCGCTGCGGCCTCCAGGTTGATGCCAGTTCACCAGATGTCGCCGACCGTGAAGCCTTCGGGAAAGGGATCGTCCGGATCGACGACGTAGCTCGCGAAGCCCGTGATCCACGCTTGCCCGGAGAGCGTCGGAACGACGGCGGGATAGTGTCCCACCGTCGTCTCTGCGATCAGCCGTCCCGTGAAGATCGTGCCGAGAATCCCCTCGTGGCGGAAATCTTCGTGCAGGCCGAGCCGGCCGCGCGCGTGGAGCGTCGCCATCCGCGCGCACGTCCCGGTGCCGCACGGTGAGCGGTCGATCACGCCGGTCCAGGTCGAGGGCCGATCCCAGTCGAAATCGCCCGTCGACACCGTGACGACGTTCTTCATGTGCGCGTCGGGCCGCGACGGTGGACCCGAGAGCTGGCCGATCGAGATGCCCGTGAATCCCGGCTGCTCGGGGTGGGTGACGGGCAATTGCTCGCGCGCCGCCGCCTTGACCATCTCGGTGATCCGCACGATGTCCCGGCCCTCGTCGGGCGTCAGCGCGAGGCCGAACGCGCGCGCATCGGCGATTGCGTAGAACATGCCGCCATACGCCACGTCGACCGTGACCGTGCCGAGCTTCGGGACTTCGATCGCGCGATCGAGGTAGACCGCGAACGCCGGGACGTTCCTGAACGTGACGCTGCGGACCTTGCCGCCCGCGCACTCCGCCCGAATGCGGATGAGTCCCGCCGGCGCCTCCAGCACGAGCTCGGTCACGGGTTCGCGCATCGGGATCATGCCGGTCTCGAGCAGCACGGTCGCGACGCAGATCGTGTTCGTGCCGGACATGCCGGGATACTCGACGTGCTCCATGATGACGAAGCCGGCGTCCGCCTCGGGGTGAGTCGGCGGCAAGATCACGTTGCAGTTGGCGCCGGGATATCCGCGCGGCTCGCGCAGCATCGAGCGGCGCAGCTGATCGCCGTGCGTGGCGAGATGCCGCATCTTCTCGAACATCGTCGCGCCGGGAACGTCGAGCACGCCGCCGACGATCACGCGGCCGGGCTCGCCGGCCGCGTGGGCGTCGACGGCCTGGATCATGCGGGCGAGGCGCATGCCGGTGATTATGCCTCGGTAACGTCCTGCCTCGGGTACCCCGAGGCCAGCGCCATCCCGACGCTGACGCCGACCATCCCGGCGAGCTGCAGCGCCGAGGGAACCTCCGCGAGCGCCGGGATCGCGAGCAGGACGGCGAACACCGGCACGAGCGGCATGAACAGCGAACCCGTGGTCGCGCCGAGCACGCGAATCGCGAAGGCGTACAGCATCAACGCGACGATCGCCACGCCGAGTCCCTGATAGACCCCCTGGACGACGAGCTCGGTAGCCGGCGCGTGCAGCGCGCGCGGCCCGAAGACCACGAGATAGATGGGGAGATAGACGAGCG
>QHRT01000285.1:0-3286 GCA_003220195.1 Candidatus Rokuibacteriota bacterium | reverse complement strand
TCACCGCGTTGACCACCAGGACGAGATCGCCGAGCATCACCAGTGCCCCTGACGACCCGATGACGCCGGACCACGTCACGCAGACGAGGCCGGCGAGGATCAATGCGATTCCGCTCGTTCGCGACGTCGAGGGACGCGTCCCGAACCAGAGCCAGGTCAGCGCCGAGCTCACGACCGGGGTGCCGCCCGTGACGATCAGCGCGCCGTGCGACGCCGGGGCGAGGGCGAGCCCGGCGAAGAGGATCAGCGTGTACGGCGCGCCGACGATCGTCGCCAGCACGATGGCGCGGCGCCAGCCGATTCCGGCAGCGTTCCTGACCCCGTGACGAACGACGATCGGCAAGAGCAGCGAGCCGGCGACGACGAAACGCACCGCGGCGAGGTCCCACGGCGTGAGCGTGCGTTGAAAGCTCCAGCGCGAGATCACGAACTGGCCGGCATAGAGCAGCGCCGCGGCGATGCCGGCCGCCACCGCGAGCGCGACCCGCGCTCGCGACGGCGTCACCCGAGATTCCCTCAGCTCTGCGCTTTCACCCAGGCCGCGAGCTCGGGCGTGAGCGACGTGAAACGGAGGCGCGAGTGGGCCGGCGTCTCGCCGCTGGAGTCGAGCACCTTGCCGTAGATCTCTCCGGACGGATTGCCGGCGGAGCCGGCCGCGACCGTGATCTTGAGATTGGTCAGCACCGCCGGCGGCAGCGACGAGCGCAGACGCGTCTCGAACTCGCTGAGCTCGATCAGCTCGCCGTCGTGCACCGTGCGCCCGACGAACTTTTCCTCGAGCACGGTGAACTTGACCGGCAGCGGCGCGGCGAGCGGACGGAGCGGCGCCGACCGCGACGGCAAAGACAGCGTGAACGGCTCGCCGATGCCGCCGACCTCGAACAACGAGACGCTGCGCGCCGCGCCCTTCGGCTCCACGACGAACTGGCCGTCGATCCGCAGCGCGGTCGTGATCCGTTCGCGCGTCGCCTCGGAGATGAGCACCTGGCCGCCGGTCGTGAAGGACTCGACGCGCCCGGCCAGGTTCACGTTCGAGCCGACCGCGGCGTACTTGGTGCGGCGGAGCGACCCGATGTTGCCGACGATGACCCGGCCCGTGTGGATGCCGATGCCCATCTCGAGATGCACGGACCTCGTGCTCGCCAGTCGCTCGTTGACGTCGGCCATCGCGAGCTGCATCGCCAGTCCGCACGCGACGGCCTTCGCGGCGTGATCGTCGCACGCCACCGGCGCGCCGAAAATCACGAGGATCGCGTCGCCGATGATCTCGTCGATCGTGCCTTCGTACCGGCCGATCACGTCCACCATCGTCTCGAGATAGAGATTGAGGACCTGGATCACCTCGTGGGGCGTCAGGCGCTCGGCCATCGCGGTGAACCCGCGGAGATCCGACATCAAGATCGTCGCCTCGCGCTCCTCGCCGCCGAGGTCCAGGCCCTCCGGGTCGCGCAGGAGGCTCTCCGCGACCTCCTCGGACACGTATCTGCCGAACGCGCGCCGGACCAGCTCGTGCGCGCGCGCCAGCTCCACGTTCTTTTCCGCGAGCGTCCGGCGAAGCCGATCCACCGTCAGGTGGGTGTTGACGCGCGCCAGCAGCTCGTGCGCGTTGAAGGGCTTGCCGACGTAGTCGACCGCGCCCATCTCGAAGCCCTTCACCAGGTCGGCGGTCTCGGTCTTGGCGGTCAGGAAGATGATGGGGATGTCGCGCCGGGCCTCGTCGCTCTTGATGCGCTGACAGGTTTCGAACCCGTCCAGCTCCGGCATCATCACGTCGAGCAGGATCAGGTCCGGGCGGAGTTTTTCGAGCACACCTAGCGCCTGTGTGCCGTTCGTGGCCACGCTGAGCTGATAGCCCTGGCCCTTCAAGATGGCAGTGACGGTCTGGATGTTGGCCGGCGTGTCGTCCACGACCAGGATGCGTTCGTTCATGCGCTCTCTCCGCCAGTTCCGTGAGCGGCGACCACCCGCGCCAGCAGCTCCTGCGCATCGCCAAAGGCATAGCCCTCTACGTGCTGCTCGAACGCGGCGAAGTCCTCTGCTCCGAGGAGCGAGCGGAAGGCCTCGCGGTGCTCGTCGAGGACCTCGGCCGCGGCGGGATCGAATTCGCCCAGATACTTCAGCATCCGCTCCACGAGCGTCTTGATCGCCTCTGGATTCGCGGCCGGCGATGGCGCCGCCGCTCGTTCGCCAAGTGCGAGGCGCAACCGTCCGATCAGGGTTCCCAGCTGGTCGGCGAGGCGTCGCTCGAGCGACGCGGTGCGATCGGCGTCACTCCGATCGGCGATCGCTCGCTCGAGATCCGCCGCCGCGGCTTGCACGGCGCGGGCGCCAAGATTCCCGGCGACCCCTTTGACCGTGTGGGCGAGGCGCTCGGCGGTCGCGTGGTCCGCCGCGGTCAGCGCCTCGGCGAGGCGGGCGGGCGCCGACTCCTGTTGCTCCACGAACTGACGGAGCAATTTCACATACAGCCTGGCGTTGCCGGCGACGCGCAGCAGGCCGTCCTTCGTGTCGAGGCCTTCGACCGCCGGCAGCGCGGTCTCGTCCGCGACTGATGTCGTCGCTCGGTCGCGCGGCGTCGACGCTCCGCGTGGCGACGGTTCCGTAGAGCGACCGGCACCGGACGCGCCGCAGTACCGTCCGACCGTCTCGTACAGGATCGCGGGGTCGATCGGCTTGGCGATGTGATCGTTCATGCCGGCGGCGAGGCACCGCTGGCGCTCCTCGAGCGTGGCGTGAGCCGTCATCGCGACGATCGGCAGGTGCACGAACCGGTGGTCGGCGCGGAGCCTGGACGTCGCCTGCAAGCCGTCCATCTCGGGCATCTGGAGATCCATCAACACGAGGTCGAACGGGGCGGGCTCGGGTCCCTCGGACAGGATCTCCACCGCCTCCCGACCGTTGCCCACAACGCGCACGGTGGCGCCGGCGCCCTCCAGCAACTCGACCGCGATCTGCTGGTTGATCTCGTTGTCCTCCGCGAGCAGGATGCGCGCGCCGCGGAGCCGGCCGGCCGCTCCGTCCGGCATCGCGCCCCTCGCGGCGCCGTCACCGCCCGGGGCGCCGAACAGGTTCACGAGCGTGTCGACGATCATGGACTTGGTCACGGGCTTCACCAGGAAGCCGTCGAGCCGGAGACGCTCGGCCTCGTCGCGCACTTCCTCCCTGCCGAACGCGGTCACCAGCACGATCGCAGGCTGGCGGGTCAGCGTCTCGTCGCTCTTGATCCGGCGGCTCGCCTGGAGCCCGTCGAGACCCGGCATGCGCCAGTCCATGAACACGACGTCAT
>QHRT01000313.1 GCA_003220195.1 Candidatus Rokuibacteriota bacterium | reverse complement strand
AGGCCATTGAGGCGCGGCATCGACAGATCACAGATGAAGACGGTAGGAACGAACTCACCGAGATCAGCAGAGCTGGAGCGAATGGGCGCACGCTCAGAGCCTGTTCCAGTCGACAGTGGGTGGCGCGACATTGCTGTTCGTGCCATCACCAAGAAAGTGCGTAGACGGCATAAACGCCGTGGTTAATTGACGGAACGCCCAATCTCAGCACTCGCCCTCCGCGCCGGTTCTCGCGTCAGCCCCCCCACCTACAGCCCAGTTTCTGCACGCGGTCACGCAACGCGCGCGCGCCGCAAATGACGCGGCCAATCGCAACGCCGTCCGCTATCATCGAGTCGCGTGCGACACCGGCGCCTCGCTCTTCCGCCAGATCAGGGAGGCACGACGATGCGATGGCTCCTCGCTATGGTCGGTGGCTTCCGCGTCGTGGTCGTCGTCCTGCTGGTGCTGATCGTCGCCTACGCGTCGACCACGGTCGTGCCGGCCGGCCACGTCGGAGTGCAGGACTTCTTCGGCGCCGTGTCGGATCGCGTCCTCTCTCCCGGCATCAACGTCGTCGTGCCCGGCACCCGCGTGATCAAGTTCAGCGTGCAGACGCGTGAGCTCAAGGAAACGGCCGCGGTGCCGACCTCCGAGGGGCTCATCGTGAACCTTGACGTCTCGCTGCTGTTCCGGCTTCGTCCGGAGGCGGCGGCGCGGGTCTACAAGACCGTCGGCAGCCACTTCGAAGGCGTGGTCATCGAACCGCAGCTGCGCTCCGCCATCCGTGACGTCACCGCGGAGTACGAGGCCAAGTTCCTCTACTCGGCCTCGCGAGAAGTGGTCGCCCAGAACATGTTCAAGCACATGCAGGCGGCGCTCATCCCGCGGGGCATCGAGGCCGAGCAGGTCCTGCTCCGCGCGGTGCAGCTGCCGCCGCTCCTCACCACGGCGATCCAGGAGAAGCTCCAGGCCGAGCAGCAGGCCCAGCGGATGCGCTTCGTGCTCGATCGCGAGCGACAGGAGGCCGAACGCAAGCGCGTCGAAGCTCAGGGCATCGCCGACTTCCAGGGCATCGTGGCGCGCGGGATCAGCGCCGAGCTCCTGAAGTGGAAAGCCATCGAGGTCGCGCACGAGCTGTCGAAGAGTCCCAACGCCAAGATCGTCATCCTCGGCGACAAGAGCGGCCTGCCCATCATCCTCAGCGACAAGTAGGTCAGCCCGGCTCCGAAGGCTGTCGACCCTCAGCGTTCACGCGTGCTCCGACGCAGCCGTGCGGCGTCCGCGAGCGGACGCCGACACCAACCTCAGGCGATCGGATCCCTCCACCGCAAGCCAGGAAAACGCGCATAGCTTCGGCCCGACGTCATCCACTCGCTTCCTGACTCGAGAGCGAGTGCGGCCAGATACGCATCGGGAACGAGGTTGCCTTTTTTGGAGCGACGCGGACGCAGTTCTGATGCACTCGTAGCACGTCGACGAACCCGACCGCGCGAAAGATAGGGCTCGGCGGGTCGAAGATGCGTGGATGCGTCACAGCACGAGAATCCCGCTGAGAACGAGATCGGACAACCCGTGCGCCTCGTCGCCGGCCAGCACATCTTCGAGCCAGCGGCGGTAGCGCGCGTGATTTGGTGCGTCACGACGGTACGCATAGACGAGAACGTTGACGTCCGGCAGGATCATCGCTTGCGGGTCATGACGTCGAGCAGATCCGCGCTGTCATCGAGGTCAATGCCCGCGCGCCGCCCTTTGCCCTGGAAAGTCGGCCGGGTGACGCGGGCGCGCCTCTTTCCTCGGTGACGCCGCGCAAGTGTTTCTCGAAGCGCGTCCTCGATGAGAGTGGTAAGCGTCTTGCCGGACTGCGCGGCGAATTCCTGTGCGTCGTGAAGAAGCTGGTCGCGGATTCTGTACTTTCCGCTTGACAGGTTTCTGGCGTCGCCACGGCGGGGGTCTGCGACCCGTCTGCAGTTCCGTCCCTGCGCTCCGTATCAGCCGCCAGTTCGAAGACGATGATGCGGGGTCGAAAAATCGGCGTCGCGCTGACGATCGCGTCGCGTCGAGCCGCGCGGGCGCCCGAAAAGCGGGGTAGAGAGTCGTCTCAGAGAGAGGGGATTCCCATGGAGATCGGCTCGCTCGACGCGACGATGGCGACGGCGCACACCCGGAAGCTCGATCAGCTGGGCGACGAGATCGCCGAGCTGTCGGCGCATCTCGACGCCGCCACCGCCCGGCTGCTCGATCTCATCCGCGAGTTCGACGCCAGCGGCGGATGGAACAACGGGTTTCGCAACTGCGCCGAATGGCTTTCCTGGCGTGTGGGACTCGACCCCGGCGCGGCACGCGAGCGCGTCCGTGTCGCGCGCGCGCTCGGCACGCTGCCGCTGCTCTCTCACGCGCTGGCCCGCGGCGAGATCTCGTACTCGAAAGTTCGCGCGTTGACGCGCGTCGCGACCCCTGAGACCCAGGAGCGATTGCTCGCGGTGGCAAGGGCTGGCACCGCCGCGCACGTCGAGCGCATTGTGCGCGGCTGGCGCTGTGTCGATCGAATCGAGGAGACGCGCGAGACCGCGCGACAACACGCGGGCCGCGGCCTGCACGTCTACCACGACGACGACGGAATGGTGGTCGTTCGGGGACGGCTAGAGCCGGAAGTCGGCGCGCTCCTGATGCAGGCCCTGAGCGCGGCGCGCGAGGCGCTGTACCAGCGACAGCGCCGTGAGAGTGCCGCGCAGCTCCTCGATCCATCCAGCGAGACACCGAGCATGGCCCAGCAACAGGCCGACGCGCTGTCTCTCATCGCGGAGACCGCGCGGCACCAGGAGCTCGATCCCGGCGCGCCGGGCGAGCGCTACCAGGTCGTTCTCCACGTCGATGCCCCGGTGCTCGCGGACGCCGATCAGCCGGGTGACTGCGTGCTGGACGAGGGCGTGCGCGTTTCCGCGGAAACGGCCCGCCGCCTCGCGTGCGATGCGAGCCGCGTGCTGATGCGGCACGACCCGGACGGGCGCGTCGTGGATGTCGGAGCCAGAACGCGGACGATTTCCCCCGCGCTACGACGCGCGCTCGCGCATCGCGATCACGGATGTCGTTTCCCTGGTTGCGGAGGCCGCTTCGTCCAGGGCCATCACATCCAACGCTGGGCGCAGGGCGGGCCCACGACGCTCTCGAACCTGGCCTCGCTCTGTCGCCGGCACCATCGCGCCGTCCATGAAGAGGGCTTCAGCGTGATCCGGCGGCCTGACGGCGATCTTCAATTCTTTCGACCGGACGGCCGGCTCCTGCCCGAGGCGCCGGCCGCTACCGCGGTTCCGACCGATCCCGTCCACTCGCTGCGAGCGCAGCACGAGGCCGGCGGTCTCCACCTGGATGCCGACACGGCGCGCCCGGGCTGGCTCGGGGAGCGGCTCGACGTGGTCTACGCGATCGACGTCTTGCATCCTCTGGCTCGGGTGCCTGGCCTGTGCTCGGCGGAACTCTCTTGACGGCGCATCAGATTCCGTGACGGGCGCTCGTTGCGCGCAGCAATAGGCCCCGCCTGGCGTCGCCGGGCGATTGCGGCAGTCGTGCTTCGGTCTCGTCCGACGGCGAACGCCAGGACGGCAGCGCCGCTGTCGACGATCCGCTCACCGCCGATCGCACCAGCTTCGCCGTCCCGCGACGCGGGCGGCGTTCCTCGCTGCTGGCGGTCAGCGCTCGATGAGATCGGTGTGGGCCGACGCGGATCGCTCAGCGTGCTGGGCAGCGCTGCCCCGCAGCTCCCAGGATACCCACGCGGCATACGCGGCCGACGCCAGACGCGGACAAGCCTGGTCCCCCGGTGAAGCGGTGAAGCATCGACGCGGTTTGCTGTGCTCGGCCATCGTCTGACCCCCGTGCACCGGCTTGAGCCGGCGCAGTGTCGTCCACCCTGCCGGCGCCTGCGGCCCGGATGCAGCCAGTGTCGGGCGACGTGATGCACGCGCGGAACGAGGCTTCGAGGCATGCGGCTCCTCCCAGCCTCTCCGGCGCGCGCACGAACACCCGGAAGACCCGCCGGAAGCGGGCGGTGGTCGCATTCGCCGTGATGTGCTCGCCCGATCCCGAGCGAGGCACGAACTCTCGCCATGGAGAGCTACTCGAGAAGAGCCCGGGGTCCAGAATGCTCGGATAAGCTCGGGCCGCTTCTGCGAAGTTTCCCGAGCTCGGATTTACAAAAGGGGCTC
>QHRT01000290.1:9772-10191 GCA_003220195.1 Candidatus Rokuibacteriota bacterium | reverse complement strand
CGGGTACAGTCCGGGTTTGGGTGCGGTGAACGTGACGCGTGTGACTTCGCCGCGCTTGACGGTGAACGAGTCAGCCACCCCCGGGATCGTCGCGGGGTGCGAGTCACCATTGATGCCGATGATCTCGAGCGTCACCGCCTCGCCCTCCCGCACGACGATCGTTCCCGGCGACCACTGATACGTCACGACTTCCCAGCGTCCGGTGGCGTCCGGCGGCGTCTTCCGATACCCCGCCCCGGCCGGCAGTGGCGCGGTGGGGAACGGCTCCTTGTCCTGCTGCGCACCGCCGCGCGGCTCGATCGTGGCCATGTAGATGACCCGGCCCTGGGCGGCGGGCTGAGCCCAGGGCGCGTCGGCGCACACGGCCATGATGACCAGCACAAGGGCGCCGCCAGGAGTCCAACGCCAGATGCTCTTCA
>QHRT01000290.1:4994-9738 GCA_003220195.1 Candidatus Rokuibacteriota bacterium | reverse complement strand
CACGAGGGTCACGTCCGCCACCGGGTGACCGTCCTTCAGCTCTGGCATCACACTGACGGCCCGGTACCCCTTGTTGTCCTTCACCGCCTCGGCGGCCGCCGCCTCGAGTGACCGCTTGGCCTTCGCCATCGCTTCGCTCTGGGCCTTGGCGTGCGTGAGGTCGTCACCCTGCGTGATCGGTTCCGATTTCGCGACCTTCCCGGTTTTGTGATCCACGATCACTTCCGAGAACTTGTCGCCCTTCATCGTGTAGACCGACAGCTGCAGCTTGCCGTGCTCGACTTCGTATTTCCCCGAGATCGGCGTGCCTTCCTTCTTGCTGGCGCTCAGCCCGCGCTGCAGCGGGACCTTCGCGTCTTTCATCGCTTTCGAGAGCTCGGCGCGCTCCTTCTCGTCGGGGCCTTCCGCCGAGACCACCGGCATCGCGATCATCAGCGCCACCAGAAATGCCATCGCGACCGTCATCGTTCGCTTCATGGGTCTCCCTCCGGGGTTTCAGGACGGCGGAGCGACTACGTCTTCTGCTTCAACACCGTGTAGAGGCCATCGAAGAGCTCCATCCCGCGCGCCAGCAGCTCGTCGTCGTCCGGCGTCGCCTCGACGAGGCCGTTGATCGCGAGGTCCACACCGATGGCCTCGGTGCGGGTGAACTTCCCATCGTGCAGGTCCGCCTCGTGCACGATCTCCGCGAGCACCTTCACCCGTGCATCTTTGACGCCGAAGCGCTTCACCAGGGTCTCGAACGTGCAGGCGTCACCGTGATGGCCGAAATCGGCGCCGAGCACGTCGAACGGGATGCCCTTGCGCGCAGCGTCGGCCGCATCCGCGAACGCGAACTTCGCGTCCCGATCGTAGAAGCGCTTGATGAGCCAGGCGGACGCGATCCGGTCGATGTGCGGTCGTGGCCGCGTGACCCACGTGCTGCCCTGCGGCGGAAGAGACGTCCGATGCCGGCCTCCCGTCACAACCGGCTTCCGCGTCTCGGCGGCGCGCAGGCGTTTGGCCGTCGTCTCCCACAACGTGCGAGCGCGCTCGCCGGCCGGCGCTTTCAGGTAGTCGATCGACTGGATGCGGTCCAGCTCGCGCTTCAGCCCGTCCAGCTTGCCGCGGAGCTTGGTGACCGACCCGCGATGGTTCGCCTGGTGGTAGCGGTCGAGGTGCCGGAGGATCTCGCGGCAGCCCTTGACGACCGCCTGGTACTCGGCCGCACGCGCCTCGTGGAACAGTGCGGCGATCTCGTCGTCGGCCATCGTCTCGACGCGATCGACGCGCAACAGCGTCGCCTCGCCCTTGAAGGACTGGATCTCCTGGACGAGCCACTGGAACAGCTCGGTCGTCTCGGGTGTTTCCGGCAGGATCCAGCCCGCGCCGCGCAACCGGACGGCGCCCATTCGTTGCAGCTTTCGCCACACGCCGACGCGGTGCCGCGTCGGCGTCGGCGGCAAGGTGGTCAGGAGCGCGAGCCAGCGCACGAAGTCACCGTAACGTTTGATACGACCCACGTCAAGCGTTACACTTCACGAAACCCTCGCCGCGGAGGATCTCCAATGGATGTCGACCCGCCGCCGGAGCGCGTGCCGATCCGCGAGCTCGTCAAGTATTACCTCCGCCTGGGCCTCGTCGGGTTCGGCGGCCCGGTCGCGCTCGTCGGCCAGATGGAGCGCGAGCTCGTCGGCGAGAAGAAGTGGGTGACGAAGGAGGAGATGCGCGAGGGCATCGCGATCTGCCAGTCGCTTCCGGGGCCGCTGGCGATCCAGGTCGGCATCTGGATCTCCTACATCCGCGGTGGCTTCTGGGGGGCATGGGCCGGAGGCTGGGCCTTCATTCTCCCGAACTTCGTCATCGTCGCCGTTCTCGGCGCGCTCTACGTTTACTTCGGCGGTCTCTCGCCCGTGAAGGCGAACTTCTACGGTGTGAGTCCGGCCGTCATCGCGCTGATCCTGCACTCGTGCTACCGGCTCACCAAGCTGGGGATGAAGGACTGGATCGAGTGGGCGCTCGCCGCCGCCGCGTTCCTCATCACCGTGGCGGTCCAGGCCGAGGTCGCCCTCGTGTTCATCGGCTGTGGCGTGGTTGGCCTGCTGTACTACGGCTCGCTGTTCCGCGCACGGTCCACCGGCGCGACGGCACGGTCGTTCTGGCTCGGGATCCCGCTGCTTGCCGCTGCGGATGGCGCGCCGGGCGGTCTCGGGAAGATCCTCGCCGAGCTGCTCGGCTTCTTCTTGAAAGCCGGGTCGCTGACCTTCGGGAGCGGGCTCGTGATCGTGCCGTTTCTCGAGAAGGGGCTCGTGCAGCAGATGCACTGGCTCAACGAGCGGGACTTTCTGGTGGCCGTCGCGATGGGCATGATCAGCCCGGGTCCGGTCGTGATCACGTCGACCTTCGTCGGGTATCTGGTCGCCGCTCGTCTCAGCGGGTCACTGCTCGACGGTCTCTGGGGAGCCATCGCGGCCACGGTCGGGATTTTTCTGCCGTCGTTCCTGTTCATCCTGATCATCGCGCCGATCCTGATGCGCTATCGAACGAATCCGAATGTCCAGGGATTCATCAAAGGCGCGTATGCCGCCGCCATCGGCACGATCCTCGGCGCGTGCGTGCTCCTCGGCAAGATCGCGATCGGCGACTGGTTGACCGCGCTGATCGCGCTCGGCAGTCTGGTCGTGTTGTTCCGCTTCAAGGTGAGCAATCCGGTCCTCGTGGCCGCGACGGCGATCATCGGGCTCGTCGCCTTTCCGTTGCTGCGGCCGGAATGGGTGTTCGTGAAGTAGGGGGGATGACTGCTGCCGGACGAGCGATCGGCTTCGCGCTCGGCGCCGCGCTCCTCTTCGGTCTCAGTACGCCGGCCGCCAAGGCCCTGCTCGCCGTCGCCGACCCGTGGCTGCTGGCGGGCCTCCTGTATCTTGGATCCGGCCTCGGCCTCTGCGGCGTTCGCATGGCCCGGCGCGCTGCAGGTCGCCCGCCGAGAGAAGCACCGCTCCGCCGCGAAGACCTTCCGTGGCTCGCGGGCGCGGTCGTGGCCGGTGGTGGCGTCGGGCCGGTGCTCCTCATGTTCGGCCTGTCGGGCGAAGCTGCGGCGCGCGCCTCTCTGCTGCTGAACCTGGAAGGCGTCCTGACCGCGCTGCTCGCGTGGTGGCTGTTCCGCGAGCACATCGACAGGAGAATTGCGCTCGGCATGGGACTCATCACCGCCGGCGGTGTCGTGCTCGCGTGGCAGTCCGGGCGCGGCTTCGCGCTCGAGTCGAGTGCGCTGCTCGTCGCTGCGGCCTGTCTCGCCTGGGCAGTGGACAATAACCTGACCCGCAAAATCTCCGGCGGAGATCCCACGCTCATCGCGGCGGTCAAGGGCGGCGCCGCCGGCGCCGTGAATTTGACGATCGCCGTGGTCCGCGGCACGCCGCTTCCTCCCGTCGCGTCGGTCGTCTCCATCGCCGCAGTCGGGTTTCTCGGCTACGGCGTGAGCCTCGTGCTGTTCGTGCGGGCGCTCCGCGAGCTCGGCGCCGCACGGACGGGCGGGTACTTCTCGACCGCGCCGTTCATCGGCGCCGTCGCGGCGATTGCGACGCTGGGAGAGCCGTTCACCATGCGGCTGATGGCTGGCGGCGCCGTCATGGCCGCGGGCGTCTGGTTACACGTGAGCGAACGCCACGAGCACCAGCACGTGCACGAGCCGTTCGAGCACGAACACCTGCACGCTCACGATGCGCACCATCGGCACGCTCACGACTCGGGGACCCTGGCGAGCGAGCCTCATTCGCACCGTCACGCGCACGCCGGGCTTCGCCACGCGCATCCGCACTATCCTGATCTTCATCACCGGCACGGGCATTCCGATCGTCCGGAGCCGGACGATCGACCGTAAGAGGGAGAAGGTTGGCGTATCTCCGGGAGCTGCGGCGCTATTTCCGCCAGGTCGCGGGCCAGCTGGTGCTCGGCTCGATCGCCGGCATCGTCATGAACACCGCGGTCGTGTTGCCCGCGATCCTGCTCGGCCGCGCCATCGATCGGGCGCTGGCTCTCGAGCGAGGCGAAGCGACACCCGGCGACGTCGGCTGGGCCGCGCTCGCCTTCATCGCAGGCACGCTGCTCACCGAGGTCCCGCGCATCGTCAAGCGCTGGTGGCTGATGACCGCGAACGCGAGGATCCGCGCCAACCTCCGCGCGGACGCCTTCCGCGGCGTGCTCGGGTGGCCCATGGCCGATCAGGAGCGCACGCCGATCGGGGATCTGATGGCTCGCATCGTCGGCGACGTCGAAGTGCTGGGCGTCGGCGTGCGCGAGTTCACCATCGAGACGTGGGATACCGTGCTGTTCTCGCTCTCGCTCGTGGTCGCGATGCTGGTCTTCGATCCCGTCCTCACCGTGCTGGCCCTGTCGCCCGTGCCGCTCGCGATGGTCCTGGCTCACGCCACCGGCCGGTGGGTGACGGCGCGCACGACCAGGGCGCGCGAGGCGAACGCCGACCTGACGTCGGCGCTCCAGGAGTCGCTGACCGGGATTCGCGTGCTGCGAGTGTTCGGCCGTTTCGGCGCCGTCGTGGAGCGCGTCGCCGTGCTGTCCGGGGCGTTCGCCGAGCGCAACTTGCGCATGATCCGGCTGAAGAGCGGTCTCCAGCCCGTCTACACGCTGCTCATGACCGCCGGCGTGCTCATGGTCGTGTGGAAGGGCAGCGAGCGGGTCATCGCCGGCGCGATGACGGTCGGGACGTTCGTCGCGTACCTCGAGCTGTTCTTGCGCTTCGTCAACC
>QHRT01000290.1:0-4893 GCA_003220195.1 Candidatus Rokuibacteriota bacterium | reverse complement strand
CCGGCCATCTCGCGGGCATCACGCGCCCGATCGCCCGCGTCGTTCCGCGTCGCGCGGGACCGGCGTCGCTGTCGCTGCGCGACGTGAGCTTCCGGTATCCCGGCGCCGCGACACCGACGCTGCGCACTCTCAACCTCGAGGTCCCGGCCGGCGCCTTGATCGGCGTCACGGGTCCGGTCGCGTCCGGCAAGAGCGCGCTCGCCCGCGCCATCCTCGGTCTCCACCCGGTCGAGGCCGGCGCGATCTTGATCGACGGACGGCCGCTCGCGGAGCTCGGGTCCGAGACGCGAACGGGATTGATCGGCTACGTCCCGCAAGATCCGTTCGTGTTCGGGGGCTCGGTTCGCGAGAACGTGACGCTGACGCCGGAGCGTTCCGTGGGCGACGACGTGGTGATGCGCGCCGTGCGGGCCGCCGCGCTCGAAGGGGACGTGATGGCGTTCCCCCGCGGTCTCGACACCGAGCTCGGAGAGCAGGGCGTCCGCATCTCGGGTGGTCAGCGGCAGCGTGTGGGGCTGGCGCGCGCCATCGCGGCCGCGGCGCCCGGATATCCGAGATTGCTCGTGCTGGACGATCCGTTCTCCGCCGTCGACGTCGAGACCGAGGCGCGCATCGTGGCATCGCTCCGCGACACGTTCGGTGCGGATGCGCCACCCGAACGACGAATCACGATCGTGCTCTGCTCNNNNTGGCATCGAAGAGCTGGGCACGCACGCCGAGCTGATCGCCTCGGATGGTCTCTACGCCCGGATCTATCGCGCGCAGCGCGTGGCCGAGATGGCGACGGTGACCGGAGCGATCGGATGATCGATCGCCTGCCAGAGCGCTCCCTCGTCGGGAATCTCGTCAGTCTCCTGCGACCGTGGCGCGTCCGGGTCGCGTTCGTGGCGCTGGCCGTGCTGGCCGCGGCGGCGTTCGAGCTCCTGCCGCCGCTCGTCATCCGTACCGTCGTCGACGCGCACCTGGTCGTCGGGCGCACGGACGGGCTCCTGCTGCTGGCGCTCCTGTACCTCGGCGCAAGCGCGGCGGTGCAGGCGATGACGTTCGTCTCCAACTACCTGGCGGCCACGGTCGCCCAGCACGTCCTGAGCGAGCTCCGCGTGCGGCTCTTCGCGCACGTCGGGCGCCTGCCGACGAGCTACTTCGATCGCGTGCCCATGGGCGACATCGTGAGCCGCGCGACCGCCGACGTGGAGACGCTCGACACGGTCTTTTCCTCGAACGTGTCGACGCTCATCGCGAACCTCGCGCGCCTCGGGACCATCATGGTCGCGATGGTCGCGCTGAGCGTCCCGCTGAGTGTCGTCGCGGCGCTGGTCGTGCCGCCGCTCGCGCTGGTCACGCGGTTCTTGCAAGTGCGCGTGCGCCAGGCCGAGCGCGAGAACCGCGTGGCGGTCGGAGACGTGAACGCGCGCCTGCTCGAGAGCCTGCGCGGCGCCGAGGTGATTCGCGCGTTCGGACGCGAGCCGGAGTTCGTCGCGGGATTCCGTCGGGTCCTGAGCCGCGGGCTCGCCGCGTCCAACCGCTCGTCGGTGTACTCGTCGCTCTACATGCCGATGACCGCGATCCTCTCCGCGCTGGCCGTGGCCGCGCTCCTGACGATCGGCACGCAGCACGCGCTCATGAGATTCGGCATCTCGCTCGGAACGCTGACGGCCTTCGTCATGCTCGTGCAGCGCTTCCTGCAGCCGATCGCAGCGCTCGGCGAAGAATGGCAGACGGTGCAGGGCGCCATGGCCGGCGCGGAGCGCATCTTCGGCACGCTCGCGCTGCCGGCCGACCGGACGGACGACGGCGGGGGGGCGACCGCGGACGGCGCCATCGCACGCGTCGGCGACGACGCCACGCCGCGGCGTTCCGGCGCACAACACGGGGTCGCCGCCGCGCCGGTTGCGCTCCGTCACGTCGAGTTCGGGTATACGGACGGTGAGCCCGTCCTTCGCGACGTGTCGCTCGACGTCCGGCGCGGAGAGCAGGTGGCGCTGGTCGGGCGCACGGGCGCCGGCAAGACGAGCGCGTTGCATCTCGCCGCCGGCCTCTATCGCCCGTGGCAGGGCACCGTCCGGATCGCCGGCGCGGATCCGACGGTGCTCGAGGACTCCGCGCGTCGCGGCGTGCTCGGCGTGGTGCCGCAAGTCGTGCAGATCTTCTCCGGGACCGTGATGGACAACCTCACGCTCGGCGATACCGCCGTCCCCGAGACGCTCGTGTACGAGGCGTGCCGCATCGCCGGAGCGGACGCGTTCGTCCGCGCGCTACCCGCGGGCTATCGCACCGAGCTCAGGGGAACCGGCAGCGGCCGGGGAGCGCAGCTCTCGGCCGGACAGCAGCAACTCCTGGCGCTGGCGCGTGCGCTGGTGCATCAGCCGGCGGCGTTGCTCTTCGACGAGGCCACCGCGGCGATCGACAGCGCGAGCGATGCCGCATTCAGAGCCGCGCTGCGGAGCTCGGTCGTGACGCGCGGCGCGGGCGTGCTGACGATCGCGCACCGGCTCTCGACGGCGCTCGACGCGGACCGCGTGATCGTCCTCGAGAAGGGACGCATCGTCGAGGAAGGGCCGCCCGCCGAGCTCGCGGCGCGTGGCGGGCGCTTCGCGGCGCTGCTGGAGCTGGAAGCCGCCGGATGGGACTGGAGGACGAGCTCGTGATGCTTACGTCCGCCACAACCGTTCGGACGCGAGCCGCGCCCCCTGCACCAGCGCGGCGAACTTCGCCCACATCACGCTCGGGTGCTGGCGCTGGTAGAGCGCGCCCTGCGCGAATCCGCAGTCGGCGCCGGCGATCACGCGCTCGCGCCCGACGAGCCGCGCGAAGTTCATGATGCGCTCGGCGATCGTCTCGGGATGCTCGACGACCGCCGTGGTGTGCGCGATCACGCCGGGGATCAGCACCTTGCCGTCGGGAAGCTTGACGTCCTCCCACACGCGCCACTCGTACGAGTGACGCGGCGTGGCCGCTTCGATCGAGTACGCCTGCGCCTTGACCCGCAGCACGAGGTCCACGATGTCGCGGAGCCCGAGATCGTGGACGTGCGGGCCCTGCCAGCTGCCCCAGCAGAGGTGATAGCGCACACGATCCTCCGGAATACCGGAGAGCGCATGGTTGAGCGCCTCGAGGTTCCGCGCCTGCATTCGACGATAGTCCTCGAGCGCGGGCGCGGGAATCATCATGTCCCACGTCTCGCCCAGTCCCGGATCGTCGATCTGGAGGATGAATCCGGCGTCGACGATCGCGCGATACTCCGTCCGGAGCGCCTCGGCGATCGCGACCACGTACTCTTCCTCGGTCTTGTAGTACTGGTTCTGGCCGCGCCCCACCATGGCCGGCGCGATGGCCGGGACGAAGGCGTCCTGCACGGACACGCCCTCGAGCGCGGCCTTGAACGTGGCGAGGTCTCGCTCGAGCAGTTGCTGGCCTTTGTAGGCGATCGGTCCGCGGCACACGGTGGGCAGCGCCGAGGGCGGCATCGCGCGCGGGAGGTAGTCCTCGTAATACTCGCGGAACGCTCGCCACTCCCGGCGGGTGTCGATCCTCCGCGCCCACGAGCCACCGGCGTTGCTCGCCGGAACGTCCGAATCCGGCGTCACGAACCCGGTCAGGCGCTCGTCCGCGTAGGCGAGAAAGCTCGCCTTGCTCATCTCGCCGTCCGAGACGACGTCGATGCCGACCTGGGCTTGCCGGCGAACGGCATCGGTCACCGCCTCCGCGACGCGCGCGGAAAGATCGCTCTCGGCAACGGTCTGGCCGCCGAGCCGCGCACGCAAGAGCGCTCTGATGCTTTCGGGCCGAGGCATGCTGCCGACGTGCGTCGTCAGGATTCGCGTGGCGCTGGTCTTCATCGGAGCCTCCGTGCGCCGGTCGGGATCACCGGCTTCTGTGCCGACGGATGATGGCATAGTTTGCGGGACCACCATGACGCTTCCTCGCGATCTCGGTGACGGGCTCAGCCTTCGACGCGGACGCGCGACCGACGCGCGCGCTCTCGCCCTGTTCAACGCGGACGTCCTCCGGGCGCAGGATTCGCCGGAACCGAACGACGGCCTGGCGGGATGGACCGAAGATCTGATGACCGGCCGGCATCCGTGGTTCGTCCCGGAAGATGCGTTGATCGTCGAGGACGCGAGCGGGCGGATCGTCACGGCGGGCATGCTCGTGTCGCAAACGCTCGCGTTCGGCGGCGTGCGCATCCCTGCCGGACAGCCGGAGCTGATCGGCACCCGCACCGAGTATCGCGGACGCGGCCTGGTGCGCACGCTGTTCGACACGCTGCACGCTTGGAGCGCCGAGCGCGGTCATCTGATGCAGTTCATCGCCGGCATTCCGTGGTTCTACCGGCAGTTCGGCTACGAGATGGCGATCGAGCGAGGCGGCGGCCCGGTCATCTTCGTGGACGCGTGGTCCGCCGCTCCCGCCGAGCCGGATGCGGAATTCCGGATGCGCCCCCTCGTCGCCAGCGACGCCGCGTTTGCGGCGCGGCTCGACGCGGGCGCTGCTCGCCGGTATCTCCTCACCGTGCCCCGAGACGAGGCGCTGTGGCGCTACGAGGTCGAAGGCCACCGCGCGACGAGCGCATTGCGCCAGGTGTGGTGGATCGTCGAACGCCGGGACGGACAGCCGGTGGCCGTCGTGAGCCACATGAAGCGGCTCGACGGACGCGTGCTTCCGGTGACGACCTTCGAGGTCGCCGGCGGCGTGCCGTGGCGCACGGTCTGGGACACGGCAGCACGTGAGCTGCGAGCGATCGGCGAAGGGCTCGCCGATCGCGACGGAAAGTCGACCCTGCGCTCGTTCGGATTCCGGTGGCTCGGCCGCCAGCATCCGCTCTACCAGGTCCTCGGCTTCACCGGTTTACGCCGTCCCACCGCGATCTACACGCGCGTGCCGGATCTCCCG
>QHRT01000296.1:4837-21323 GCA_003220195.1 Candidatus Rokuibacteriota bacterium | reverse complement strand
GCACGATCCGCTGATCCGACCCGTCTCCGTCCCGGCAACCGGGCTCGCGTGCTCCGCCGGCGGGCCGTGTGAATCTCATGCCGCGCGGCCAGCATCCCTCTATAATGGACGCCGATGACAGATCCGTCCGGCCCAGCGAAGGTCGAGTGCCGACAGATCGCCGAGCTGCTCGCCGACTACCTGGAGGGGTCGTTGCCCCAGTCGGTGAAGGAGCTGATCGACTGGCACATCGAGGCGTGCGGCCCCTGCGTCGCGTTCGTGAACACCTATCGCGGCACGGTCAATGCCGCGACAAAGCTTCGTGACGTGGAGATTCCTTCCGAACTGAAGCAACGCCTGCTGAACGTTCTTCGCTCGTCCCGATCCTCGGCCCGCTGAAGCGCCTCGATCCTCTCGACGTGATCGGCCCGGTCATCGCTCGGACATGAGCTGGCGGATCATGCCGAGGGCTTCGTCGCCGGCCCAGTCGAACTCACCGAGCACGAAGTACCGCAGTCGCCGGTCGACGCCCACGAGATAGTTGACCGGCAGGACACGCACACGCCAGGCCTTCGCGGCCTCCTGGTCGGGGTCCATGACCACGCGAAGGTCGACGGGAATATCTTTCAGATACTCGCGCACCCGCCGCGACGACTCGCCGAAGTTGACGGCCACGATGTCGAATGGCTGTCCGCCGAGACGCTGCTTCAGGTGATGCATCGCGAGCATCTGCTCACGACAGAACGTGCACCACGTGGCCCAGAAGCTCACGAGCACGACCTTGCCGCCGTAGTCCTCCATCGAGAAGGGACGTCCGGTCAGGTCCGTCAGGCGGATGGTCGCGGGCGCCGGCTCGGTCCACGGAAGAAACCGCGGCGCCTCGGCGGCGGCCGCCGGGCGCACGGCAGCGACCAGCCATGCGAGTCCGATCACGGTCGCCAGCAACCGGTCGTTCTCATACCACCTCGCCCCGTTCGGGAACAATCCGCAGCCGCCGCGTCTCACCCCGTGATCTCCTGGCTGCTCATCGTGTAGCGGAAGCCGTCGGGGTCGAGGCTGTCACGGCGTCCTTCCCCGGTCTCGGCCTGCGGATACATCAGGAAGCCGAGCCGCCCACCGCGCGTCGAGTTCGGTAGCAGGAGGTCGTGCGCCATGTTGTACGCGATCCAGTTGCCTTCCCATCCGCCGAACAGCTTCGGACGCACGGCCTCGACGATCGGGTTGTCGATCTTGAGCCACTCGCTCGTCTCCTCACGCGCGACCTTTGTGACGTCCGCCGGATCCATCGCGACCCACCCGTAACCTTTGAGATGAACCTCGGCGCGACAGTGCTGGGCCTTGCCGATGCTCGCGCTCGCGACGCCGAGCGCCTTGTAGCCGAACTGCGAGGGGGCGACGCGAATGCCGTAGACGTCGCGCGACGGGATGCCCGCCGACCGGAGGAGTCCGACGAAGAGCGCGTTGATGTCACCGCATTTGCCGCCGAAGTTCCGCGTCTCCAGCATGCTCTTGATGTCCCCGACGCCACACCCGCGGACTTTCGGCTCGCGATAGGTGTTGGCGAGGATCCAGTCGTAGACGGCGCGCGTCTTGTCGACGTCGGTCGTCTTGCCGCGCGTGATCTCTCCGGCAGTCTCCCGCACGATCCCGTCCGTCGGTATCAGCTCGGTCGGCTCCGTCCAGCGCGAGAGCATCGCCGGATCCTCGGCGCCCGATCGCGGCTTCGCCCAGTCCACTCTGCGGCTCTGGGTGCGGATTGTCGACGTCAGCTCGAGCTTCGGCGTCGTCTCGTCTTCCGCGAACTCGGCGTACAGCATCTGCGCTCCGTACTTCGGATCCGTCATGATCTGCGTGACGCGCGCGTTGCCGGACCATCGATTCTCGCCGAGCCGCTGATAGTCAGACGACACCGAGGGAACCGGGACCCAGGCGCGCGTCAGACCCCGCGGCTCCAGGATTTCCACACGGGTCGTGACGTCGAACGTGCGCCACGTCCCCGGCCGCGGCTCGAACGCCGCTCGATCGGCATGTGCGCGCCGCGCGGCGGCCGCCGCCGCAACGATGGCGGACACTCGCGCGGACGTTCTCAAAAATTCGCGACGGTTCATCTGGCGATCTGAAGTAGTCAGATTCTAAAAGAGGTCCGCCGCGCGACAAATCGGAAGTGCCGAAGCACGGGGCCACGAGCCATAGCGCCGGCCGATGGCCGCCGCCGTCGGCCGCAGGAATCGATCAGGGCAGGACGCGGATCACCGGATCGGCGAGAACCTCACCGATCTCCCAGCACGTTTCGCCCTGATCGCGAAACCTTTCGACGACGCGTGAAGCCCGCGCCGGCTCGATGGAGAAGAGGAGGCCGCCGGACGTCTCCGACTCGGTGCAGAGTGAGACGAGCGCCCGGGGAACGTCGGGATGGATCACCAGGCGTGGGCCGAACACCTGGTCGACGTGCCGGCGATTGCGCGTCATCCCGCCGCTGAACGTTCCCTTCTCGGCGAGTGCGAGAGCGCCCGGCAGCACGGGAAGCTTCGACGCGTGCAACGCAATGCCCGCGGCGCTCGCTTCGACCATCTCACCCGCATGCCCCAGGAGACCGAACCCGGTGATGTCGGTCGCCCCCTTCGCGCCGAGCTCGCACGCGACACGGGACGCGACGCGGTTCAATCGCAGCATGCTCTCGACCGCGCCCGCGAGCACCTCGGCGCTTGCGGCGTCCCCTTTCGCCGCGGTGGTGACCACGCCCGTCCCCAGCGGCTTCGACAGGAACAGCCGATCGCCGGGACGCAAGCCGCCCTTCACGAGAATTCGATCCGGATGGATGCGTCCGGTCACGCAGAGTCCGTACTTCGGCTCGGCATCGACGACGGTGTGACCGCCGGCCACGACCCCACCGGCTTCGGCGACCTTGTCGGCGCCACCGCGGAACACCTCGGCGATGATCGCCTTCGGCATGTCGCGCGGGAATCCGGCGACGGCGAGCGCGAACATCACCTCACCACCCATCGCGTAGACGTCCGACATCGCGTTGGCGGCCGACACGGCGCCCCAGGTGTACGGCTCGTCGACGACCGGCGGAAAGAAGTCCACGGTCTCGACGAGCGCGAGGTCGGCCGCGACGCGATACACCGCCGCGTCGTCAGCCGCGCCGAGGCCGACCAGCAACTCCGGGTGCCGCGTCGGATCCGCCGGCCGCAGCACCGAAAGCACCTCCTGGAGATCTCCAGGAGCCATCTTCGACGCTCAGCCGGCGCAGGACGCGTACGACGTGAGCCGGATCTTCTCCAAAGTCATAGTCCCTAGGATGCCATGGCTGGGAACTGCGATTTGAGAAACTCGAGAAACGCCAGGGCCAGCGGTGACCGGCTGCGGTCGCGATGAACGACCAGGTAGAACGACCGGGACACCGTGAAGCCCTCCACGGTGACGCACGAGACGAACCCGGCCTGGCGTTCGTCCAGGACTGCGCGTCTCGACATCAACGAGATCCCGACGCCCGCGCGCACCGCTTGCTTCACGGCCTGGGTGGAGCCGAACTCTCCGACGATGCGCAACGCGGAGAGCTCGAGCCCGACGTCCGCGAGCGCGCGCTCGAGCGCGTCGCGCGAGCCGGAGCCGCGCTCGCGAAGGATCATGGGCTCGGCTTCGAGCTCGGCCCGGGTCACCGTGACGCGCGCGGACCACGGATGTCCGGCCGGGACGATCACGACCAGCTCATCGGCCGTCAGCTCGCGCGCCTCGAGCTGCCGTGTCGCCGGACGAGCGCCCACGACGGCCGTCTCGACCTTTCCGTCTTCGACCCACTCCGTCACCTGGCGGCTCGACCCGATCAGGAGCGAGACCGAGATCTCCGGGTACTTCTCGCGGAACTGTCCGATGAGCGCGGGAAGCAGATACTCGCCGGGAATCGTGCTGCCGCCGACGACGAGTTGCCCGCTCATCCGTCCCTGGAACTGATCGATGGCTTGACGAGCTTCGCGCGACAGCGCGAGCAGGCGCTGCGCGTAGCCGAGATAGAGAAGCCCGGCGCGCGTCGCGATGGTGCCGCGGCCGAGCCGATCCAGGAGCTGGATCCCGAGCTCGTCCTCGAGCCCGCGGATGTGCTCGGACACCGTCGGTTGAGTCAGGTAGAGCGCTTCGGCGGCGCGCGAGAAGCTCCCGAGCTCGGCGACCTTCACGAAGATCTCCAGCCGGCGCAGATCCATAAGCGTCGTGGGGGCTCGTGGGGTTGATGGACGATCCGCCGGCCCGGGCGGGCCGGCGTGGGTTCAGCAGTCGCTCGCGGTGGTCAATGACACGAGCAGCCGCCGCCGCAGCAGCTCCCGCCACCGGATGGCATGGACGTCGCCACGGCGCTCTCGGTCTTCAGACCGAAGACGGACAGCTTGCGCATGACCCGATCGCTCTCACAGGATGGACAGGCGACCGCCGTCGACGAGGTGTGCACGTACTTCTCAAAGTCACCTCCACACGCGCGACAGCGGTACTCGTAGATGGGCATCGATCACTCGCCTCCGCGCTGGACGTAGCTCTTCACGAACTCCTCGGCGTTTTCTTCGAGGATGTCGTCGATCTCGTCCAGGAGCTTGTCGATGTCCTCCTTGATCTTCTTGCCCTTCTCCGCGATCTTCGCATTGCCGGCCGCGCCGTCGCCGCCGCCGCCTTCCGCAGGCTTCTGAGGCCGTGTGTCTTTGCGCTTCTGCTCTGCCATGTTGCCCTCCATCGGGCACGCGACCGTGATGCGGGAGATCCCGCCGCTCGAACCCTACACGGATTCTAACATCCCACCTCGAATCCCACCCCGATGAACAATGCAAGAGCGTTGCCGCTCCTGACCCATCGTGTGCGCACCTTTCAACGACGTTTGAAGTGTTTGCTCAGCGTCAACGTCTGGTGCTGGTACGACGAGCCGAGATCGGCGCCGTAGATGCGCTCCGGCCGACGAGTCAGGCGTTCGAGACGCACGGTGAAGAGCGTCTGGCCATCGTAGAGGATGACCGGGACCTCGCGCGCCCGCACCTCCATCACGACCTTCGTGCCGAGCATGCCTCCGTCGCCGAATCCGAATCCGGGATCGAAGAAGCCCGCGTAATGCGTGCGGATCTCGCCGGCGCTCACGTCGTACACGCTCATCTCGGCCGCCAGCGCGGGAGGCACGCGAATGCGCTCCTTCGAGACCAGGATGTGGAACCGGTTGGCCTCGAGAATGTACGCGTCGCGGTTGCGAGCGCGGATCGGCTCCCAGAATTCCAGGGGGTCGTAGAAATCGATCCGGTTCAGGTCGACCGCCTGGGGATTCGCGTGGGCCCGGTAGCCGATGATTCCGTCCGTCTTTCGTCCCGAGAGATCCACCCCCATGCAGAGGCCGCCATCCCGGATCGCGTCATCGGCGGCGACCGGCTGCTCCTCGTCGTCGTAGAGCAACGGCTCGCTCGCGTAGACCTGGCGCACCTCGTCGTCGGACATCGCGGGTCTGCACGCGGATCGGAAACGAGCGCGGCGAGATCTCCACGAAGAGCGGTCCTCGATACCCGGGCTCGATCTCGTCGAAGCGCGGGGTCGCGTCGGTGACGATCCTCGTGAAGATGTCGAGCCGTCCCGTCGTGCTCTTCGGATTCGACCTCCCGCGAATGCCGGGCGGCAGGTCCAGGAACTCCAGCAGCTCGCAGAGGTAGACGACGTCGCGCTGGAGCGTGGCGCCGTGCTCGAGCGGGATCGTGTCGATGACCAGCTCGGGCTCGGTGAAATCGATCTGCCGGCGGTCGAGCCGTTCGCGAATCGTTTTGCGGAACGGCAGGAAGCTCGCGCGGAGCTGATAGGCCACGAGACCCAGGCGCAGGTCGAGGCTCGCCGGCTGGAACTGACGTTCCTCGAGCGGCATCGCGGACCCGAGCCATCCGCGTCGCACGGCGGCCTTCACGTCCTGATACGCGAGGACGCCAGGCACGGCTCGGGAGGTGCCGTCCGTCATGGCGCCTGACCTAGCATCCGACCAGAGTCGAGTCAAGCATCGATCCGTCGCCGGCGCGCCGCGACCCAGAAGCAGCTGGATCCGAGCGCGCAGAACACGACGCTCGCGAGAAAGACGATACGGTAGGAGCCGGTCACGTCGTGCACGAAGCCGCCCAACCACGGACCGATCGCTCCACCGAGCCCGTTGCCCACGTTCAGCAGACCGTAGATCAACCCGAAGCGCCGGCCGCCGTAGAGCTCCGACGCCATCGCGGTGATGATGGGTCCGCGCGCTCCGAAGCCGAGCCCGAACAGGAGCGCGTAGACCACGAGCCACGGCCGGAACGGAAAGGCCTCGAGGCCGAGCAACGCGAGCGCGCCTCCGGCGGTGCAGCCGAACGAAATCGTGGCCGCCATCGGTCCGCCCAGGCGATCGGCGATGAGGCCGAATCCGACACGCCCGGCACTCGACATGAGGCCGGTGAGCCCGAACACCGAGGCGACGAAGAGTCGGGGGAACCCGAGATCCACCGCGAACGCGACCTGATGCGTGACGATCGGGAAGACGGCGAGCGGAGTCATGAAGTACGCGGTGAACAGCGCCCAGAACGTCCGGCTCCCCAGCGCGTCGCGAAGCGTCGAGTCGCGATCCGCCACGGCGGTTCGCGGTCCGCCCCGCGCGCTCACGCCGCTGCGGCTCTCGGCGTGCCGCCGGTCATCGACCGGCGGCGCGTCCCGCGCGTAGAGCCAGACGATCGGAAAGAGCACGACGAGGGTTCCGACGCCGAGCGTGAAGGTGGCGAATCGCCAGCCCACGCGTCCGATCAGCCACTGCGCCAGCGGCCCCATCACGAACACGCCCATGCCCATGCCCGAGAACGCGAGGCCGACGGCCCGGCCGCGGCGGTCGCGAAACCAGCGGGAGAGCATCACGCTCGTCGGCACCCACCCGACGCCGGTGATGCCGAGAGCGCCGATCACGCCCGTGGTGAGATAGAGCTGCCAGGGCGCCGCAACCGTGCTCGTCAGCATCGACGAGAGGCCGAGCGCAACCACTCCGCCCAGCATCACGCGCCGTGGACCGACGCGATCGACGATGGCGCCGGCAACCGGCGCGAGCACGCCCTGGACCGCCGTCGACACCGACAGCGCGCCCGCCGTCAGCGCGCGCGACCATCCGAACTCCTCGAGGAGCGGGACGAAGAAGATCGAGAACGAGAAGAAGAGGCCGTGCGCCGCGGCCAGCAAGAGCCAGATGACGGCGACGATCTCGCGTCGGCGCCGGCCGAGGGTGGCGCCAGACGTGCTCAGAGCTCAGGAACCCATCGCCATCAATCGACGCGGCTCTGCGCGCCGGCGACGTCGACGTCGAACGCGCGCGCCGATCCCGGGAAGCCGGCCTCGTGCAGCGCCGCGGTCATCGCGGCGCTCACACGGTCGGACTCGTCGACGACGATCGCCAGCAGCGATGGGCCCGCGCCGCTCAAGACGCAGCCGAGCGCGCCCGCGTGGCGCGCCGCGGCGACCACACGGGGCATCCACGGAAACAGGCGCGCGCGATACGGCTGGTGGAGCCGATCGTCCAGCGCGACGCCGAGCGCGTCGGGCGCATCGCGCTGGAGCGCGGCCAGCAGCAGCGCCACGCGCTGGACGTTGAACACCGCGTCGGCGCGCGGCACCGACGCCGGCAAGAGTGCGCGCGCCTCGGTCGTCGGACTCGTCGTGTCGGGAACCAGGACGACCCAGCGCCAGCGCCGCGGCACCGGCAGCGAGAGCGCACGCACGCTGCCGCCGTCGACGCACGCCACGGTGAGACCGCCCAGGAGTGCCGCGCTGACGTTGTCCGGATGGCCCTCGGCCGCCGTCGCCAGGTCGAGCAGCGTCTGGCGATCGAGCGGCGCGCCCAGCAGCGCGTTGCCGGCGCAGAGCCCTCCCACCCAGGCGGCCGCGCTCGAGCCGAGACCGCGCGACGACGGAATGCGATTGACGCAGGAGATCTCCGCGCCGTTGAATGGACGACCGGCCGCCTCGTACGCGAGCCTGATCCCCCGCACCACCACGTTCTCGTCGCCCGTCGGCAGATCGTCCGCGCCGTAGCCGACGATGCTGACTCGGACGCCTCGGGATTCCTGGACGGTGACCTCGTTGAACAGCGACAGCGCCAGTCCCAGAGCATCGAACCCGGGGCCGAGATTCGCAGACGTCGCGGGGATGCGAACGTGAACCCGTGAGACGCGCCGATCATCGAGCGACGCCGTGACGGCGCCCTGGCGGCTCACAGGCGCTTCAGCAGCCAGTCGGGAGTGATCGCGATCGCCCAGGAGTTCAGGACCAGGTAGTAATTCGTGAAGACGAGCACGCCGACCACGATCAGCACGACTCCCGCCGCGCGCTCGACGACGGGGATGAACGGTCGGTAGCGTTTGAAGAACTTGAGGAATGCGCCGAGCGCGAACGACGAGATCAGGAAAGGCACTCCGAGACCGGCGGAGTACGCCGCGAGCAGGGCCACTCCGCGCTCGACGGTTTCGGTCGTGCTGGCGAGCGAAAGAATGGCGCCCAGGATCGGGCCAACGCAGGGGGTCCAGCCGACGGCGAACGTGATCCCCACCACGAGCGACCCGAGATACCCGGCAGGTTTCTCGCGGATCTGCCACTGTTGCGACCGCGTGAAGATTCCCTTGAGGAAGACGGCCAGGATCACGCCGCCGACGAGCACGAACGCTTTCGCGCCCCACCACCAGCTGCCGAGCGCACCGGCAAGAGCGACACCCAGGACGATGTACGGCAGAGACGCGGGCTTGACGCGATCGAGCAGACCGGAAATGAAGATCCCGAAGATCACGATCAGAACGCCGCCGACGATCTGGATCTTGTCGCGGTAGTCCAGCAAGAACTGGCCAGCCACGCTGAAGGAGGCGCCGAGCGCGATGAACACCAGCGAGAACCCGAGAATGAACGCGAGCGAGTGGAGCAGCACCCTGCGGCGCGCGGCGGACGTCAGCTCGGCGCTGAGATCCGCGACGGACATCCCGGTGACGAACGAGAGATACGACGGAAAGAGGGGCAGGACGCACGGCGAGAGAAACGAGAAGAGGCCCGCGGTGAAGGCGACCAGGACTCCGACCGGTTGCATTACCGGAGCATTCCGGCGACCAGCGCCAGTGCCACGGGTCCGTACAGTGCCCTGGCGATCGACGATGAACGTCGACGGCAGCGCGCGTACGCCGTACGTGTTGGCCACCTGCGACTTCGGATCGAGCAGGATCGGAAACGTCAGGCCCTGCTTCTTCACGAACGCCGGGACGACACCGGGATCGGCGTCGAGAGACACCGCGGCCAGGACGAAGCCGTGCGCCTTCTGCTTTCGATACAACCGCTCCATCGCGGGCATCTCCTCCAGACAGGGATGACACCACGTCGCCCAGAAGTTCACGAGGACGATCTTGCCTCGATAGGCGCTCAAGCGGAAGCTCTTTCCATCCAGCGTCGGCAGCGTGAAGTCCTCGACCAGCCTGGTCCGCGACGGTCGGACGAGACCGAGCTCCTTCAGGGCGCGGTCGACCGTCACGGTCGGCGCGGGTCGCGGCGTTGTGTCCATAGAAGTCCCGCGGGGAGTGTCGGGAACCGGCGGCGCCGCTGGCCGTTCGACCTCGACGGCCGGCGTTCCGAACCGGGTCGCCGCGAAGATCGCCCCGGTAACGATCAGGACAAGGAGCGAGAGGGACACGGCCTTCGGAATGAGCGCCAATGCGTTGAACCCCGAAAAGTATAGTCCTATATAGTGACGCCTCCGATGACCCTGACGATTCTGGCCGACGATCTCACCGGCGCGTGTGACACCGGCGCACTCTTCGCTCGTGGGGCCGTCGTGCCCGTGACGGTCTGGCCCGCGGGGCCGCCCACCGGCGCCGTGCGGGTCATCGACACGGAATCACGATCGCTCGACGATCGCGCCGCCGCCGACCGGGTCCGTCACGCCGCCGCGATGACGCCGGCCCTCCGGTACTTCAAGAAGATCGATTCCACGTTGCGTGGCCGCATCGCGGCCGAAGTGGGCGCCTTGATGGATGGAACGGGTTCCGCCGGAGCCCTGCTGTGCCCGGCGTTCCCCGCGCAACGCCGCACGGTGCGCGACCGCCTTCTGCTCGTCGACGGGACGCCGGTGACCGAGACGCCGGTCGCCCGTGATCCGCAGTTTCCCCGCGCAACGTCGTCTGACATCGTGGAGATCGTCCGCTCGCAGCTCCGAGGGCTCGACGACGCGACCGCGCGTTGGCCTGCCCCGGGATGGATTTCACTCTCCGACGTGCGCGCCGGCGCGGCGGCGGTGAGCGCTCACCTGCAACGCCTGGCCGGCGCAATCGTGGTCGCCGACGCCGAGACGGACGCCGACCTCGGGACACTCGTGGATGCCGTGCTCTCGTTGCCGAGATGTCTCATCCTCGCGGGCTCTGCCGGACTCGCCGGGGCGCTCGCTCGCGGGCTCGATCGATTCGCGGAAACCGTGCCCGTTCCGCCAGCTCTGCGCTGGCTCATCCTCGTTGGCAGCCGCCATCCGGCAAGTCGCCGTCAGATCGAGCCTGCGCGTCGCGCGGGGCTCACCGTGCTGGCGACGAACGACCAGGACGTGACTCCGGCCCCGGACGCCGCGTGTCGCGTCGCCGAGGCGGCGAAAGGCCTGTTGCGACGCGAAGGGTTCGACATGATCGCCGCGACGGGCGGCGAGACCGCAGTCGCGCTCTACCGCGAGCTCGGCGCCCGGCGTATCGACCTGGCCGGCGCACCCGGCCCGGGCCTCGCGCTGGGGCGCCTGTGCGCTTCCGACTTCGGAGACCCGTGGATCATCACCAAGGCCGGCGGCTTCGGGGATCCCGACCTCTACGCGACGCTGGCCGCGCAATCCCGAGAACGGGCAGAAGGAGACTGACGATGCCAGGACTGCCGGTGCTCGGCGTCACCATGGGCGATCCCGCGGGCGTGGGGCCGGAGATCATCGCGCGAGCCGCGGCCGAGCCGCAGGTGGTCGCGACGTCACGGCCCGTCGTCATCGGCTCGGCCGACGTGATGAAGGCCGCGCTCGCGCTGATCGGCTCGCCGCTCGTCTCGCACGTCGTTCGCGACGTCGAGGAGTGTCGGTGGGCGAACGGCACGCTCGAGGTCCTGGACCTGGCCAACGTCGACGCCGCGACCCTTCCGCGCGCCCAGGTGAGCGCCGCGGCGGGGCGCGCCGCGTACGAGGCCATCGAGCGCGCGATTCTCCTGGCGATGGAGCGGCGCATCGCCGCGATCGTGACCGCGCCGGTGAACAAGGAAGCTCTCGCGGCGGCCGGCATTCCGCACGCCGGCCACACGGAGATCCTGGCCGAGCTCTCCGGGACGAAGGACGTCGCGATGCTGCTCGCCGGCAAGGAGCTGCGCGTGATCCACGTGACCACGCACGTGGCGCTCCGGCGCGTTCCGGATCTCGTCACCCGCGACCGCGTGCTCCGCACGATCCGTCTCGCGCAGAAGACGATGGAGGACCTCGGCCGCGACCGCGCGCGAATCGCGGTCGCGGGCCTGAACCCGCACGCCGGCGAAGAAGGCCTCTTCGGCGACGAGGAGCAGACGGCGATCATTCCGGCGATCGAGGAGGCGCGCCGCGAGGGGATCGACGTCTTCGGCCCCCTGCCGGCCGACACGCTCTTCTCCCGCGCACGCGGCGGCGAGTTTGATATCGTCGTCGCCATGTATCACGACCAGGGCCACATCCCCGTGAAAACGCTGGGGTTCGAGTACGACGAGAAGGCGAAGAGGTGGACCGGCTTGTCGGGCGTCAACGTGACGGTCGGCCTGCCGTTCGTGCGCGTCTCCGTCGACCACGGCACCGCGTTCGACCGGGCGTGGAAGGGCATCGCCAATCACGAAAGCATGGTCGAGGCGATCGAGGTGGCCGTCCGCATGACGAGGCACTCGTGAGCGTCTCCGACTGATCGCTCTCGGCAAGGAGATCTCCATGGACGAACGAGAGATTCGCAACCTCATCGGCGACGTCAAGGCCGGCCGGCTCTCGCGCCGGCGTTTCATCCAGACGATGGTCGGGCTCGGACTCGGCGCGCCGCTCGCGAGCCAGATGCTCGCCTCGGCAGGAATCGCCGCGGCGCAGACACGTGGCAGCTATCCCGCCGCGAAGCGCGGCGGGCGGTCGGCACCAAGGATCAGGACGGCTCGCGCATCTTCTACGAACCGCTCGCCGCGTTCGATCCCGACGGGAACCTGGTGCCCATCCTCGCCGCGGAGATCCCGTCGGTGCAGAACGGGACGCTCTCGAAGGACGGCCGCACGGTCACGTGGCGGCTCAAGAAGAACGTCGTCTGGCACGACGGCAAGCCGTTCACCGCGGACGACGTCGTCTTCAACTGGGAGTACGCCGCCGATCCGGCGACCGCCGCCACCACCATCGGCGCGTACAAGGACATCGAGAAGATCGACAAGCCCGACAGCCACACCGCCCGCCTGACCTTCAAGCAGCCGATGCCGTTCTGGTCGGAAGCGTTCTGCGGCGCGCCGCGCGGCCAGATCATTCCGAAGCATCTCTTCGAGACCTACAAGGGCGGCAAGTCGCGCGAGGCGCCGACGAACCTGAAGCCGATCGGGACGGGACCGTACAAGTTCGTCGACTTCAAGCCGGGTGACACGATTCGCGCCGAGCTGAACCCTACCTATCACCTGCCGAACCGGCCCTTCTTCGACACGCTCGAGATGAAGGGCGGCGGCGACGCGGCGTCCGCCGCTCGCGCGGTGCTCCAGTCCGGCGAGTTCGACTTCGCGTGGAACCTGCAAGTCGCCGACGAGATCCTGAAGCGCATGGAGCAGGGCGGCGGCCGCGGCAAGGTCGACATCGCGACGGCCGGCAACATCGAGCACATCCAGTGCAACCAGACCGATCCGTGGACCGAGGTCGAGGGCGAAAGGTCGTCGGCGAAGACGAAGCATCCGTTTTTGACAGATCCGGCCGTCCGCCAGGCCCTCAACCTGCTCGTCGATCGCGCGTCCGTGCAGGAGCAGATCTACGGCAGGCTCGGACAATCGACGGCGAACTTCCTGAACGCGCCGCAAAAGTTTCGCTCGCCGAACATGAAGTGGGAGTTCAGCATCGACAAGGCGAACCAGCTCATGGATGGAGACGGCTGGAAGCGCGGCGGCGACAGCATCCGCGCCAAGGACGGTAAACGGCTCAAGATGGTGTACCAGACGTCCACGAATCCGGAGCGGCAGAAGACGCAGCAGATCGTCAAGCAGGCGGCGGCCAAGGCCGGCATCGACATCGAGCTGAAGTCGGTCGTGGCCTCGGTGTACTTCTCGTCGGACGTGGCGAACCCCGATACCTACTCGAAGTTCTACACCGACATCCAGATGTACACGACCACGATGGGGGCCCCTGACCCCGCCTCGTTCATGGAGCAGTTCACGTCGTGGGAGGTCGCCGGGACGAAGAACAAGTGGCAGGGCCGCAACATCACCCGCTGGCGCAACGACGAGTACGACAAGCTCTGGAAGTCTCAGGAGACGGAGCTCGATCTCGTGAAGAGGGCCGCGCTCTTCGTCAAGATGAACGACCTGGCGATCCAGAACGTGGTCGTCATCCCGGTGCTCTGGCGCATGGTCATCTCCGCGGTGTCGAACAGGCTTAAGAACACCGACGTGTCGGGCTGGGATTCCAACTTCTGGAACCTGGCCAACTGGTATCGCGAAGGGTAAGAATGTGGCGCTATTTCCTCCGGCGCCTCCTGATCTCGATCCCGGTCATCCTCGGGATCAGCGTCGTCATCTTCGCGATCCTGGCCTCGGCGCCGGGGGACCCGTTCGAGGAGCTCGCCACCAATCCGAACGTGCCGCCCGAGGTCCGGGCCAACCTGCGCGCGCAGTTCGGGCTCGATGATCCGCTGGCGGTCCGCTACGTCAGGTGGTTCGTGTCGATGGTCAAGGGCGACTGGGGCTTCTCGTTCCAGAGCCGCGTGAACGTCGACACGCTGATCCTCCAGCGCCTGCCGACGACGATCTTCGTGCTGGGCTCGGCGCTGCTCGTCGGGCTCCTGGTGGCGGTCCCGATCGGCACGCTGTCCGCGCTTCGGCCCTATTCGATCTTCGATCAGATCGCGACGACGTTCGCGTTCATCGGGTTCTCGCTGCCGCCGTTCTTCACGGGGCTCGTCCTGATCCTGGTCTTCTCGATCTATCTCGACTGGCTGCCGTTCATCTATCGCGCGGACATCGCCGGCACCGGGTTCCGGTGGTGGTGGGAGCACGTGCGACAGGCCATCATGCCCGTCACCGTGCTCGGGCTCTTCCAGGGCGCGGCGCTCACGCGCTTCGTCCGCTCGGCGGTGCTCGACGTCGTCCGTCTCGACTACGTCAACACCGCGCGGGCGAAGGGCCTGTCGGAATGGATCACCGTCGTGAAGCACGTGATCCGCAACGCGCTGATCCCGGTCGTGACGCTGCTCGCCCTCCAGGTCCCGACCATCTTCGGCGGCGCCATCATCACCGAGCAGATCTTCCGCGTGCCCGGGATCGGATCGCTCCTGATCGCCGCGATTCTCGCCAACGACACGCCGGTCGTCATGGCCGTGACGTTCGTCTTCTCCTGTCTGATGGTGCTCTCGAACCTGGTCGCGGATCTCCTGTACGGCTGGCTCGACCCGCGGATCAGCTTTCGATGAGCGTGTTATCCGACATCCTTCGTCCCGCTCGCGTGGTGCCCGCGGCTCGCACGTCGCTCTGGCGCGATGCGGCTCGCCGGTTCCGGCGCCACCGGCTGGCGATGATCGGCGTGACGCTGCTCGCGATGCTCGTCGCCGGCGTCCTGATCGGCCCGTTCGTGTATCGCGTGCCGATCAACGAGATCGACTTCAAGGCCAAGCTCAAGGGACCGTCGTGGGCTCATCCCCTCGGCACCGACGATCTCGGGCAGGACCTGCTGCATCTCACTGGCGGTCGGCGTCGCCGCGATGCTGATCGCGATCACGATCGGCACCCTGATCGGCGCGACGGCCGGGTACGCGGGAACCACGGTCGATCACGCGTTGATGCGGGTCACCGATCTCTTCCTCTCGCTCCCGGGTCTGCCCCTGCTCTTGCTGATCGCGTATCTCTTCCGCGACCCGTTGACGAAACGGCTGGGGCCCGAAGCCGGCATCTTCATCCTGGTCGTGGCAATCATCGGCGGTCTGCGCTGGATGCCGGTCGCCCGGCTGGTGCGCGCGCAGTTCCTGTCGCTCCGCGAGAAGGAATTCGTGGAAGCGGCGCGCGGCCTCGGCGTGCCGGCGATCCGACAAGTCATCCGTCACATCCTGCCGAATGCGCTCGGTCCGGTGATCGTCGTGGCCACGATCGACGTGGCCGCGGCCATCATCGCCGAGTCGTCGCTGTCGTTCCTCGGGCTCGGGTTCCCGCTCGACATCCCCACGTGGGGACGGATCCTCTTCGACGCCAAGGACAATCTCGACTTCGCGCCGCACTGGGCGCTCTTCCCCGGCGCCGCGATCTTCCTGACCGTGCTGTCGATCAACTACATCGGCGACGGTTTGCGCGACGCGCTCGACCCGCGGAAGGTGCTGCAGAAGTAGCGCGTCCACGGAGGGATCGCCATGGAGGATTCGATGGACGAGCCGACGCTTCGCCAGCTGCTCCACGAGGTCCGCGCCGGACGGATCTCGCGCCGCGCCTTCGTGCGCTTGATGGCCGGCCTCGGCCTCACCGCGCCGATGGTGGCGCAGATGCTCGCCGACGCCGGTTCCGCCCGCGCACAAACGAAATCGACCTTCACGCCGAGCCGGCGCGGCGGCGGAGGACCTTTGCGTCTCCTGTGGTGGCAGGCGCCGACGCTCCTGAACCCGCATTTCGCCACGGGCACGAAGGATTTCGACGCCTCGCGCCTCTTCTACGAGCCGCTCGCCGCGTACGATCCCGACGGCAACCTCACCGCGATCCTGGCGGAGCGCGTTCCCACCGTCGACAACGGTGACCTGAGCCGCGACGGCACCTCCGTGACCTGGCAACTCAAGAAGGACGTCGTCTGGCACGACGGCAAGCCGTTCACCGCCGACGACGTCGTCTTCAACTGGGAGTACAACGCGGATCCGGCCACCGCGACGGTGAACGTCGCGTCCTATCGCGACATCGATCGGGTGGAACGGGTTTCGGACTACGCGGTGAAGGTCGTCTACAAGAACCCGACACCGTTCTGGTTCGACGCCTTCTGCGGCAACCGCTCCATCATCCCGAAGCACCTGTTCGCTTCGTACAAGGGCGCAAAGTCGCGCGAGGCGCCGGCCAACCTGAAACCGGTCGGCACCGGCCCCTACCGCTTCCTCGACTTCAAGCCGGGCGACGTCGTCCGCGGTGAGCTCAATCCGACGTATCACCAGCCGAACCGGCCCTTCTTCGACACGATCGAGATGAAGGGCGGCGGCGACGCGACGTCCGCCGCGCGGGCCGTCTTACAAACCGGTGAGTTCGACTACGCCTGGAACCTCCAGGTCGAAGACGACATCCTTCGTCGCCTGGAGCAAAG
>QHRT01000296.1:0-4729 GCA_003220195.1 Candidatus Rokuibacteriota bacterium | reverse complement strand
CGGAGCTCCGTCCACGAGCA
Source organism: Candidatus Rokuibacteriota bacterium (assembly GCA_003220195.1). Lineage (GTDB taxonomy): Bacteria > Methylomirabilota > Methylomirabilia > Rokubacteriales > CSP1-6 > AR8. Next base: position 4,709 of record QHRT01000296.1, on the reverse strand, counting down.
GATCTACGGCCGGCAGGGTCAGGCGACGGCGAATTTCCTGAACGCGCCGTCACGCTTCCGCTCGCCCAACGCCCGCTGGGAGTTCAACGTCGACCGCGCGAACCAGCTGCTGGACGCCGCCGGCTGGAAGCGCGGCGCCGACGGCATCCGTGCGAAGGACGGCAAGAAGCTTCGCTTCCTCTTCCAGACCTCGACGAACGCGCCGCGCCAGAAGACCCAGGCGATCGTCAAGCAGGCGTGCGCAAAGGTGGGCATCGAGGTGGAGCTGAAGTCGGTCGTCGCGTCCGTGTTCTTCTCGTCGGACGCCGGCAACCCCGACACGTACTCGCACTTCTACGCCGATCTTCAGATGTACAACACCGGGCTCAACGCGCCCGACCCGCAGCTGATCATGCGGCAGTTCGTGTCGTGGGACATCGCCAGCAAGGAGACGAAGTGGGCGGGACGGAACATCACCCGCTGGCGCAACGAGGACTACGACCGTCTCTGGAAGAGCGCGGAGCACGAGATGGATCCCGTCAAACGGGCGGCGATGTTCATCAGGATGAACGACATGCTGATCCAGCACGTCGTCGTCATCCCGATCATCTGGCGCTACGGGGTCGGCGCGTCGACGACGCGACTGCGCGGCATGGCGCTCTCCGGCTGGGACTCGTCGCTGTGGAACCTCGCCAACTGGCACAAGGTGTGACTCAGCGTCGATTCAGCCAGAAGTGATCCGGCCGCCGCGCGATCCGCTCCGCGAGTAGCCGTTCCGCGCGGTCCACGTCCCCTGCACGGAAGCACGCCTCGAGCAGCGTGTCGTGGAAGACGTCGCGCTGCGCGCGGCTGCCGCCGAGCTCGACGAGGCGCGGCCGGAGCGGCTCGATCCGCTCGATCGCGATCGCGTAGTCACCGTCTCCGAACGCCCGGAGCCCTTCGCAGAGCGGCACGAGCACATCGCCGGTGAGTCCCGTCGAGTCTTTCGCTCCGCGCTCGCGGAGTCGCGCAAGCTGTCGATCGGCCGACGTCACGTCGGCCGCACCCACGAGCGCTATGGTCAGGTGCGCGGCGTGGAACAGCAGTCCGGGCCGGGGAATACGGTCGCGCGCGATCTCGGCGAACGGCTGCCAGCGCTCGCCGACGGGGCGCCCGGCGAGCTCGAGCCGCCACAGAAGCGAGATCGCATCGTGCAGGTCGCCCGGAATCGACGACGGCTCGCGCTCGAAGAACTCGCGGGACAGTCGGGACACTCGCTCGTACTCTCCGCGCGAGAGATGCATGAGCGTGAGATGCCAGAAGAGGTGGTTGCGGAACCAGTTGAGTCCCTGGCACGGCTCGATGGCGCGGGGCAGCGCGGCGACACCCGCGTCGAACTCACCGGCTTCGTAGAGCGCGTGCGCGAGCGCGTGGACCGACCAGGCGTCCTCCGCGTCGGTGGCGAGCGCCTGCTCGGCAAGGCGCACCGCTGCGACGCACTGCCCGGCTTCTTCCAGCGCGAACGCGTGCATCCCCATCATCGAGGAGGTGCCGGGATGGTGTGGCAGGAGCGCCGTCGTCGCCTCCAGCATTGCGGGGAACTTGCCCTGCCAGAACAGCACGAAGTAGAGCCGCTGGACGATCGCCAGATCGCGCGGATGCGTCTTCAGATGCGCGCGCATCGCCGCCTCGGCCTCGGGCACGCGTCCATCGGTCCAGAGCGCAATCGCGTTCACGTAGCTCTGCTCGCGATCGGTCCCGTCCCTCGCTGTGGCGCGCGCGGCGTCGCTCGCGGCACGCGCCTCGCCGAAACGCTCTTCCAGAAACAGGCACGCGGCGGCGCCGGCGTGAGCGATCGCGAGGGCAGGATCGTGGGTGGTGGCTTCTCGGAAGCAGTCGAGCGCGTTCGCTCTCCAGCCGAGCGTGGCCGCAACGCCGCGCCGGTACGCGTCGAGTGCCGCCAAGGACGACGTGGTGACCGGGAGTCCGTACGTGTCGTGCATCATCGCCGCATGGTACCGCGAGCGGATGGTCGCAGCGTTCGCGACACCGGTCAGCCTGCGGCGACCGCTTCTCGCGCGGCATCGACCGCCGTCCTGATGAAGTCGATCGCGCGTTGCTCCGCCCACGCTTGGGGCGCCCACGGTCGCCGGCCGTGGAGGAATCCCGCGTGACCGCCGTGCGCCACATACTCGGCGCGGACGCCGGGCGGCAGCGTGGCGGGATCAGGCAGCGCCGCCGTCGGAACGATGGGATCGTCGAGCGCATTGATCAGGAGCGTCGGCCGCCGGATCCTGGCGAGATACGGCCCGGCGCTGGCGCGCGTCCAGTAGTCGCGCTCGTCCGCGAAGCCGTTCAACGGCGCCGTCACGGCCCGGTCGTACTCGGCGAACGTGCGCGCGCGCCGGGCTGCCGCGATGTCCACGAAATCCGGAAACGCCGCCGCCTTCCGGCGCACCTTGTCCCTCATGGTCCGGAGAAAGTTCGCCGTGTAGATCGCGCGGCGGACACCGCGGTCCAGGACCTCCGCGCAGGCGGCGACATCGAACGGCGCCGAGATCGCCACGGCCGCCGCGAGCTGCTTCGGCGCGTCGGCCTCGCACTCTCCCAGCCATTTCAGGAGCACGTTGCCGCCGAGCGAGATGCCGACCGCGCCGAGCGTGACGGACGGCTCGCGCGCGATCAATCTCGTGACCACCGCGTCGAGGTCGGTGGTCTCGCCGGAATGGTAGAAGCGGGCGACGCGGTTCAGCTCACCGCTGCACGAGCGGAAGTTCAGCGCGACGCCGCGCCAGCCGCGATCGCCGGCGAGCCGCAGCAGCCCCTGCGCGTAATGCGAGCGCGACGAGCCTTCGAGGCCGTGGAGGACCAGCAGGACCGGGGATGTCGGAGGACCATCGATCCAGTCCAGATCGAGGAAGTCGCCGTCCGCGGTGTCGATGCGCTCGCGTCGGAAGGCGATCCGTGTGCGACGAAACAACGGTCCCCAGATCGTCTGGACGTGACCGTTGCGACACCACCAGGACGGCGTGAAGGTGGGGGCCTGTGTGGCCCCCACCGGTGCGTCCGCGCGCTGACCCGGTGCGTCCGCGCACCGGGCCTCTGCGTTATCCCTGTCCCTGCAGCAGGAGCTTGACGATTTCGGGCGCGATCTCCCGCGCGCGCTGGTCAAGTTGCGTCTCGGTGAGGTTCGCGATCGGATGCGACATCATGAGGAACTTGTAGTACGGCAGTCCCCATTGCTCCGCCATCGCACGACCGGTCAACTCGAAGACGTCCGTGATGATCGATGCGGACGGGACGCCGGCCTTCTCGAGCAGGATTCCGTCGAGCACACTGCCCGACGAGCAGGACCCTCAGTCTCCGATCCCGGCGACCATCACGTCGGAGGTCTTCTTCACCTCCTCGATGATCTGCTCGTGAGCCGGCACGCTGGCGTTCCTCTTGCGCCACATGCGCGCCTCGCTGGCGCCGTACTCGGTCTTGAGGATCTCGCCGATCCTCTCGAGCAACCGGTCCGAGTTGTACTTGGTGTTCTCGATCAGCGCGACGCGTTTTCCGCTGAGCGCCGTCGGACGAGGCGCCCAGGCGATCGACTGCGCCTGCGCCTCCAGGGTGGGATCCAGGAGCTCCATCGTCATGCCCTCCTTGCCATGATGGCGTTACTTCTCCACGGCCACGGTGACCGCCTGCGACGAGCGCTTGCTGCCCCAGCCCGGCACGTACGCGGAGAACGCCCCGGCGCGCCCCCCCGCGGCGACGATCAGGAAGTCGTCGGGCGACTCCACGAGCGGCCGCGTCAGCGTCTCGTCGGCGGGCTGGATCGCACCCGACATCCGGTGCGTGCGCTTCAGGTGCGCGTGGGACGTTTTCGTGTTCTCGAACAGGAAGCGTCGGATCTCGGCCTTACCGAAGCCGCTCCCGGAGATCGTCAGCATGTGCTCGCCGGCCAGGATCACGGCGTAGTTCGGCTGTCCCATGATCCCGCCGGAGATCCGCATGTCGTCGGCGAGCGTCGTGAGCACCCCTTCCGCCGTGTTCGAGAGCTGGTTGTAGAACTGGTGCGGCCCCTGCGCGGCCATGACGGTCACCGTGCTCTGGTCGGCGCGAAAGCCGCGCTCCACGTGGAGCGGCGTCCACGGACTCTCCGCTTCGTTCTCGGCGATGACGTACGAGAGCTTGCCCGGGTGGCCGAGCGTTCCGCGATCGAGCAGGCCGGGCAACGACCCGCAGACGTTCCGCATGACGAGCCGCACCGCGCGTCCGATCGTGAGATTTGCGCGCCAGCCGGGCCCGAAGAGATTGTCGCCGGCGTTGACGTCGAGCTCTCTCGCGACCGGTCCATTCACGATCATCAAGACACCGGCGCCGCCCGTCGAGGTACCCGGACCGTGATAGCCCCACCGGGGATCCGCAATGCCCTTCACTGCAGCGACGACCAGAGGCATGTGCTGCGGCTTGCAACCGGCCATCACGGCGTTGACGGCGACCTTCTCCGCCGTGATCGACACGGCGCGATGCTCGATTAAGCCAACCTGATGGTCGGGCTAGAGCCGCGCGGCGTCGAGCATGGCGCGCACGCTCTTCTCCGTCGGCGGCACGACGGGAAGCCCGTCGCTCCAGCCTTGCTCGAAGCAGAACTCGATCGCATCAGCGACATCGTCGACCTTGTGGCGCTTCGACGTCAGAGTGGGCGGCATCACGACCTCCTTCCGGTGTCCGTCACGCTGATTTATACCATCAGGGGCCAG
>QHRT01000295.1 GCA_003220195.1 Candidatus Rokuibacteriota bacterium | reverse complement strand
GCGGCCGTGATGCAGGCGGGACATCACCGTGCCGATCGGGATCTCGAGCAGGTCGGCGATCTCCCGGTACGTGAGCCCCTCCAGGTCGCTCAGCACGATCGCCATCCGGTGGTGCTCCGGCAACATGTCGAGCGCGCGCATGATGCGTTCGCGCTCTTCCAGCCGCGCCGCGACCCGATCGGGCGCCGGATCGGGATCGACGAGCTCACGTTCCAGGTCGTCCGCCGACATGGCGCCGGCGCGCGCCCGGCCGTTCGGCCAGCGCTGCCGCAGCGTGTCCAGCGCGACGTTGATGACGATCCGGAAGAGCCACGTGGAAAACGCCGACTGTCCGCGGAACGACGGCAGGGCCTGCCAGGCGCGGATGAACGCGTCCTGCGTCACGTCCCAGGCGTCCTCGCGATCGTGCACCACGTTCATCGCGAGCCGCCAGGCGCCATGGCGATGGTGCTCGACCAGCGGCTCGAACGCGGCGAGGTCGCCGGACCGGCATCGTTCGACGAGCAGCGCGTCGTCCGTCGCGCCCGCGCGGCGCGCCGGGGCGGCGTCCTCGCTCGGGGCGGCGACCATCGCCTCCACGTCAAGGGCGCGCGGGCTGCATCAGGGCGCGCATCTCCGACTGCAACGAGCGCATCCGGTCCTTGACCTGCTGCGCCCGCGCGAGCTGCTCTGGCGTCAGCACCGCGCGGATCTCGAGCGAGACACGCGCCGCGTCCTGCAAGAGCTGCTGGCGGAGCTGACTGATCCGGTCGAGGTGAGGCTGTACGTCCGTGAGCTTCAGAGGCCCGGAGGTGACGATCTGGTCGGCGAGCCTGTCCTCCGCCTGGCGCAGTTGCTCCATGAGCGCGTGCGTCTCCATGCGGCCCTTGCCGATGATCTGTCGCACGCGCACGTCCTGGTCCGGCGTCAGGCTGACGCTGCGGAGCAGCATCGGCAGCATCGTTCCGCCCTCGTGCGGTGACGGTCCGGGCGGCATTCCGTCCGGCGGAAAGCGTGTGCCCGGCGTTCCCGGGGAGCCCTGAGGAACCCTGACCTGAGGCCCCGGCCTGCGCACTGGCGGCATGACGGATGGCGGCGTGCCGCCGCCCGGCGGCGCCTGGGAAACGTCGCCACCCGCCTGCGCGGCGGCGCCTCCGGGTTTCGCCGTCTGCGCTGCGCTGCCGCTGGTCCAGGCGAGCACCAGCGCGATCGCCGCGAGCGCGGCTTTCGTCGGGAACCTCGGCATTCGCTCAACCATCGTGATCCTCCGGAATGACTCTGGCGCCGGCCTCACCGGCCCCCCGCGGGTATGTCGTCGCCGAGCAGCCGCGCGCTCAGCGTGTCCGAGCAACGAACCAGCAGCCCCCATTCACATCCATCGACGGCCGATGTCGCGACGGTCGATGCTCCCCAGCCGATCGACGTCGTCGCGTCGCTCGAGCCGAACATGGTGGCCGACACGACTCGCAGGTACATCTCGGCGTGGCTCTCGGGCGGCTCTCCCGGCGTCACGTGAAGCGACAACGTTAGCCAGGCGATGATGCCGGCGGCGAGCGCCGCCACCGCGCCGCCGAGCGCGACCTGGCGGACCGGTCGTCGCGTCACCGGGACGGCGCGTGGGCTCGCCGTCGAGGTGAGGGCGGACTTCATCATGGACAGGTCCGTCCGGAGCCGGGCGTAGCGGACGGAGCACGCGTCGCAGTCGCCGACGTGGCGCACGACGTCGAGCGGCGCCTCGTTCATGGCCAGCTCGACCAGCGTCCGTTTCGATGGGCACCGTTTCATGGTCTTCTCATCTTCGTCTGACGAATCCGCGAGTCGATGGTTGACAGGACAGTCAACCCTCGCGATGGATCGCCGCGCCGAGCGCGTGGACCGCGCGGAAAAGATGGCGCTTGACCGTGCCCGGCCGCATGCCGAGCGAGGTCGCCACCGCGGCGGTCGACCAGCCCTCGAGATGCCGCAGGACGAACACCTGGCGCTGGCGCGCGGACAGCGCCCAGAACGCGTCCCAGATCCGATCGGTCATCTCCGCGCCCGCGAACGTTTGCTCGGGAGTCGGCTCCTGGGAGGGAAGCTCCATATCGTCGATGTCGTCCGTCGCCCGGCGCCACCGCGGCCACCAGCCGACGCGCCGGCGATCGTGAGCCGCGTTCACCGCGACCCGGGTGAGCCAGGCGCCCCAGTTCTCGATGGTCCCGGTCGCATGCTCGTGGGCCTTGAGGAACACCTCCTGCGTGACGTCCTCGGCTTCGTGCCGGTCACCGAGCAAAAGCCAGCAGAGGCGATAGACGCGGCGATAGTGCCTCGCGATCAGGTCTTCGGAGGCGCCGGGGGCGTTCTGACGACCGAAGTCCCCGTTTGGTTGACATTGCTACACTGGCCAGATGGCGCGCGTCCTCGTCCCTCACTCCTCCCACTGGGGCGCGTTCGAGGCCGAGGTCTCGGACGGCACGATCGTCGCGATCCATCCCTACCGGCACGATCCGGACCCCTCGCCGTTGCTCGGCAACATCGTGGAAAGCATGCGGCATCGGGCGCGGATCACCGGACCCATGATCCGGAAGGGGTGGCTCGATCGCGGTCCCGGCCCGAACGCGCGTCGAGGCGCCGAGCCGTTCGTGCCTGTCAGCTGGCCGACGGCGATCGAGCTCCTGGCGCGCGAGCTACGCCGCGTGTACGGCGAGTCCGGAGGCCGCGCGGTGTACGGCGGCTCGTACGGCTGGAGCAGCGCCGGCCGCTTCCATCACGCGCAGAGCCAGCTGCACCGGTTCCTCAACTGTCTCGGCGGCTACGTGCGCGGCGAGCACACCTACAGCAACGGCGCGCAGTCCGTGATCATGCCGCACGTCGTCGGATCGATGCGCGAGTTCCTCGACCGCGCGACGGCGTGGTCCGTGCTCGAGCGGGAGACCGAGCTCTTCGTTTGCTTCGGCGGCATCCCGATCAAGAACACCGGGGTGTCACCGGGCGGCGCGAGCCGGCATCCGGCGCGCGATCATCTGCGCGGGGCGCGCGCCCGCGGGGCCGAGTTCGTGCTGCTGAGCCCGCTCCGCGATGACCTTCCGGCGTTCGTCGACGCGGAATGGCTGCCGCTCGTGCCGGGCAGCGACGTGGCGGTCATGCTGGCCCTCGCGTACACGCTGGTGACGGAGAATCTGCACGACCGGGCGTTCCTCGACCGCTACTCGGTCGGGTTCGATCTCTTCGAGCGGTATCTGCTCGGCGCCACCGATGGCTCGCCGAAGACGCCGGAGTGGGCCGCACGGCTCTCCGAGATTCCGGCCGACGTGATTCGCGGGCTCGCGCGACGCATGGCCGCGAAGCGGACGCTGGTCAACGTGAACTATTCGCTCCAGCGCGTCACGCACGGCGAGCAAGCGCCGTGGCTCGCGGTCGTTCTCGCCGCGATGCTGGGCCAGATCGGATTACCGGGCGGGGGATTCGGTCAGGGGTACGGATCGCTCGGCTACATCGGTCGCGCGCCCATGCGCGTCGGTCCGCCGACCCTGCCGCAGGGCGAGAATGCCGTCGACGCGTTCATCCCCTTCGCGCGGATGGCCGACATGCTGCTCCATCCGGGTGAGCCGTTCGACTTCGACGGCCAGAACCTCAGATTCCCGAACATCCGGCTCGTCTACTGGTGCGGCGGCAATCCGTTTCACCACCATCAACACATCGCGCGCCTGCGCCGGGCGCTGGCGCGGCCCGAGACGATCGTCGTGCACGACGCGTTCTGGACGCCGATGGCCCGTCACGCCGACCTGGTGCTGCCCGCGACGATGACGCTCGAGCGCAACGACATCGGCGGCTCGCCGAACGATCCGTGCCTGATCGCGATGCATCAGGCCGTGCTGCCGTGGGCGGAGGCGAGGAGCGACTTCGCGATCTTCACGGATCTCGCGTCCGCCCTCGGCGTTCTCGAGCGCTTCACCGAGGGCCGCGACGAGATGGCGTGGCTCCGTCATCTCTACGAGGGCTGGCGCGGCCGACTCGGCGCCGACGGCAGCTTCGCGCCGTCCTTCGACGAGTTCTGGTCGAGAGGATTTCTCGAGACGCCGAGCGTGGGCGACGAGCTGGTGCTGCTGGAAAGATTTCGCGCCGACCCTGAACGCTGGCGGCTTGGAACGCCGAGCGGGCGCATCGAGATCTTCTCGGCGACGATCGACGGCTTCCGCTACGACGACTGTCCCGGGCACCCGGCGTGGCTCGAGCCGCGCGAATGGCTCGGCGCGCCGCTCGCCGCGCGCTATCCTTTGCACCTGGTCGCAAACAATCCGACCACACGCCTGCACAGCCAGCTCGACGTCGGCGGTTTCAGCCAGTCATCGAAGGTGCGGGGCCGCGAACCGATCCGCATCCATCCCGACGACGCGGCCGCGCGCGGGATCGAGACTGGCGACGTGGTGCGCGTGTTCAACGATCGCGGCAGCTGTCTCGCCGGCGCGGTGGTGACCGACACGGTCCGGCCTCGCGTCGTGCAGCTCTCGACCGGCGCCTGGTACGACCCGCTCGACCCGGCCGATCCCGACGCGATGTGCGTCCATGGCAATCCCAACGTGCTGACGTTCGATCGCGGCACGTCGAAGCTCGCCCAGGCGTGTTCGGGGCAGGCGACGCTGGTCGACGTGGAACGCTGGACCGGACCGTTGCCGCCGATTCGCGCGTACGACCCGCCTCCGATGGAGCGGCGCCCGGGACTCTGAGCCCGCGCGGCGCCGTCTCGCCGTGCATGATTCTCGACGGGATCCACGATCCCGACGAGCGTCTCTCGATCGCGCCGCGTCTCGTGGGGCGAATCGTCGACGAGTCCGGACAGGCGTTCCGGCCGACGCGGCAGCGTCATGTAGAATGCCGCCGCAGGAGGCCGCAGGTGCTGTGTCCGTCGTGTCGTAGCGACAATCAGGCCGCGCGAGAAGATCTCGAGCGGATCCTTCGCTGATGCGCGGCGCCGCGTGACTGAGATCCGCCGCCCCACGACGCGGCTCAAGGAGCTGATCCACCGCACGGGCCGCGTGCTTTGCGTGCTGCATCCGCCGACGGCCGCGCTCGCGCGAATCATGGAGCAGGCCGGATGCGAGGTGGGGTTCGTCGGCACCGGCGGCGTCGTCGGCGGCGTGACGGGCCTGGCCGACGTCGGCACGGCGACGATGACCGAATGCGTCCAGATCGCCGGATGGATCGCGCAGAGCGTGAGCTTCCCGGTGATGGTGGACGGCGACACCGGACACGGCGGCGTGATGGCGGTGCGCCGTCTGGTGCGCGAGTGCATCGCCGCCGGTCTCGCGGGCGTGCGCATCGACGATCAGCCGATCGAGGCCAAGCGCGCGACGCAGACCGCCGGCGTTGCCGTGGTGCCGATCGCCGACGCCGTGGCGCGCTATCGCGCGGCGGTCGACATGAAGAACGAGCTCGATCCGGACTTCGTCGTCATGGCGCAGTGCTACGCGCGCGACGCGATCGGCGGCGGGCTCGACGATTGCCTGCGGCGGCTCGCCGCGTACGAGCGCGAGGCCGGCGTCGACTGGGTCCAGTTCGAATCGCCGCATTCCGTCGACGAGATCCAGCGCGCCCGCGCTCTCGTGACGGGCCCGTTCTCCTTCATGAAGGGCAAGCTCCCGCGCTTCCTGACCCTCGACGAGCACCTGGCGCTCGGGGTCACGATCGCGTGGCTCCCGGGCTTCACCCATCACGTGATCTGGGCGGCCCTGTGGGACTTCATGCAGGACTTCCAGCGCCGCGGCATCGCGGCGTGGGACGATTTCGTCGCCGGCCGCGCGGACCGCCCGTATCCGCAGCCGACGGCGGCCGCGCACGGCGATGGCGCGGAAAAGCAGCGCGAGCTGGAGCAGCGCTATTTCACTGACGACATGCTCGGCACGGACACCCCGAAGTCCCATCGCTGAGGAGACGCGGACATGGCGCGAGACGGCTTCAAGATCTTCGATTCGGACACGCACGTCGGACCGTACTTCGACATTCTCGCGCCGTACCTCGCGACCTCGGAACGCGCGAGAACAGCTGACTGGGAGCCCTATCGATCGGCGCACCGGCTGACGGGCCACGTCACCTACACGCGGGGCCAGCGTCGCTATCGCCGCCGTCTCGGGACCGCGCAGGCGGAAGAGACTCCGGGCGGCTACATGGAAGGCTACACCGGAGCGAAACGCGACCGGCCGGTCTCGCCGCGCGTCGACGACGATCCTGCCGAGCGCATCGGCGACATGGACTACGAAGGCGTGGACGTGAACCTCACGCTGCCGTCCGGCTGGTTCGGCACGTGGACCGCCGGTGACGACGTCCCGCTGGAAGCCGCGATGTATCGCGCCTATCACCGCTGGATGGCCGATTACTGCGGCGCGTATCCCGATCGCCTGGGCGGCGTGATCCTGGCGAGCGCCCGCGACGTCGCCGGGAGTCTCGGCGAGATCCGTCGCTGGCGTGCGTCGCGCTGGGCGTGGGGCCTGATGGTGTACGCGCCGGCCGGCATGCCGCTCGATCATCCCGACCTGGAACCGCTGTGGGCGGCCGCCGCCGACGGCGACCTCGCCGTGGTGCTGCACACGTTCACCGTCATGCCGCCCTACGCGCCCGGCGGCGAAGACACCTGGGAAAATCTCTGGCTCCAGCGCTCCGCCGCGCACCCGTGGTGCGGCATGCGCAACATGGCGGCGCTGATCGGCAGCGGCGTGATGGATCGCTATCCCGCGCTGCGGATCGGCACGCTCGAGGCGGGTCACGGATGGCTGCCGTTCTGGATCGCGCGCATCGACGAGCACGCCGAGACGATCAAGGCCGCGCTGCCGGATCTCCGGAGGAGGCCCGGCGAGTACATCGTCGGCGGTCGGTACTTTCAGAGCATCGAGATTCCGGAAGGTGCGCTTCTCACGAACGCGGTGATGGACCTCTGCGGCGAGGACCTCTTGATGTACGCGTCCGACTACCCGCACGGCGAGAGCTGGTTTCCGAACTCGGTGAAGACCGTGCTCGGGTGGGAGATGTCGGAGACGCGCAAACGCAAGCTCTTCTGGGACAACGCGGTGCGGTTCTACGCGCGATGCGGGTTACGGTGATCCCAGGGGCGTCGTGAGCGGGCGGACGCGGCGCGAGATCGGCCGTCACGTCCTG
>QHRT01000294.1:2919-7645 GCA_003220195.1 Candidatus Rokuibacteriota bacterium | reverse complement strand
CGAAGTCCGCGTCGTGCTCGCCGGGGAATCCGACGATGACGTCGGCGCCGAGGGCCATTCCCGGGATCGCGAGAGCGAGTCGCTCGCAGAGCCCGCGATACATCCGTGTGTCGTACGGCCGGCGCATGAGTCGGAGGACCCGATCGCTGCCGCTCTGGAGCGGGATGTGGAAATGCGGAGCGACCACCCGGGATCCGGTGACGATCTCGACCAGCGCCGGCGTGAAGTACGCGGGCAACACCGACGACAGTCGGAGCCACTCGAGGCCCGGAATCTCGACCAGACGAGCGAGCAGCGCGGCGAGCGTGGTGCGCGGAGTCAGGTCAGCGCCGTAATGCCCCATGTCGACTCCGGTGAGCACGATCTCCGGGTGACCGGCGTCGACCAGACGATGCGCCTGCTCCACGATGACGTCCGGCTCCTGGCTGCGACTCTTGCCACGCGCCACCGGCACGATGCAGAACGCGCAGCGGTGCTGACATCCTTCCTGGACCTTCAGAAACGCTCGCGATCGAGCCAGGGTGCTCGGTAACGGCGCGACCGGAATCGTGCTGATCGTCGTGATGTCGGACACGTGCACTCGCGACGGGCCGGTCGCGTCGGGCGACGCGAGCAGCTCGTCGATCAGGTCATCGATCCGATGCTTGTCGGCGTTGCCGACGACCAGATCGGCGCCCGTGGCGGCTGCGGCGACCGGATCGGTCTGCGCCCAGCACCCCGTCACCACGACGCGCGCGTGCGGATTCCGGCGCGCCGCCCGGCGGATCGTCTGGCGATCGGAGAGCTCCGCGCGCGCCGTCACGGTGCAGGAGTTCACGATGACGAGATCGGCCTCTTCGCCGAACGACACTGTCCGGAAGCCGCGCTGCTCGAGCCGCGCCTGCATCTCGTGCGTATCGACCTGGTTCAGCCGACAGCCGAGCGTCGCGAACGCGACCGTACGGCTCACGCCGGAACGGACTCCCGGAGCTGGCCGCACGCCGCGCCGATGTCCTCGCCCTTGCTCCAGCGCACGGTGGTGGTGACGCCGCTCCCGAGCAGGATCGCCTGGAAGGCGAGGATGCGGGCGAGCGGGGACCGCCGGAACGTGGCGCCTTCCCAGTCGTTGAACGGGATCAAGTTCACCTTGGCGCGAACGCCCCGCAGCAGCCGCACGAGCCGGCGCGCGTCGTCGTCCGAGTCGTTCACCCCCTCGAGCATCACGTATTCGAAGAAGACGCGTTGCCGCGGCGCCAGCGGGTACTTCTTCACCGCGTCCATCAGCGTCGCGAGGTTCCACGACCGGTTCACGGGCATGAGCCGCGAGCGGACGTCGTCCGACGCGCCGTGCAGCGAGATCGCGAGGTTCACCTTCAGCTCGTCGCGCCCGAGCTTTTCGATGCCGGCGACGAGCCCGACCGTCGACACCGTGATGCGGCGCGGCGAATACCCGACACCGAGCCGTGCGTCGGTGAAGATCCGGATCGCCGTCGCGAGAGCCTCGTAGTTCGCAAGCGGCTCTCCCATGCCCATGAAGACGAGGTGCGTGACGCGATGCTCTTCTCCGGCCAGGTCGTTCGCCGCGAGGAGCTGGCCGACGATCTCCCCGGTCGTCAGGTTGCGATCGAGCCCCATCGTCCCGGTCAAGCAGAACGCGCACTCGAAACCGCAGCCGACCTGGGTCGAAAGGCAGAGTGTCATCCGGTCGTCGTCCGGCATCAGCACCGCGCTGACGCGAGCGCCGTCGTCGAGACGGAACACGAGCTTCCGGCTGCCGTCCCCGGACTCGTCCACACGCTCGATCTCCGGCAGCCGGAGGGTCACCCGGTCCGCCAGCGCGGCGCGGAACTCCCTCGACAGATCGGTCATCCGGTCGAGAGCGCACACCCCTTTCCGATAGATCCACGTCGCGAGCTGTCGGCCGCGATACCGGGAGGCGCCAAGCTCGACCGCGAGATCTTCCATCTCCGAGGGAAGCAACCCGATCAGATCCGTGCGGGACATCGCACGAAGAATATCACGCGCTCCCGAGACCGAACGGCGACCCGGGGCAAATGTTGACAAGCCGGTTCCGAAGTTTTCCACACCGATTGTGATCCAACGGTGGATAAGCCTGTGCGTGCCCGGCCGCAGACGGAGAGTTTTCGAGGGGTTAGAGCGGTTCGCCCAAGGGATGAGCACCGTCCCGAGAGATCGGGACCGTTCCCCTAGACGCGGAAGATCGCGTAGAGATCGAGCAGGTTCGTCCGCGTCGGGCCGGAACGAACTAGATCGCCGCTGGCGGCGAGCGCACGGTAGGAGTCGTTCTCCCGGAGCGCGGCGACGGCGTCGACGCCCCCGGCCGTCGCCCGGCTGATCGTCGCGCCGTCGACCAGCGCGCCTGCTGCGTCGGTTGGACCGTCAGTTCCGTCGGTCCCGGCCGCGAGCACGACGACATCGGTGGCGCCGTCGATCGCGAGCGCTGCGGCCAGCGCGAATTCCTGGCAGCGGCCTCCCTGGCCTCGGCCCCGGACGGTCACCGTCGTCTCGCCACCGGCGACCAGGCACGCGGGCGGCGTCAGGGCGCGCGCGCGTTTCAGGAGATCGCCGGCGACGTCGCGCGCTTCCCCGGAGATTTCTCGCGTCGCGCATTCGGTACGAAAGCCGAGACGGGTCGCCCGGGCCACCGCCGTGTCGGTGACGAGCGCATTGTTGCCGACGATGACGTTCGAGACCCGCTCGAAGACGGGATCGCCGGGCTTCGGCGTCTCCGGAATCTCTCCCCGGGCCCCGGCCGAGACACGCTCCACGATCGATCCCGGAATGTCCGCGCGCAATCCTCGTCGGTCGATGATGGCGAGCGCGTCGGCGAACGTCGTCGGGTCCGGCGCGGTCGGTCCCGACGCAATCACGTCGAGCGGGTCACCGATCACGTCGGAGAGCGCGAGTGTGACGACCGTCGCCGGCCACGCGGCGCGCGCGAGCTGCCCGCCCTTGAAGAGCGAGAGATGCTTGCGCACGGCGTTCAGCTCCTGGATGGTCGCTCCCGCGCGAAGCAGCGCGCGCGTCATCTGCTGCTTCTCCGCGAGGGAGATCGGCGCTGCCGGAGCCGGCGTGAGCGCGGACCCGCCACCGGACACGAGGAAGACCACGACGTCCCGCTCCGTGGCACGAAGGGCGAGCTCGAGCAGCGTCGACGCGGCCTCGACGCCTCGCGCGTCCGGCACCGGATGGCCGGCCTCGACGATGCGCACTCGGCGCGTCGGCTCGACGCAGCCGTCTTTCACCACGACGAAGCCGCCGGCGATCCGGTCACCGAGGACGTCCTCGGCGGCGGCGGCCATGGCGGCGCTCGCCTTGCCGCACCCGAGCACGATGACGCTCGCCACGTCCGACAGATCGAGTGTGAACCTGCCCGCGACGAGGCGGCCGGCCTCCAGGCGAAGCGCCCTGCGGACGAGCGGCGCGGGATCGGCGGCCTCCAGCACGCGGCGCCACACGTCCAGCGCGGCCGCGCGCGTCGACGGCACCCTCGGATCCGTCGAGGCCATGAACGGGAGTCGGTGAACCGAAGCGACGACTCGCGCTACCGGGAGAGCTTCTGGAGTCGCTCGCCGGCTTCGCGCAGCACGTCGTCGGTCTTCGGAAAGCAGAAGCGGATCTTCGTCCGGCCGAGCTCGGCGTGGGCGTAGAACGACGATCCCGGCACCGTCGCGACCCCGACTTCCTTGACGAGCCACATCGCGAACGCGGCATCGTCGGCGATGCCGTACCTCTCCAGAAAGTGTCCGACCTCGGTCAGGATGTAGTAGGCGCCGTGCGGCGTGAACGTGACGAAGCCGGCGTCCTTCAAGGACCCGAGCAGCAGATCGCGCTTGGCCTGGTACATCTCGCGCAGCCAGACGTAGTACGAATCGGGCAAGGTCAGCGCAGTCACCGCGGCTTCCTGGAGCGGGTGCGGGGCGCCGACCGTCACGAAATCGTGCGCGCGGCGGATCCCGACGCTGATATCGGGCGGCGCCACCGCGTAGCCGACGCGCCAGCCGGTCACCGAGTAGGACTTGGAGATCCCGGAGATCGTGACCGTGCGGTCGGCCATGCCGGGCAGGGTCGCGATCGGGGTGTGGCCGAGACCGTCGAACACGATGTGCTCGTAGATCTCGTCGGTGATCGCGATCAGGTCGTGCGCGAGGCAGACGTCCGCGATCGTCTCGAGCTCGGGCCGCGAGAAAACTTTGCCGCTCGGGTTGTTCGGCGTGTTGAAGACGATGGCGCGCGTCCGCGGCGACACGGCGCGCCGGAGTCGATCGGGGTCGAACGTGAACTCCGGTGCCGTGAGCGGGACCCACACGGGCTCCGCTCCCGCGATGATGCAGCCGGGGCCGTAATTCTCGTAGAACGGCTCGAAGATGATGATCTGGTCGCCCGGGTTCAGCACGGCGAGCAACGTCGACAGCATCGTTTCGGTCGACCCGCAGCAGACCGTCACGTGCCGGTCCGGGTCGACGTCCATCCCGTAGAGCTTCCGGTACTTGTCCGCGATGGCGCGGCGCAGTCGGGGCGCGCCCCAGGTGATTGCGTACTGGTGGAACTCCCCGTCGAGCGCGCGGTGCGCCGCCTCGACCACCTCGCGTGGCGGCGGGAAGTCCGGCATGCCTTGCGCCAGGTTCACGCCGCCGTGCAGGGCCACGACGCGCGTCATCTCGCGGATGACGGACTCCGTGAATCCTTGCACGCGCTCGGAAATGCGCATCACGAGAACGGCTCA
>QHRT01000294.1:0-2705 GCA_003220195.1 Candidatus Rokuibacteriota bacterium | reverse complement strand
ATGCGTACCACCACCGCCATGGAACCCTCCTTGATCGCTCGTGTGGGAGTCGACGTCGAACGCGGAGCAGTTCGTTTCTGTATATCAGAAGGCCTCGGGGCCAGCAATGTCGCCGGTATGATCGGACGCCGTGGCCAGGTTCCCGCGTTTCGTGCCTCTCACGCTGCTGCTGGCGTACGGTGTCGCGTTCGCCGCAGCATCGCTCGGCGCCGGTGTCATCGCGTACGACGACCATCCCGGCCAGCTCTACCGCGTCTGGCACGTCGTGCGCGAAGGCTTCGCCCCGTGGCGCTGGAACGACGGCTGGTGGGGAGGCTATCCGGAGCTCCAGTTCTATCCGCCCGGATTTTCCTACCTGGCGGCCGGCCTCCACGACGCCAGCCTCGGAACGTTGTCGGTGCCGGCATCGTATCAGCTGCTCACGTGGATCACGTATCTCGCGCCCGGCCTGACGACATTCCTCTTGCTGACGCGCGTCCTGGGGAACGGCTGGCTCGCTTTTCCCGCGGCGGTGGTCGCGCTCACGTTCTCCGCCGGTCTGACGAGCGGTGTCGAGGGCGGCGTTCACATCGGGATGGTCGCCGCTCGCCTGGGCTGGGCGATGCTTCCCCTCCTCGCGCTCACGTTGCGACCGTGGACGGAGGGTACGGAGCGACCCTCCCCGTTCGCGCCGGTCGTCATCGCCGCGATCGTGCTGACGCATCCCACGCACTTGCCCGCGGTCATCGTGCTGATCGTCCTGGCCGCCGTCAGCCGGTCGCGCGACCGTCTCCGGAACGGCATCGCCGCGATCGGACTCCTGGCTTTCGCGGCGGCCCTCACCGCATTCTGGACTCTGCCTCTGCTGGCCCGCCTCGCCGAGACTCGTGCGCTCGCGTGGTGGAGCGAATCCCCGGCCATCACGTTCAGGCATCCGCTCGCCGTCGCTCTCGCTCTGCTGGCCGTGGACCAGATCGTCCGCGCAGTCCCCTGGCGTTTCAGGGCGACGCGTGCCGTCGGGTCTTTCCACCTCGTGCTGTCGCTCTACCCGTTCGCGATGGGGCTGGTCGGCTGCGCGGCGCTGGTCGCGACGCTGGCCGGCGTCGGCTGGCTTCCCGTCAACCGCGTGGCCGACGGTTTCTGGATCGCCGTGATCGTCGCCGCGGGGATCGCGATCGGCTCGGGGATCACGCTGATCGCCGACCGGACGCGCTGTCCCGTGCCGGCACTCTCGATCGCTGCCATCGCGGTCCTCGTCATGCTGTCGCTGTCCTCCCGAAGCCTCACACTCTGGCCCCGCGCGGCCGACTGGCCTCAGCTCACGGCGCTGGAGCGGGGACTCCGCCTTCCCGACCTGTGGGCGAAGCTCCGTGCGGCGCCGCCGGGCCGCATCCTGTTCGTTCGATCGGGGGTGCCACTCGTCCACGGGACCGAGTGGTATCGCCCGCACACGCACGTGACGGCGCTGACTCCTGTCCGAACCGGTCGTCCGATCATCCACGGCACGTTCACGCACGCCTCACCGATCGCGGCGCTCGTCTATCGAGGCACGACCAGCCGCGAACCGCTGTCGGAGCTGGCCGAGATGCTGGACGGACACACGCTGTTCGGCCGTCCGCTCGACGGGCTCTCTGCCGCGAGCCTCCAGCCATTCCTCGACCGCTTCGCCATCAGCGCCATCGTCGCCGTGGAGGACGACGTCCCGCATCTCGGGCGGCTCGAGACCGATCCGCTGTTCCGTCACGCGACCGGCGCGCCGCCGTTCGTCCTCTACCAGCGTGAAGCCGGGCTCGCGATCCCGACGAAAAGCGCCGACGGCCGATGGACGTTTCCCGTCGACGGCCCGGCCGGCAGCTGGGTCTCGATGCGAATGACGTTCTATCCGCTCTGGAAGATCCTCGATCACGGCGTGAAGCTCCCGACGCGCCGCGGGCCGCTCGGCGACCTGGAGGCCCGCCTCGCGCGCTCGGGCGGCACGACCCTGGAGCTGACCTACGAGCCGGGTATTCCCGAGATCGGTGGGGCGGTAGTGACGGCGCTCGCGATGCTGGCCTGGCTCACCTGGACGCTCACTGAGCGACGATCGTCCGGAGGTAGCCGAGAACTTCCTTCTCGAAGTCGTCCAGCGGCTGGCCGAACGCCTGCTCGAAGTTCTTCCGCCGGTCGCGCGAGCGGCTGAAGGAGCGGAAGTACTCCACCACCCGCGGCAAGCCGTCCCGCGTGATCAGGTAGTCCGACATCAAGAACGCCAGCTGGTAGGTCGGCAGCGAGCCTTCGCGGAGGTGCCGCACGGTGAATCCGCGCGGAGTGCCGAGCACGTCGAGATCGAGTCGCGCGCCCACGAGCGCCGCGTGGTTGCGGATTCCCGACTCGGCGATGGAGCGACGCCGCGCCATCGTGTCGAGCCCCAGACGCTCGAGCACCGTGAAGGCCGTCCACTCGGCCACGCCCTCGGCCAGCCATTGCTCGACCCGGCCCTCGCACTGGGCGAGCTCGAACTGCGAGACGTGCGTAAGCTCGTGCGCCACCAACCTGAGCCATTCCCGCCCGTGACGATCGTACGCGGCGTCGTTGAACAGGAGCTGGCGTCGCTTGCCGACGCCGATCGCGAACTCCGAGAGCTCGGCGGCGCGCGCCGGCGACACGTGCGCATCCTGGATGAGTCCTTGCTCGAAGAACGCGCGCGTCGGGTAGACGTATACCGTCAGCTCATCCGGCACCGGCAG
>QHRT01000282.1 GCA_003220195.1 Candidatus Rokuibacteriota bacterium | reverse complement strand
GCCGATCGCCGTCAGGACGGCGGTCGCGACGCCGTCAGGACGTGGGACGCGTGGTGGTGGATCAAGAGCCAGCTGCCGGCGTCGCGCTCGAAGAGGTTCGTGGCGAGCACGGACGTGACCGAGATGCGCCCCGCAACTTCCGACAGGATGTTCTCGGTGCAGCTCACCCAGCCGAGCGGCCCGGACACGACGGTGGTGACATCGGCCAGCGTGAAGCGCATCTCGGCGGTGTTCTCGAAGATGACGCGCCAGGATTCCCGCACGGCCTCCCACCCGGAGATCAGCGGCCAGCCGGGATGGATGCACTTCACGTAATCGGCGTGCATCCACACGGCGTCCATCTCGGCGAGATCGAGCGTCTCGAACGCGCGATAGAACCGCGCGTTCGCTTCCTCCACGTCCCGGTGCGCGCCGGATGCCTCGCGAGCGCTCACGCGCGCCGTGGTCAGCCGGGCCAGGTGACGACGATCGTGTCGCCCTCGCGCCGGACGTCGAGTCGCTCCAGCCGATCGCCGACGCAGGGGCCGCCGATGCAGCGTCCGGTGTCCGGCTCGTAGATCGCGCCGTGCGTCGCGCAGACGAGCGTGCGACCGTCCTCGGCGAAGAACTCATTCGGCCAGAGATCGAGCGGCGTGCCGACGTGGGGACAGCAGTTGACGTACGCGTGGTACCCGCCGTCGACGTGGACGACGAAGGCGTCGACGGCCCGCGCGCCACGCGCCAGCCGGAACTTCGCCGAGGCTCCCGGCGCGAGCTCGGAGGCGACGCAGCGCCACTCGGCGGAGAGCGTCATCGCGCCAATGGTACCATCGCTACATATGCTCGCGATCGACGCGCGCGATGTCGCCAAGACGTTTCGCGCGGGGTGGATCGGCCGGCGTGAAACGGTCGCGCTCGACGGCGTGTCGCTCGGCGTCGAGCGCGGCGCGATCTTCGGGCTGCTCGGTCCGAACGGCGCGGGCAAGACCACCCTGCTCTCGATCTTCGCGACGCTGCTCCTGCCGGATCGGGGCCGCATCACGGTGCTCGGGCTCGACGTCGTGAAGGACGCGACAGAGGTCCGCCGCCGGCTCAACATGGCGAGCGGTAACGCGTCGTTCCTCTGGAACCTCCGTCCGCCCGAGATCCTCAGCTTCTACGGACGACTGTACGGGGTGTCCGGCCGCGCCTTGCGCCGGCGTGTCGATGAGTTGCTGACGGTCTGCGAACTGGATCCGCACCGGCGCGTGCCGTACAACGAGCTGTCGACCGGGCTCAAGCAGCGCCTCGCGCTGGCGAAGTCGCTCCTGAACGATCCCGAGCTGCTCTTCCTCGACGAGCCGACGCTCGGGCTCGACCCCGACGTCTCGACGCGCCTCCGGCGGTACGTCGCCTCCCTCCGTCGCGAGCGCGGCATGACGATCGTGCTGACCACCCACTACATGCGCGAGGCCGAGGAGCTGTGCGACGAGATCGCCTTCATCAAGGCCGGGCGAATTTTTGCGCGCGGCAGCGCCGGTGATCTCAAGCGCGCGATCCAGCTCGGAGACGTCATCGCTCTTCGCCTGGATCCGCCCGACGTCCGCCTGGACGACGCCCCCGGCGTGCTCCGCGCAGTGGCGGCGAACGGCTGGATCGAGTACACCGTGGACGCCGCCGAGAAACGGGTGCCGGAGCTCCTGCAGCGGCTCCACGCCGACGGCGTGGTGGTGCGAGGCATCGAGGTGCGCGAGCCCGATCTCGAGGACGTCTTCGTCGAGATGGCGCGGTGATCGGCTCGCGCGCGGAGAAATGCTGGCGCGCCGAGGGACTTTTGCGCGCTGAGGCGACCGCCGTCTGGGCGTTCGCGGTGCGCAATCTCCAGATGGCGACGCGCAACGTCTTCCTCCTGTTCGAGCTCCTGTTCTGGCCGGTGGTCGGCGTGTCGACGATCGGGTTGATGACGCGCTTCCTCGCGCTGTCGACGGAGGACGCCGCGTTCGTGCTGATCGGGCAGATGGCGTTCTCGATCGTGAGCACGTGCCAGCTCGACGTCGCGTATTCCGTCATCTACGACATCTGGTCCAAATCGATGAAACACCAGTTCCTGGCGCCGATCGGGATCCGTCATCTCACGATCGGGTCGTGGACCGTCGGCATCCTGCGCGGGACACTCGTGTTTCTCTTGACGGGCGGCCTTGCGGCATGGGCGTTCCGGATCAACGTCTTCGATCCTGGCCTGGGTCCCGTGGTGACGCTGCTCGCCGGCTGCTTCCTGACCGCATGGATCGTGGGCGTCTGCGTGTGCGCGCTGATCATGCTGTTCGGCGGCCGCGCCGAGACGGCGGCGTGGGCCCCCATCAATCTCGTGCTGGCGCTGTCCGGGATCTACTATCCCGTCTCGGTCCTCCCGTCGGCGGCCGCGCACGTCGCTCGAGCTATTCCGCTCACGTATTTTCTCGACACGTACCGCTCGAATTTCGGGTTTCCCTCGGCGTACCCGCACGCCGCGCTCACGGGATTCGCGCTCTCGGCCGGCTACGTGATGCTGAGCCACTGGGCGCTCCTGGCGGCCGTCGGGCGGGCGCGACGGACCGGACTCTTGCTCAAGATGTCGGAGTGAGGGACGTGGAGATGGTGTATCGTGGCGCGCGGTCATGGATCCGCTGATTTCCGCCCTCGCCCTCGGCTTCCTGCTCGGCCTCCAGCACGCGACCGACGCCGATCATCTGGTGGCCGTCGCGACCATCGTGACGCGCGAAAGACGGTTCGCGAGCGGCGCGCTCGTCGGCGCCTACTGGGCCGTCGGGCACATGACGACTCTCGGGTTCGCCGGAATTTTGATGTTCGCGCTGAATCTTCGTCTCCCGCCCGGCGTGGCGACCAGCCTCGAGCTCCTGGTGGCGGCGATGCTGGTGGCGCTGGGCGCGTGGCGGTTGATCGACGTGGCTCGCGGGGCCGGGAGCGTCTCGCGCGAGCATGTGATGGCCGACCACGTCGCGCATCACGAGCACGGCAATCTGGAAACGGTCCACAGCCACGTCCACACGCATGCGGTCGCCACGCATCGCCATCCGCACGTGCATCCGTCCCGACGCTTGCTGCGCGCGCTCGGCGACGGGATGCAGGGGAAGGCGCCGTCGCTCGGCGCCTGGCTCCGACCGCTCGCGGTGGGCGCCGTCCATGGCATGGCGGGCAGCGCGGCGGTTTCGCTGCTGGTGCTCGCCACCATACGGTCGGTCGGCGCCGCCGTGGCATACCTCGCGCTGTTCGGCATCGGCACCGTCGCCGGCATGACGGCGCTGACCGCCCTGATGGCGTATCCGGTTGCGCTGGCTCTTCGCTTCGAGCGCGCGCGCCGTGCCCTCGGCATCCTGGCGGGCGCGGGCTCGATCGTCTTCGGGGTGCTGTACGGCTATCGCGTGATGTGAATTTCCTCGACGGGGACGCCGGTGACCACGAGCTCCGGCGTGTACGTCACCTCGTCCGCCGCCCACACCGTCGTCCCTCTCGTCGCGCTGCTGATCCCGACCACGTTCGGAAGAAAGCGGAGAATGTTGTCGCTGATGCGGATCACGTTCGCCGCGAGCGGTGCCGCCAGGCGTCCGTCGCGAATCACGTGGGAGTCGCCGACGACGGTGCAGGTGAAATCGCCCGCGCGCAGTCCGTTGATCGGGTAGGTGTACCAGATCCTTCCCACGTAGAGGCCGTCCCGAACGCGGCTGATCAGCTCGGGGAGCGCGACGGGATCTTCGCCTTCGACAACGACGTTCGAGGCCGAGATGCCCGGCGACGTATCGAACTGTCGCCCGCCGCCCGTGCCGAAGCGGAAGCCGTTGCGCGGCACGAGCGCCGCCGCCGCGCTCGGCCCGGTGGCGCCGAGCTTCTCCGCGAGCGCGCCGTCGTGCAGGAGTCTCATGGTCTCGTACCAGGAGGAGAGACAGCCCGTCAGCACACCCCGGCGGATCAGCTCGGTGCGGCCGGTTGGCAGGCCTTCGCAGGTGATGCCTTTCGAGCCCATGTATCCCGGGACCGCGCCATCGTCGGCGATCGTGAGTCGCGGCGCGGCGACCGTCTGCCCCAGCTTGCCGAGGAACGGCGTGTTCATGGAATAGAACGATGATGCGGTGCAGGCCGGAATGACGATGTTGTTCAGGATGTCGGCCACCGGCTGGTGACCGAAGATCACCGTGTACGATCCCGACGGCACGCGCTCTCCGCCGATCGCCGCGATCGCGTTCGCGGCCGCGTCGCCGCCCGCCTCGTCGGTGAGGTGCGCGAGCCGGGTCCCGGTCCACCATCCGGATCCCTTCGCGTCCCGGGCTTCCACCATCGCCGTGATCGACGCGGTGATGAGCGTCGACTCGTCGCTCTGCACGCGCGGGATCCGCGTCGACGCGATCGCGATCCGCTCGAGCAGCATGCTCACGTCCCCGCCGACGATGAGCCCGAGGCGGCGAAGGCCTTCGTCGGATCCCGCGATGGCGGCGAGCGCCGTCGAGCACTGGAACGTCCGGAAAGCTCCGGTGGCGACCTTCCATCCAGCCTCGACGAGCGCCCGGTCGTCGAGCGCGCCGAGCGCGGGGTCGTGATAGTCGGTGAGCGTCCGCCGGATCCAGCACCGCGGCCTTCTCCGCTTTCGCGAGCGCGCGCGCCGCGCCGGCGGGGCTCAGATCGCTCGGCTCGCTGCCGAAGCCGAGGAGCCTTCCCGCGGGGCTCTCGAACACGGCCTGGATGCCAATGCCGTAGGCCTCGGAGGACTTCGGCTCCTCGACGCCGTTCGACGGGATGTGCGAGGTGTAGGACAGTCGCGCGAGCAGGCTCGTGTTGGCCGCGAGGAACACCTCCGCCTCGACCAGGCGCGGATGGCTCGCGATGCTGGCGAGCGCCTTCTCAGCGGCGCGGGCCAGCTCGGGGACGGTGATCACGGAACGGTCAATGCTCGGGCGTCGACGTGGGATCGGTGCCGGCGACCGGATAGTGCTTCTCGACCCAGCCCGGCAGCCCTTCATCGAGCACGTGGTGATTCCGCCATCCGAGCGCGTAGAGGACGTTGCTGGCCCCCCGGGACAGCGCGTGCGGGCAGCTTCAGTAGAAGATGACCAGTCCGGTCTTCGCGATCTCGTTCGCGCGGTCCGGCACGATGCCGAGCGGCATCGACCGGGCGCCCTTGATGTGGAGTTTGACGTACGCGTCCCACTTCCTCACGTCGATCACGTCGGCCCGTTCTCCGCGATCCAGGCGTTGCTTCAGCTCGTCGACCTTGATGAAGTTGACGGGGTGGTCCGGCGGCGCGGCCGGCGCCGCGGCGACGAGCAGGACGCTCGCCGCGACAGCGAGAGACGCGAGGACGCGTCCGTGAGACGCGAGGACGCGTCCGTGAGACGCGAGGCCGCGTCCGTGAGGCGCGTGGATGGATCCGTGAGACGCCAAGACGGGGCCAGGGTTCATCCGCCCGCCACGCGGGCGCGGCTTCGCATCGTCGGGCCACCGTTGCCGAGCCTCTTGGTCTGCATCGGTTGTCCCTTGCCGCAGTTCGGGATGGGATAGAGACGGAAGTCGGTGCCGACCGCGTCGACGTTCATCAGATACTCGCGGCTGTCGGCGACGATGCCGCCGTCGCGGTAGAGACGGCCGAGCTGACCGTTTCGGATCTCGTAGACCCGCCGCGCCGAGATGTGGAAGTTCTCGCGACTCTCCGCGATGGAGGGAATGCGGTGTCCCGCGACGTAATAGCCACGGTCGACTTCTTTGAGGATGTCCTCCGGCGCGCGGGCTCCGGCGCCCAGCACGGTGTTCGACATCCGGATCAGCGGTACCAGCGACGCGTCGGTGGCCTTGAAATGCCCGTTCGGGTCGCCGCCGAAGATCGCCGCGGTCTGCCGGCTGTTCATGAACCCGACGAAGACGCCGCGATCGATGTGCGTCACCCGGCGAGCCGGGGTGCCCTCGTGGTCGTACGCGTACGCGCCGTAGCCGGGCAGGGAGGGATCGGAATACGCGTTCACGAGCGGCGACGCCACGCGCTGACCGATCTGATGCTCTTCGGGACTCCGGAAGAGCCAGGAGCGTCCCGCGTACGCCGTCTCCATCTTCAGCGCGCGATCCAGCTCCACCGGGTGACCGATGATCTCGTGACTCACGAGCGCGTTGTAGTGCGGATCCGTCACGACGGTGACGGGACCGTCCGAGGGCGGCAGCGCCGGCGCTTCGGAGAGCAGCACCGCCTCGCGCGCGAGGTCGAGCGAGAAGCCGGCGAACGCGGGGAACCGGTAGAGCGGATCGGACACGCCGTCGAGGAGGATCTCCCAGCCGCGCTGGTGACCGAGGACGTCGAAGAGCTCCTGGCTGGTTTCGCCGGACACGGCGACCAGCCACGCGAGCCCCTGCGTCAGCGCGAACGACTGATCGATCAGAGCGCCCTCGCTCGACACGAACAGCTCCCGGCCGAGCTGGGTGAACGTCGAAATGTAGTTGTGCTTGATCCGGTGATCGACGGCGGCGACCTGGCGCGACACGTCGGTGGTGTAGGCGACCATCGCGTCCAGGCTCATCGTCCGCGGGTCGACGGCACAGACCGCGGGCACGGTGTCCTCGCGGACGTCGACCGCGTGGAGCCGCGTGTCCGCAAGCGCCTCGCCGAGGACCGGCAGCTTCTCGCGCACGTCGGCTTTCATCTCGGCGTTCACGTACGCGCGACGACACGCCCGTGCGAGATCGTCGCGGACGATCGCGTCGAGCTCGCCGACGTCGCTCTGGCCCAGGGTACGGCCGATGTAGCCCGGCGCGACCATGCGATCGCCGGCGAGGACCCGCACGCCGAGCGTGGCCGCGTAGTCGTCGCCGGACGACTTGCTGCCGCCGTTCTCCGCGACGGCGTGCTTGGCCTCGACCACCTCGAGCCGGACGTCCGCGTAGCGCAGCCCGGGCAGCTCGCGGGCCGAGCCCGTGACGATCGCGCGCACGCGCTCCTTGACCGTGTCGATCAGCTCGACCTGGACCGCCGGCCTCGTCATCAGAGCGGCTCGACCATGACGGCCTCGCCGGCTGCGACGTCGCCGCGGGCCTCGTCCAGGACGATCAAGCAATTGCCGGCGACCATCGAAGACAGGATGCCGGATCCTTGCGGCCCGGTCGTTCGCACCTCCCACCGTCCGTCGCGGTACGCGAGAATGCCGCGCTTGTACTCGCGTCGCCCGCTTTTCTTCCTGAGCGGCTCGACGGTGGTCGCCTCGAACGTTTCCGCGTGGAGCCGTCGTCGGCCCGCAAGTTTCCAGAGCGCCGGGCGGACGAAGAGCAGGAACGCGAGCATCGACGCGACCGGATTCCCCGGCAGCCCGAAGAACTGCGCGGGACCGATCCTCCCGGCCGCGAGCGGTCGTCCGGGTTGCATCTTGACCTGCCAGAAGTCGATCCCGCCGAGTTCGCCGAGGACTTCCTTGACGAGGTCGTAGTCGCCGACGGAGACACCGCCGGAGGTGATCACGACGTCCGCCATCCGACTCGCCTCGCTCAGCCGTGCGCGAAGCTCGTCGCGAAGGTCCGGGATGATGCCGAGGTCGATCACCTCTCCGCCGCACTGTTCGATGGATCCGCGAAGCGCGAAGCGATTGGCGTCGTAGATCTGGCCGGGTGCGCGCGGCGTGCCGGGCTCGACGACTTCGTCGCCCGTGGAGAGCAGAGCGACGCGCGGGCGGCCGTGCACCGCGACCTGCCAGATCCCGAGGGAAGCGATGAGCCCGATCTCCTGTGGCCGGAGGCACGTCCCGCTCTCGATCACGACCGTCCCCGCCTGGACGTCCTCGCCGCGGGCGCGCACGTTCACACCCTTCTCGAGCGGGCCGATCCGGACGACGTCGCCCTCGCGCTCGACGATCTCTTGAGGGTAGACGGTGTCGGCGCCGCGCGGCATCGGCGCTCCCGTCATGATCCGGATGGCGTTCCCCGCGCTGACGGTTCCGTCGAAGACCGCACCGGCCGGCAGGTCCGCGATCACGGCGAGCGTGGCGAGGATTTTTGGGGGAATATCGGCGCTCGACACGGCATAGCCATCGACCGCGGAATTGTCGGCCGGCGGGACGTCGAACGGCGCGCGAACGTCCTCGCCGAGGACGCGTCCCAGCGCATGGACGATGGGAACGATCTCGAGCGGAACGGGTGCGGTGATTTCGGCCAGGATCCGCTCCTGACCGTCCTGCACCGAAATCATGGGGGTATTATGACACGCGGTATGTCGTCCCACACGTCGATCGACCCACATGGCGACCCACAGGGCGACCGACCAGGCGAGTTCCGGCCCGCCGGATTCTGGCTGCGCGCAGTCGCGATGGCGCTCGACTTCGTCGTCTTCGGGGTCGTGAAGTTTTCGTTCGATCGGATCGGCGCGCGACTGTTCGGCCTCGAGATGGGGACCGCGTGGCCGGCGCTGTTCACGCTCTTGTTCACCGCCGCGTACACGACATTGCTGTCCGCGGTGGGGGGCCAGACGATCGGCAAGATGATCGTGGGCATCCGCGTGGTGGGGCCGGACGGTGAGGCACCGACGATCGGCCCCGCGTTCATGAGGTACCTCGCGTACTTCGTCTCGCTCGCCACGTTCGGGCTCGGCTTCGCGATGGCCGGACTCCGGCGCGACAAGCGCGCGCTGCACGACCTGATGGCCGGCACGAGGGTCGAGCGCGCGCAAGCCCCGAGGGCCGAGCCGGTCGTGCCGGCGCCCGTCGATCAACTGGCGCCACCCCTCGCGTGATTGCGACACTCCCGCTCGCTCCGAGGAACCGCCTCGCCGATCTGATCGTCGCCGCACTGTCCGGACGCGCTGCGCGCGCCGAGTTGCTGACGCTCGCGCGGGACGAGACGACGCCAGGCGGATGGCTCCGTCCGGACGAGCAATTCCACGCGCCGCTCCTCGTCGCCCGGGTCAAAAGCGCGGCGGCGGCTCTCGCGAAGGCGCCGATGTGGCCGCCCGAGCTCACGGTGGAGGACGCTCTGGACGCGGCGGCGACGCTGTTCGATGCCGGACTCTATTTCGAAACGCACGAGGTGCTCGAGCCGAAGTGGCGCGAGGCTCGTGGACCCGTGCGCGAGACGCTGCAGGGGCTGATCCAGATCGCGGTTGGATACCAGCATCTGGCGAATGGCAATCTCGCCGGAGCGCGCGCGCTGCTCGCCGAAGGCGCGGCGCGGCTTCGCCGCCCCGGTGATGACGACTCGCCGCGCGACGCGATGCTGGCGACATTGCGCGACGAGCTCTCGAGATTCGCGGACGCGGTTGCCGCATCGGTCGGCGAGCGCGACGTCGGCGTTCCCTCGTTTCCGCGGCGCGCTCCCGTGCGCGCACGCGATGCAGGCCCACCCCGACTCGACACGCGAGCAAGGGCATCGGCCGGGCGATCGCGATCGGGCTCGCGGCCGAGGGCGCGCGCGTGGCGCTCGCGGCGCGCGATGCGCGAGGGCTCGACGACGTGGCCGCCGCGGCGAAGAACGCCGGGAGCGCCGACGTCCTCTCGGTGCCGGCCGACCTCTCCGGCCTCGATGGCGTCAACCGCGCGGTGTCGTCGACGCTGGATCGGTTCGGCAAGATCGAGATCCTGGTCAACAATGCGGGAGCCATCCGCGGCGGCGACTTCCTCAAGACTCCCGACGAGCAATGGGTCGGCGACTGGAATTTGAAATTGCTGGGCTACATCCGGAT
>QHRT01000598.1:1875-2152 GCA_003220195.1 Candidatus Rokuibacteriota bacterium | reverse complement strand
GTCGACGTGCTCCCGCACGGAGAGCTCGTCGCGGTGCCGGGCGTCGCGCACGCGCCGACACTGGTCGAGCCGGTCGTGGTGAGCGCGCTGCAGCGACTCTTCGACCGGTCGGCGTCGCGTTAGCGGGCCTTCGGCCCGCCGTCGTCCTGCGCCATCAGCCCGGCTAACGCCGGGAGCTCGGTCGATAGAACGGATCGCGCGCGGATTCGTCCAGCCAGCCGTCGTAGAAACGTTTGACGTGCGGGAACACGTCCCGCGCAAGGCGACGGCGACCTTC
>QHRT01000598.1:0-1718 GCA_003220195.1 Candidatus Rokuibacteriota bacterium | reverse complement strand
GTACGGATACGCGATGTCCTGCCAGCGCATGAGCACGAGGTCCGCGGCTTTGCCCGGCTCGAGCACGCCGATCGAGTCGGCGAACCCGGTCGTCCGCGCGCCGTTCTCCGTCGCCATCCGGAAGACCTGGGCCGAGGTCGGCACGACGTCGTCCATGCCCGGCACCCGGTGCAGGCGCAGCACGAGCCGCATCTCCTGCAGCATGTCGCGATCGTCGTTGATGCCGGCCTCGTCGAGACCGAGCGCGACGGTCACGCCGGCCTTCATCCAGTGATTGAGCGGCGCGACGCCGCTCCGCAGTCGCAGGTTCGAGCTCGCGTTGTGGCAGATCATCGTGCCGGTCCAGACGACGCGCTCGATGTCGTCTTCGTTCAGCCACACGCCGTGGCCGAGCGTCATGTGAGGACCGAGCATGCCCATGTTCTCGATGTGGCGGACGGCGGTCACGCCCGAGCGGCGGTGCGCGTACTCCTTCTGATACGCGGTCTCCAGCAGGTGCATGTGCATGCCGACGCGATACTTCGTCGCGTGATCCTGTAATCCTTTGAGAGCCTGGTCCGAGCACCAGTGGAGATTTGCCGGCGCGAGCTGGATGCGTGCGCGGTCACGTTTGTTCCAGCGCTGCCACAGGTCGACGAACATCCCGAGGTTGTCTTCGAACGGGATCGCCTGCGACCTGAGGGCCTCGCCGAGCTCGGCCCCGAGCGCCGGCGGCAGGCGTTTCAGGAACGCTTCGTCGGCCTCGTACACGAGCCGGCACTGGTCCCGCAGCGCATACGAGTACGAGACGCGCATGCCGACGTCTTCGTAGGCCTTGAGGACCTGCTCGGCGGTCGCCTGCACCCGCGCGATCGGCGCGATGCGGAGACCGTGGAGGTGCTGCACGTGTCGAGGTACGGATCGACGTTGCGCGTCGCCATGCGGCTCGCGAACCAGAGCTCGAGCGGATAGTCCGGTGACCCGAGCTGAAACGGCGTCACGCCGACGTGGTGATGGCTGTTCACGAAGCCCGGCAGGACGACGTGCCCGGGCGAGCCGATGACAGCGTCCGGCTGGTATTTCGCGGCGACGTCTTGATAGCGGTCGATCTCGACGATCGTTCCGTCTCGCTGGAAGACGGCGCCGTCCTCGATCACGCTGACGTCCGTGCGACTGGTGGCTCTGGCGACGACGTACTTGCCGCGAATGAGCGAAGACGCCATGACTGCTCTCCCCTGCGCGAACGCGCGACGCCCGCGAACGCGCGATTACTTGATGCGCGTGTCCAGCATCTCGGCGAGCTCCTGCTCCTGGAACGCGCGGGTCACCTCGGAGCGGAGCCGCTCGACGAACAGCGCCCGATACCTTTCGAAGTCGGGGCTGATGACGTTGCGCGGCCGGGGTATCCCGATGTCGACCTGGTCGAGGAGCCGGCCCGGCCGCGCGGTCAAGATGACGACGCGATCCGCGAGGTACACGGCCTCGTCGATGTGGTGCGTGACGAACACGACGGTCTTGCCGGAGCCCTGCCAGATGTCGAGCAGGAAGCTCTGCATGTGGAACCGTGTCTGCACGTCGAGCGCGGCGAAGGGCTCGTCCATCAAGAGCACGTCCGCGCCGAGACAGAGGGCGCGGGCGATGGCGGCGCGCTGCTGCATGCCGCCCGACAGCTCGTGCGGATGCTTGTGCGCGAACTCCCGCAGGCCCACCTGGCGGAGGAACTGCTCGGCCCGCTGCCT
>QHRT01000281.1:3513-17182 GCA_003220195.1 Candidatus Rokuibacteriota bacterium | reverse complement strand
CATTTGATCCGCATCGCGCTCCGTGTTCACGGAGGACTCGCCGCCAGAGACTGCGGCGCGCAGGCTCGCGCGGCGGAAGAGGCGGGCTTCACGACGGTGTGGTTCGCCGAGAATCCGTTTGCGCGCGGCGCGATGGCCGCCCTGGCCGCGAGCGCGCTGGCGACCCGCACGATCCGACTCGGCGCCGGCGTCTTCAATCCGTTCAACCGACATCCGACGTTGATCGCGATGGAGATGGCAGCGCTCGACGAGCTTTCAGACGGTCGCGCGGTGCTCGGCATCGGCTCCGGGATCCGGCTCGCGCAGATAGGGATCGCGCCGCCCCGAAGAGTCGCCGCGGTGAGAGACGCGATCCACATCGTCTCCGGCCTGCTGAGCGGCGAGACCGTCGAGTACGAAGGACCCGTATTCTCCGCGCACGGGGTCCGGCTCGAGTGTGATCTCCGGAGAAGCGCCGTGCCGATCTTCATGGCGGCGATGGGGGATCGCGCGCTCGAGCTCGGCGGTCGCATCGCCGACGGGCTCATGATCTCGAACCTGTCGCCGCCGGCCTTCACGCGCCGCGCGGTCGGCATCGTCGCGCGCGGAGCGGCGGCGGCCGGGACACCGATGCCGGCCGAGGTCGTGCAGTACGTGACCTGCGCGATCGACGACGATCCCGACGAGGCGCGACGGCGCGCGAAGGCGGCCGTCGGGCAGATGCTCGTCACGTATTGCCACGAGGGCCGCGCAACCGCCGCCACGCAATCGGCGGTGCGCGACTACAACGGGCTCACTGCGGATGAGTTCAAGAGACTTCTCGAGCTTCTCGCGCGCGGCGAATCCGCGGCGCGCGTCATCGACGACGAGCTGCTGGATCGGTATGCCATCGCCGGCACCGCGGACGAGTGCGTCGATCGGTGCGCCGCGTACGGAGACGCCGGCGCAACCGAGCTGGGCGTCTGGTTCGCGGGGGACCAGCCGCTGCGCGACATCGCCCGATTCGGCCAGGCGCTCGCCGCCGGCGCGCGAGCGCGCTCGTGAACCTGGCGACGGCGCGACGATGACGAGCCCGCGGCAGGTCGTCGTCTGTGGCGCCGGCGTCGTCGGCGCGTCGGTCGCGTACTTCCTCGCGCGTCGCGGCGTCGCCGTCACCGTCGTCGAGCGCTCCGGCGTCGCGTGCGCCGCGTCAGGGAAGTCGGGTGGGTTCCTGGCGCTCGACTGGTGCGACGGTTCCCCGCTCGAGCCGCTGGCCCGTGCGAGCTTCGCGCTCCACGCGAAGCTGCCTCGCGAGGTCGGGACCGATTACGGCTACCGTCGCATGGACACGTTCATGCTCGTCGCGCGCGAGCGCGGAGCGCCGGCCGGCCGTCATCGCGTCGAGGCGCCACGGTGGCTCGACGGTGACGGCGTCGTCACCGCCCTGCTCGGTAGCACCGCGACCACCGCGCAGATTCACCCGGCGCGCTTCACCGCGGCGCTCGTGGATGCGGCCCGAGGTCATGGCGCCGTGCTGCGGACGGGCGTCGTGGAAGACGTGATCCAGCGGGATGGCGTGGCCCACGGAGTCCGTGTCAGCGGCGAGATCCTCGAAGCCGACGCGGTCGTGCTCGCGATGGGGCCCTGGACCGGTCGGTTCTCTCGTCGACTGCGCCTGCCGGGCGTCACCGGATTGAAGGGCTACAGCGTGACGCTCGTCGGCGCCGACGTGCCCGCGCACGCGCTCTTCGTCGACTACCGCACCGCGGACGGCCGCAATCTCGAGCCAGAGATCTTTCCGCGGCCCGACGGCGACGTCTACGTCTGCGGCATGGCCGATCCCGCGCCGCTGCCGGACTCTCCGGACGACGTTGCCGTGAGTGACGCCGCGTGCGAGACGCTGGCGCGCGCGGCCGGTCGCGTATCCACGGCGCTGGCCGCTGCGCGGATCGATCGTCGCCAGGCGTGCTACCGCCCGGTCACCGCTGATGGACTCCCTGTGATCGGGCGCGTTCCGGACGCGGCGAACGCGTACGTGGCGACCGGCCACGGACCGTGGGGCATGCTGAACGCGCCTGCGACGGGCCTGGCGCTGGCGGAGCTGATCACCGAGGGCGCGGCGTCACTGGTCGACCTTCGTCCGTTCGATCCGGCGCGACGCCGCTGACACCTAGGTGAGGGGCCCCGAGAGGCGCGAGGACGCGCCTGACATGGCCCCCCACACCCCCCAACGCTCGGCAGCGCCCCGGCAAAGCCGTGGCGCTCCTCGACCACCGTTTACGACGGGCTCCTGGCGGCCGACGTCTTCGCCGCTGTCTTCCGCTCCCAGCACGTCGAATGATAGGTGACGCGCTCGACCGCCGCCGTGCAGGCGTCGACCTGCTCGACGGTCGACTGATTGTCCGTGGGGAGAATCGGCCTGGAGCACGCGGCGCACAGGGTGTCGGCCATGACGGGAGTATCGCACTTCGACGCCGGTAGCGCAGCGCACGGGTTCCCGCGTATGCTGCGACGATGCGATTCGGGGTGTTCTTCCAGGCGCCGGAAGCGACGGGCCAGACGCACGGCGAACGCTACGCCGAGATGTTCGATCTCATCGCGATTGCCGACGAGCTCGGGTTCGACGTCGCGTGGCTGGCCGAGCTGCACTTCGGCGGCGCGTTCTCGCTCCTGTCGGCGCCGCTCATGGTGGTGCCGGTGATCGCGCAGCGGACGCGACGCATTCGCATCGGCACCGCGGTCACGCTGCTGCCGCTCCATCATCCGTTGAGCTGCGCGGAGCACGCCGCGACGGCAGATCTGCTCTCGGGAGGGCGGCTCGAGTTCGGCGTCGGCCGCGGCTCGATCCCGACCCAGTTCCACGGATTCCGCGTGCCCGTCGCCGAGAACCGCGCCCGCTTCGACGAGGCTCTCGAGATCATCCGTCTCGCGTGGACGCAGGACCGCTTCAGCTACCACGGCCGGTTCTACGACGTTGACGATGTGTCGGTCGTGCCGAAGCCGGTGCAAAAGCCGCATCCGCCGATCCGCGTGGCCGTGCACACGGCGGAGAGCTTCGCTCACATCGGCGACCTGGGGCTTCCGATCTACTCCGGGACGACGACCACGCCGCTCCCGCAGCTCTCCGAATACATGACGCTGTATCGCGAGCACCTCGCCGCAGCCGGTCACCGGTGGGAGACGGATCAGATGGCGCTGATGCTGCCCGTGCACGTCGGCGCGGACGGCAGCGCGGCGAAGGACGCGATGCGGCCCGGCGTCCTCCGCTATTACCAGAATCTCCACGCGATCTTCTCGCAGCTGCCCGAGTCCTACGGCGATCACCTCCCGCGGCTCAGGATGATCCGGGAGACGATCGCGAATCTCCCGTTCGAACGATTCTGCCGCGACCAGGGCGTCTTCGGTGACGCCGCGGAAGTCGTCGACCGGCTCCAGGCCGCGCGCGACGAGTTCGGGCTATCGCAGATCATCTGCTGGTTCGACCAGGGCTGCATGCTGCCGCGCGACGAGGTCGAGCGCGCGATGCAGCGGTTCGCGGATCACGTCATGCCGAAGCTCGGCTGACACTCACGCGGAGGTGTGCGCCACTATGGACATGGTCTCGATCCTGAAAGAGGCGGTCGGAAAGGGAGCGTCCGACATCCACGTGGTGGTCGGCCTGCCCCCGATGGTGCGGATCAACGGCGAGCTGCGCCCGCTGGAGGCTCCTGCGCTGAGCGCGGCCGACACGAAGACGCTCGTGTACTCGATCCTCCACGACGAGCAGAAGCAGCACTTCGAAGAGCATCTCGAGCTCGACGCGTCGCACGCGATTCCGGGCGTCGCGCGCTTCCGGGTCAACGTTCTGCTCCACAACAACGGTGCCGGCGCCGTGCTGCGGAGCGCGCCGACGGTCGAGCAGATCGAGCTGGCCCCGGCGATGATCGAGCTCTGTCATCTGCCGCGGGGGCTGGTCCTGGTCACGGGCCCGACCGGCAGCGGCAAGTCGACCACGCTGGCGGCCATGGTGCAGCTCATCAACACGAAGTACCGTTACCACGTCATCACGATCGAGGATCCGATCGAGTTCGTGTACGAGGCCGTGTCGTGCATCATCACGCAGCGCGAGGTGGGGCACCAGACCCACAGCTTCAACAACGCCCTGCGCGCGGCGATGCGCCAGGATCCCGACGTCATCCTGGTGGGCGAGATGCGCGACCTCGAGACGATCGCGCTGGCGCTGACCGCGGCCGAGACCGGCCATCTGGTGTTCGCCACGCTGCACACGGCCGACGTGACGCAGACGATCGACCGGATCGTGGACGTCTTCCCGCCCTATCAACAGCAGCAGGTGCGCGTGCAGCTCGCCGGCGTGCTGCAGGGCGTGATCTCCCAGACGCTGCTGCCTCGCGCGGACGGCAACGGACGCGTGGCCGCTCGNNGCACCAGCTCTACACCGTCATCGAAACCAGCGCGAAGGCCGGCATGGTGTCGCTGGATCGGGCGCTGGCCGGCCTGGTCCGCGAGCGAAAGGTCAGCATGGACGCCGCGCTGGCGAAGGCGAGCGACGCGGACACCATGCGCAAGTATCTCGACGTCG
The DNA here is from genome assembly GCA_003220195.1 of Candidatus Rokuibacteriota bacterium. Lineage (GTDB taxonomy): Bacteria > Methylomirabilota > Methylomirabilia > Rokubacteriales > CSP1-6 > AR8. The sequence continues at coordinate 12,645 of QHRT01000281.1, read as the reverse complement.
GCCGGCCCACAGGCATGCCGCCGGCGTCGGCCTGGAGGTAGCGGGAAGCGCGCGATGAACGGACAGTCGCCGCTCGAGCGTCTCCGGCAGGTGCGGGTGCTCGCGAGCCTCCACGACGAGGTCCTCGACACGTTCGCGCGCATCGCGCACGAGGAGGAATACGCGACCGACCAGGTGGTCTTCGACGAAGGCGCCGAGGGCGACGCGATGTTCCTCGTGCTGGACGGGATGGCGGTCGTGCAGAAGACGCTCGAGGGCGAGGCCGGCGAGGTGAAGGACCTGGCGATGCTCGAGCCGGGCGCCGTGTTCGGCGAGATGGCGCTCTTCGACCGGCGCGCGCCAGCCTCTCCGCGTCCTGCGCATTTCCCGCGGCGACCTGGATCGCTTCCTCGAAGCCGATCCGCGCAGCGCGAGTGCGATCCTGGGCGGGCTCCTGTCGATGCAGAACGCGCGCCTGCGCGAGGCCGACCAGCATCACACGACGATGTACCAGATCGTGAACGTGATCGCGGCGGTGCAGGACACGGGAGAGCTCGGCCGGCAGGTGCTGGAACGACTGCTGCCGGCGCTGCCCCACGTCGACGCCGGCGCGATCTGCTTGTGGAGCCCGTACCAGGAAGAGTGCGACGTGGTGCACGTCATGGGAATCGCGGCGGACGATGCGCAGGTGCTCTCGATCGCGCGCAGCGGTCCCATTGCCGCCGTCTTGCGCGAAAGCCGCGAGCCGTTCGTCATGGACGGACTCGATGCGTCGCATCCCGTGTACCGGCTCTTCCATCTCGGCCCCGACGACACGCTGCTGCTGGCTCCGCTGGCGCACGGACGTGACCTGGTGGGCTTCATCGTCCTGGCGGGACGTGGCGCGCCGTTCCGCGCGTTCCATCGGATCATGCTGGCGACGATCGCGACGCCGGTGGCGGCGGCGATCGTGAACGCTCGCTACGCGGAGGACGAGGCCGCGCGCGGACGGCTCTTGCAAGCCCGGGCTCGTCAGTCGGGGATGCCTCGGCTCTGAGAGGGGGTCTTTCATGCCACTTCGAGTACGACGCGTGATCACCGGCCACGACGCCAGCGGCAAAGCCATCGTCACGATCGACGAGGTCTCGACGAACCTCACGTCGGGCCGTCCGGGCGCCACGGCGTGCAACGTGTGGACGACCGAGGGCTTCCCGGTCGACAACGACGGCAGCTCAGACCAGGGCGCACGCAAGGTCGGCACCACGCTCGAGAACGGCGCGATCTTCCGCGTCATCGAATTCGCGCCGGGGGTCGCGCGGCGCATGCACCGCACGGATTCGATCGACTCCATCGTGGTCATCTCCGGCGAGATCGACATGGAGCTGGACGACTCCACCGTGCATCTCGCGGCCGGTGACGTCATGGTGCAGCGGGGAACCATCCACAACTGGGTGAATCGCGGAACCGCGCCGTGCGTGCTCGCGGTCGTCCTGGTCGCCGCGAAGTCGGTCGAGGCCGGCGGCAAGGTCCTGAACGCGATCGGTTGAGAGCGACGCCCATCGGGCCGGATGCCGACGTTCGTGACGTATCCCGAGCAGGATGGACCGTTTCCGCCGGTCATCCTCTACATGGACATCTGGGGGGTGCGCGAGGAGCTCTTCGAGATCGCGTGCCGCGTGGGCACGGTCGGCTATTACTGCCTGGTGCCGGACTTCTACTACCGGGAAGGGAAGGTCGCGCACGAGTTCCGCGACGCGCAGAATCGCATGATCTCCCTCCACGCGCTCGACGAGGAGCGCCGGCAGCGAGTGATCGCACCGGGCCGTCGCCTCTCGAACCAGATGGTCGTCGACGACACCGGCGCGATTCTCGACTTTCTCGGACGGGGCGAGCCGGTGCGCGGGGGCGCCGTCGGGGCGATCGGTTACTGCATGGGCGGCCGCCACGTGCTGTGCGTGGCCGGCCACTTTCCGACGCGGATCACCGCCGGGGCGAGTCTGCACGGCACCAGCCTCATCAGCGACGCGGCCGACTCGCCGCATCGTCTCGCGCAGAAGCTTCGGGGCGAGCTCTATTGCGGATTCGCGGAAACGGATCCGTACGCTCCGCTCACGATGATCAAGGAGCTCAGCGAGCTCTTGCGCCCGTGTCCGGTCACGTATCGCTACGCGATCCACGACGGCGCGCAGCACGGCTACGCGCTGCCGAACCGCGACATCTTCCACGCCCGCGCGGCGGCGCGCGACTGGGAGATGATCTTCGCGATGTTCCACCGGCAGATCCCCGCGTACACGGTCTGAGGAGCCCGTGAGACAGCCGGTCGCCGCGCGCCCGGTCGTGTCCACGAGCTGACCTCGCGAGCCGCCGTGGCCTACGACGTCGCCGCCTGGCTGATCACCGCCACGCTGCTGCTCCTTGCCCTGCCGCTCCACCTGTTGCCGGCGCTGCTGGCCGGACTCCTCGTCTACGAGCTGGTGCACGTGCTCGCGCCGCGCCTCCACATCCTGAGAATTCGGGGCGAGCACGCCAAGGTCGCGGCGATCGGTGTGCTGGCGCTGTCCCTGGTCGTCCTGATCGGTCTCACCGTGACCGGGAGCCTCGCGTTCTTTCGCCGGGCCGGCGGGGCCGACGCGCTCTTGCAGAAGATGGCGGAGATCCTCGACGCCTGGCAAACGAAGCTGCCGCCCTGGCTCGTGGCGCAGCTTCCCGCCGACACCGACGAGCTGAGGGCCGTGGTCGTTGCGTGGCTGCAGGGCCACGCCGAGACCGTGCAGCGCGGTGGCGCCGAGGTCGGCCGGACGTTGCTCCACATGCTGGTGGGACTCGCCATCGGCGCGCTGGTGGCCCTCCGCGAGGCGCGGCCGCTCGGCGCGCGCGGGCCGCTTGCCCGGGCGATGGAGGAGCGTGCCGGTCGCCTCGGGGAAGCCTTTCGCGGCGTCGTGTTCGCCCAGGTGCGCATCTCGGCCATCAATACCGCGCTGACGGGACTCTATCTGGCCGTCGCGCTGCCGCTCAGCGGCGTGCACCTTCCGCTCGGGAAGACGATGATCGCGGTCACGTTCCTGACGGGATTGCTGCCGGTGATCGGCAACCTGATCTCGAACACGATGATCGTCGTCCTGAGCCTCAGCGTCTCGTTCGAGGTGGCCGTCGCGTCGCTCGTGTTCCTCATCGTCGTGCACAAGCTCGAATACTTCCTGAACGCGCAGATCGTCGGGCGCCAGGTCCACGCGGGCGCGTGGGAGCTCCTGCTCGCGATGCTGCTGATGGAGTCCGCGTTCGGTGTCCCCGGGCTCGTCGCCGCCCCGATCTACTACGCGTATCTGAAGAACGAGCTCGTGAGTCGCAAGCTCGTCTGAACCACCGTCGGTGATCGGGGAGCCGCGGGCCCTCGCGCAGAAATTCGTGCGCTTCGCGGAGGTGGAGTGCCGCGGCGCCTCGCCGCTCTACGAGAGCCTGGCGCACTCCATCGCCGATCACGACGAGATCCTGGAGCTCGCGGCGCACGCCGCCCCCGGACAACCGGCGCCGAATCTCCTGTTCGCTGCCGTGCACGTTCTCCTGATGCGCGAGCCCGAGACACCGCTCGCGGAGTTCTACCCGAGCCTGACGGCTGCGGCGAGGCCGCCCGGCGACGCGTATCCCGGGTTTCGCACGTTCTGCCGGCGCCACGCCGAGAAGATCAGGGCGCTGCTCGAGTCGCGGCGCGTGCAGACGAACGAAGTCAGAAGATGTGCGTACCTGTTCCCGGCGTTCGCGGCGGTGGCGCGCCTCGCCGGCGGACGGCCGCTCGCGCTGATCGAGATCGGCGCCAGCGCGGGACTGAATCTCCTCTGGGATCGCTACGCGTATCGCTACGACGATGAGGCCGTGTACGGCGCCCTCGAATCGCCGGTTCTGATCACCTGCCAGCTGCGTGGTGACGGGAGGCCTCCGCTCGCGCGGCAGCTGCCGACGATCGCCGCGAGGGTCGGCGTCGATCTCCATCCGGTCGACGTCATGGACGCGGATGCCGTGCGCTGGCTCGAGGCACTCGTGTGGCCGGAGGAGAGGCAGCGCGCCGACCTGCTCCGTACGGCCGTCGCGCTCGCGCGGCGGGATCCGCCGCGGCTCGTGTCAGGTGACGGCGTCGTCGTGCTGCCGGACATCCTCGCCGAGATCCCCGCCGAGATCCCGGTCTGCGTCTTTCACAGCCATACCGTGAATCAATTTTCGCCGGAACAGCGGGAGCGATTCACGATGGCGCTCGCGTCGCTGGCAAGGACGCGCACGTTGTACCGGGTGTCGGCCGAATGGCTCGGTGCCCCCGTGCCGCAGCTGACGCTCACGACGTGGTCCCAGGGGAGGGCGGACGAACGCCTGCTGGCGCGGTGCGACCACCACGGCCGGTGGCTCGAATGGCTGGACTGAATCGCGAGCCGGCCTCGCGTTTCAGACGATCAGCACGATCTTGCCGGTCTGCGCATCGCTCAGCATGTACTGGTGCGCGTCGGTCAGCTTGTCGAACGGGAACGTGCGGTCGAGCACCGGCTTGAGCGCGCGTGTCGTGAAGAGGTCGAGCAGGTGCGCGGCGAATCTCTCGCTGCACGCGAGCGATTGCTCGGGCGTCCGCGTGCGGAACGTCACGCCGATGATGCGTGCGCGCTTGCGGGCGATCTCGTCGAGATCGCACTCGCCGACCCGGCTCGCGTTGCGGCCGACGCTGACCAGGCGGCCTTCCAGCGCCAGCACGCGGATGTTCTCGGCCAGCATCGAGCCGCCGACGTGGTCGATGATGACGTCGACGCCGCGGCCGCCGGTCCTGCGGAGCACCGCGTCGCCCCAGCCGGCGTCGCGTGTGTCGACGACCTCGTGCGCGCCGAGCTCCCGCAGCGCCTGCGCCTTGGCCGGTGTTCGCGTGGTGGCGATGACCGGATCCGCGCCGAGCTGGCGCGCGATCTGGATCGCCGCCGTCCCCACGCCCGACGGCGCCGCGGTGACCATCACCGACTCGCCCTTGGTCATGCCCCCGTTGGTCACGAGCGCGTCGTGCGCGGTGACGAACACGTTCGGAATCGCGGCGGCCTCGGGCCACGAGAGACCGTCGGGGATGCGCATCAACGCGCGCCGCGCCGCCACGACGTACTGCGCGTAGCTTCCGGCCGCGCGGCCCATGACGCGATCGCCCTTCTGGAAGCCACTCACACCGTCACCGAGCTCGGCGATTTCCCCGGCGAACTCGGTGCCGGCGCGGACGGCGTCACCGGAGCGCGCTTGCGCGCCGCGGATCAGCTCACCGCGGTTCGTGCCGGCGGCGCGCACGGCGACCAGCACCTGGCCGGCGCCGGGAGCGGGAACCGGAGCGTCACGGAACTCGAATTTCGCGCCCTCGGGACCGGGAACCGTGAACCACACCTTCATCGTCTGCGCCATGGCAATCGCTCCTTTATGCCTTTTCCGCTTCGCGGTACAGGTCGAGCGCCTTCATGACCGGCGCGTCCGTGAAGCTGAACAGCACCGCCGGAACGCGGCCGGTGTTGACGTGCTCGTGGAACGTCCACGTCGGGACCGTGAACACGTCCTTCTCCTCCCAGTCGAGCTGCCGTTCGCCCACGACGGAATAGCCGGAGCCCTCGACCGCGTGATAGTTCGTGCAGCAGACGTGGCGGTGTGACTTCGTGTGCTCGCCCGGCCGCAAGAGCTGAATGTGGCACGCGATCGTCGGCATCACCGGCCCACCGGTCGTCGGGTTCGTGTATTCGAGGATCACGCCGTCGAACGGGCTGCCCGGGTGATGAGCGGCCAGCCGCTCGAGCGCGGCGCGAGCGTCCGCGTACGGATAGTGCCAGAGCGGAGAGTACCGCGCCTCCGGCGGCGGTTCCCACGCAGGCCGGAGGGACCAGGCGCCGTACTTCGAGACCGAGGAGTCGGCGGGCTGCGCCTCCTCCGGGTACTCCTCGTAGAAGTTGGCTTCGAGCATCCGCACCAGCGGCGCGTCGAGGCCATCGAGCCAGATCATCGGCCCGTCGGTGTCGTTCGCGTGATCGTGCCACGTCCAGTTCGGCGTCAGCACCAGGTCGCCCGGGTACATCGCGATGCGCTCGCCGTTCACGATGGTGGAACCGCCCCGCCCTTCGATGATCAACCTGAGCGCCGCCGGTGAATGCCGGTGCGCGCGAGCGATCTCTCCGGGCATCACGATCTGCAGATTCGCGACGAGCGTGGTGCTCGCGGAGAAGTTCGACAGCGCCGGGTTCGTCAGGCGAAGGACGCGACGCTCCGCTTGCTCGGTGCCGACCAGCTCCGCCGCGCGCACGAGCTGCGGCCGCAGGTCCCGCCAGTGCCAGACGTGCGGCACCGCTTTGCTCCGCGGCTCGACCCCGGTCGAGGGAGCGATCAGCTCTTGCTCCGACGACTGGATGCTCGAGAGCTTCGACATGATGTGACCTCCTCCGCCTAACATGGGGGCCCGGATGGCCCCCAAGCCCCCAACGCTCGGAACACCCCGGCGAAGCCGTGGCGCTCCTCGATGCCGCGCTCGGTTAGCTGCTGCGCATTTTACTTCAGCGCCTTGACGGGCGGGCATCGCCGCGCGTTAATGCACGCGCCATGAAACTCTCGATCGAGTTCCCCAGCGTGTCGTATCGCGAAGGTCCCGAGGCCGTCGTCCGTCTGGCTCGCGCCGTCGAGCAGATCGGCTACGACCACATCGACATGTTCGACCACGTCGTCATGGGCTTCCCGCGGGAAGGTCGGCCGCCGGGGCCGTATCCCGCCGCGATGCCGATCCTCGAAGCGTTCATGACGCTGTCGTACGTCGCGGCCGTGACATCGCGCGTGACGCTCGGCACCGAGGTGCTGGTGCTGCCGCAGCGTCAGCCGACGCTGGTCGCGAAGCAGGTGAGCACGCTCGACACGCTGTCGGGCGGCCGTGTCCGGCTGGGCGTCGGTGTCGGGTGGCAGGAGTCGGAGTACGAGGCGCTTGGCGAAGATTTCAAGACACGCGGCGAGCGCATGGACGAGGCGATCCAGCTCTTGCGCGCCTGCTGGAGCGACGGACCGGTGGACTTCGCGGGCAAGCACTATCGACTCGTCGCGATGGGAATGGAGCCGAAGCCGCCGCAGGGCGGGCGCCTGCCGATCTGGGTCGGCGGACGATCGGAGGCGGCGTATCGCCGAGTCGATCCGTCGTCACGCGGAGGCTGCCGGTCGTGATCCGTCGACGATCGGGCTCGGCAGCAGGGCCGCGCCACCGCCGCGCGACGCGGAGGGGAAGAAGTGCTACACCGACCACGGCCGTGTCGCCGGCCGCGTGGCGGAGCTTCGAGACCTCGGCTTCGGGTGGGCCGCGATCAACGCGACGGCGGTGTTCCAGGCGGGCGCGCGGTCGATCGACGCCATGATCGACGCGCTCGGCGCGCTCCACACGAAGATCCGGGCCGAGGTGGATTGATGGCCGTGGTGCTCGGGGAGGAACCGTCATGCCGACCGTGAAGATGGTCGAGTACGCCGACGCCGCGCCCGAGGTGCGGGCGGTCTACGACGACATCATGAAGACGCGATCGATCGATCGCGTTCCCAACTTCTGGAGGACGCTGGCCAGTCACCCGCCGCTCCTGCGCGACGTCTGGGAGGGTCTGAAGGCGGCGATGCGGCCGGGAAAGCTCGACGCGCTGACGAAAGAGCTGATCGCGCTCGCCGTCTCCGCCACCAACGGCTGCGAGTACTGCATCAACTCGCACACGGCGGCGGCGCGAAAGCTCGGCGCCGACGAAGAGGTCCTGGGGGAATTGATGGCGGTGGTCGGCGTGTTCAACCGCACCAACGCGCTCGCCGACGCCTACCAGGTCGAGGTGGACGATTCGATCCGCGCCGCCGCGCGCGGCGCGTGAGCCCGCCCGACTTACCCCTTCACGGCGCCGGTCAGCGCCGTGACGTAGTGCTCGACGAAGAACGAGTAGACGAGCGCGACCGGGATCGAGCCGAGGAGCGCGCCGGCCATCAGCGGGCCCCAGTAGAAGACGTCGCCGCGCACCAGCTCGGTGAAGACGCCGATCGGAATCGTCTTCTGCTGCGGTGACGACAGGAACACGAGCGCGTAGAGGAACTCGTTCCACGACAGCGTGAACGCGAAGATGCCCGCCGACAGGATTCCGGGAACGGCGAGCGGAAACGTGATGCTGACCATGGCCCGGATGCGGCTCGCGCCGTCGATGCGGGCGCAGTCCTCGATCTCTCGCGGAATGGTCTTGAAGTAGCCCATCAGGAGCCAGGTGGAGAACGGGATCAGGAACGTCGGATAGGTCAGGATCAGCGCCCAGGGCGAGTCGCCGAGACCGAACGTCTTGACCACGTCGCCCAGCGGGATGAAGAGCAGCGTCGGCGGGACCAGGTACGTGATGAAGATCATCGTCCCGAGCGGCGGCGCCCACCGGAACTGCAGGCGCGCCAGCGCGTATCCCGACAGCAAGCCGCAGAAGAGCGAGATGGCGGTCGACACCGTCGCGATGAAGAAGGTGTTCCAGGCCCACCGCGGAAACAGCGTCAGATCGAACAGGTACTCGAAGTGCTTGACCGTCGGATGGAACGTGAAGAACGGATTCGACTTCACGTTGTAGAGCTCGACGTCCGGCCGGATCGACGTGATCACCATCCAGTAGAAGGGAAACAGCGTCAGCACGACCATCAGGACGAGCGGGACGTAGAACGTCATCGCGCGCTTGAGCGGGCTGCCGTAGCGAACGGCCATCAGACCCTCTGCGCGAACCCGAACCCGAGGACCGGCCCGGGTGTCCCGGGCCGGTTTCGAGTGACGGGGGGCTTGGGGGGGCGCGCCTCGTGCTCACCCATGTAATTAATCTAATCGCTCCGCCGGATGTACCAGAGCTGGAAGATGATCACCGTGAGCAAGAACGGGAACAGGAACAGCGAGATCGAGGCGCCCTGGCCCAGCTTGGCGGCCCGCATGGCGATCTCGTAGGCGTACGTCCCGAACACGTGCGTGCTGCTGTAGGGCCCGCCGCGCGTCAGCACGTAGATCAGCTGGAAGTCGGCGAACGTCGCGATCATCGAGAAGAGCACGACCACCAGCATGATCGGCTTGATCAGCGGCAGGGTGACGCGCCAGAAGCGCTGCCAGGCGTTGGCCCCGTCGATCTCCGCGGCCTCGTGGACATCCGGGTTCACGGTCTGCAG
>QHRT01000281.1:0-3496 GCA_003220195.1 Candidatus Rokuibacteriota bacterium | reverse complement strand
CACACGTTGACGGTGATCAGGCAGCCCATCGCGAGCGTGCCGTCGCCCAGCCAGAGAATCCTCTTGTTGATGAGGCCGGCGTTCATCAGGACCCAGTTGAAGACGCTGAACGTCGCGTCGAACATCCACTGCCACGCGAGCGTACTGAGGACCGTGGGCACGATCCAGGGAAGCAGCATGGACGCGCGCACGATCCTCTTGAACTTGAAGTGGTTGTTCAGCAGCAGCGCCGCGAGCATGCCGAACGCCAGCTTCAGAATCGTCGCGATGAACGTGTAGATGAACGTGTTCTGGAAGGCGCGCAGGAAGATCGCGTCGTTGAGATTGACCACGAAGTTCTGGAGCCCGACGAAAGCTCCGGGGCGCCCCACGACCTTGTCGCTGACGGCGAGCCAGACGCCGAGCACGAACGGATACGCGATGAACACGGTGAGGATCGTCAAGGTCGGCGCCAGGAGCACGGCCGCGAGGATGTGCTCGCGCTCCAGCAGCTGGCTGAGCCGGGGTGGGCGGCGGCGGGTCCGCGCCGTCGCCACCGTGATGGGAACGGGGAGCGCGGCGGCGCCGGGCCGCGCTGCCTCCGCCAGGATCGGCTCGATCCTCTGCTCAGCCATGGCTGCTTAAGCGTACGCCTTTTTCAGCTCACCCTCGGCCCATCGCGCGGCATCCTCCGGCTTCATCCCCTTGATCGCCTGGGCGTACATGTCGACGAGGACGTACTTGACGAGCGCCTCGGAGGCCTTGCGGCTCGGCGGCAGCGGATAGCCGGGCCAGCGACCGAACTTCGACGATTCCTTGAAGGGCACCAGCTTCGGATCCTTCTCCCAGAGCGTGTGCTTCTCCCAGTACGGCGTGGGGCCGCAGACGTAGCCGTCGTTCGTGGTCATCCACTTGTCGTACTGCGGCCGATCCATGAACCAGCGGATGAATTCCTTCGCGACTTGCTGGTTCTTCGAATAGTTCATGACGGCGCGCGCCTGACCCCCGAGCGAGTAGAAGCGGCCCGCCGGGCCCTTCGGCATGTGGGCGTGGTTCATCGCCTTGGCGATGTCGGGGAACTGCCGCTTGGCGACGAAGTAGATGCTGGCGCCGTTGATCGTGGCCGCGATCGTCCCCGCGAGGAACGCGCGGTTGTTGCTCGAGTCGTCCCAGGCGAGACCGCCGTCGTCGAGGCAGTCCTTCCAGAAGGCGACGGTGAACTTCAACGCCTCGATCGTCTCCTTGCTGTTGATGACGACCTTGCCCTTGTCGTCGATCTCGGCGCCGCCGAAGCACCAGGTGATCGGGTACGCCCACTGGTTGGGATCGCCGAGGCTGTGGCCGAAGGCCTGGCCGATCGGGCGGCCCTTCTTCTTGAGCGCGGTCCCGACTTTTCTGAGCTCGTCCCACGTGTCCGGGAATTTCGCGGCGCCCTCTTCCTTGAACCAGTCCTCCCGGTAGTTCCACGTCGGATTGACCGAGCAGAGCGGCACCGCCTTCCAGTGCCCGTCCACGAAGTTCGCGGTCTTGACGAACTCGTAGAACGCGCCGTCGCGCTTGGCAACCTCCTCGGCCAGGTCGCCGACGTCGGCGAGGCCGCCCGAGTAGAGGTGGGCCCAGTTGTTGATCATCATGATGATGTCGGGCCCGGACCTGGTCTCGATCGCCGACGCGATCCGGGGATTCAGGTCGTTCATGTTGATCAGGTCGACGGTCATCTCGACGCCGGCCAGCTTGCCGAACTCGGCCGCGAGACGCTTGAACTCGACGTCGGAAGCCGGCACGAAGCTGACCCACTCGAGGATGCTCAGCTTGGTGCCTTTCGGGAAGCTCGGCGCCTTCTGGGCGGCGACGATCCCGGGGATCCCGCCGGCGACGGCCGCTCCGGTTGCCGCGCCCGCCAGTTTAAGGAATGCTCGACGATCCACGGCTCGGGAGCTCTGGTGTGCCATCACTTCCTCCTGTTCCCTCGGGCAGTCACGGTCCGCGACTGGTGGCGAGATGACAACACCCGCGGGGACCGGTGTCAAGAATCCGCTATCATCCACGCACGTCGGCTGATCAGTCGAACGATGGAGAGGCGCATCCATGAACTTCACCTGGTTCAACCTGATGCCGTGGCCGTACCTGCCGCCGGACTTCCGTGAGAAGTACCGGTCCGTCTGGGTCGATATTCCGAGCCGCCTCTACGATCCGCAGCGAGGCCACCACGTCTATCACGAGTACATGGACCAGCTCGAGTACGCCGACGCGCTCGGGTTCGACGGCATCGGCGTGAACGAGCATCACCAGAACGGGTACGGGCTCATGCCGTCGCCCAACCTGATCGCCGCGACGCTCGCCCGCCGCACCTCGCGCGCGGCGATCTGCGTCATCGGCAACTCGATCGCCGGCTACAATCCGCCGATCCGCGTCGCCGAGGAGTTCGCGATGCTGGACGTCATCTCCGGCGGTCGGCTGGTCGCCGGCTTCCCGGTCGGCACGTCGATGGACACCAACTTCTGTTACGGGCAAATCCCGGCGCTCACGCGCGACAAGTACCGGGAGGCGCACGACCTCATCATGCGGGCGTGGCGCGAGGACGAGCCGTTCGCCTTCGACGGCAAGTACACGCAGCTCCGCTGGGTGAACTGCTGGCCGAAGCCGATCCAGAAGCCGCATCCGCCCATCTACATTCCCGGCGGCGGCTCGATCGAGACGTGGGACTTCTGCCTCGACCACGACTACAACTACTCGTATCTGTCGTTCTTCGGTTACCTCCGCGCAAAGTCGCTGATGGACGGCTACTGGGACCGGGTCGCGAAGCGCGGCAAGGACGAGTCTCCGTATCGAGCCGGCTTCGCGCAGATCATCTGCGTCGCGGACACCGATGCCGACGCCGAGCGTCTCTACGCCGAGCACTGTCTCTACTTCTTCAACCGGTGCCTGCACATCCATCCGCCATTCGCGGATCCGCCCGGCTACCGGACGATCAACACGATCAAGTTCGGCGCGCTCTCGGCGTTCCAGAAGACGGGGCTGCAAGTGCTGCAGCACCTGACGTGGAAGCAGCTCCTCGACGAGAGGTTCGTCGTCGCCGGCAGCCCGGAGACCGTGCGCCAGCAGCTCGAGGAGTGCATCAAGGGGCTGCGCGTCGGTCAGCTCTTCTGCCTGTTCCACAACGACGACATGCCCGACGAGAAGACTCGTCACTCGTCGAAGCTCTTCGCCGAGCGCGTGATGCCGAAGCTCCGGGACATCTGGCCCGAGTGGCGCGACGACGTTCGCTGGATGCCGAAGCCGATGCCGATCCAGGAGCGCCGACGGCCCGAAGAGCGTCTTCCCGCACTCGGGCCGGTATGAAGTTACGCTGGATCGATACCTCGCGCGGCCTGCGGGTTCGCGTCTTCGAAGCGGGATCCGGCGCCCCGGTCGTCTTCTTTCATGGCGCGGGTGGGTTCCTGGCTGACAATCCGTTCCTCGATCTGCTCGCGCGGCGCTATCGCGTGCTCGCGCCGGAGTGGCCGGGGTTCGGAGA
>QHRT01000280.1 GCA_003220195.1 Candidatus Rokuibacteriota bacterium | reverse complement strand
GAAAGCCGAGCGGTACCTGCAGCCGCTCCAGCTCCGCCCACAGGGGCTCGAAGTAGGGATCGTGCCAGTTCCGGCCCTTGACCAGGTTCGGCCGCATGAACACCGCGCGGAAGCCGAGCTCTTCCACGCACCGGCGCGCCTCCTCCACGGCGTCGCGGACGTCGTGCGGCGAGATCATTCCCGATCCGAGCAGCCGTTTCGGGTCGGCCTTGCAGTGATCGGCGAGCCAGTTGTTGTAGGCGCGCGCGATCGCCGCGGCGAACGCCGGGTCGAGGTCGTCCATCGCTTGAGCGAAGAGACCGCGTGACGGATACACGACCGCCACATCGATGCCCTCGGTGTTCATCGCATCGAGCTGGGTCGCGCCGTTCCAGCCGCGCTCCGCCGCGGACCGGAAGCGCTCGCGACGTTTGTGGAACGGATCTTCCTCGCCGTTCTTGCCGCGGAGCCGCAAGGACGAATGTCGCGGCATCGTCTTGCCGTCGATGACGATGCGCAGATCCGCGATGTACTCCTGAAGCCCGCGCGGCGCGAACGGCTTGTAGGCCGGCTCGATGTAGCGCTCCCACAGGTCCGCCGGTTCCATGCAGTGCATGTCGCTGTCGAGCACCTTCAATCCTTGCTTCGCCATCGCGTCCTCCTTGGCGGCGCGTCCGCTGGACGGATGATACCCCGCTTCCATTCCGCGCCGAGACGAGGTAATGTCAGGACCCTCCGCGGTACCAAACCATCTCGTCCGGCGCCGAAGAGGTCGCGACATGCTGAGCAGAGAAGAGAACGAGCTCTTGACCCGCGTGGGGAAAGACACGCCGATGGGCGACCTGATGCGTCAGTACTGGCACCCCGCTCTGCTGAGCGCGGAGGTGCCGGAGCCGGATGGTCCGCCGGTGCGCGTCCGCCTGCTCGGCGAAGATCTCGTGGCGTTCCGTGACACCGACGGCCGCGTGGGGCTGCTCGGCGCGAATTGCCCGCACCGCGGCGCGCCGCTCTATTTCGGACGCAACGAAGAGGGTGGACTCCGCTGCATCTACCACGGCTGGAAATTCGACACGTGCGGGCGTTGCCTCGAGATGCCGAACGTGCCGCCCGGCAGCGACTACAAGGACAAGGTGCGGACGACCGCGTACCGGTCGGTGGAGAAGAACGGGATCGTGTGGGCCTATCTGGGGCCGCTGGCCGAGCCACTCCCGCCGCCGGAGCTCGACTGGACCGAGCTGCCGGTCGAGCACAAGCTGATCACCAAGCAGTACCTCGAGTGCAACTATGCGCAGGCGCTCGAGGGCGATCTCGATCCGTCGCACATCTCGTTCCTGCACTCACCGCTCGATCCGACAGGCCCGGGTGACTATCAGGGCTCGGCCGGAGTTCCGCTCTCCGATCGATACCTGACCGACGCGGCGCTCGAGCCGAGCATCAAGGCGCACGAAAAGGTTCCGCAGATGTTCGTCCGCAAGACGGACTACGGGCTCATCGTGGGCGCGCGACGCGATGCCAGGTCGGAGCGCGCGTACTGGCGGTTCACGCAGCTGGTCCTGCCGTTCTACGTCTTCGTGCCCGGGTCGGTCGATAGCCCGCTGCACTGCAACGCCTGGGTCCCGGTGGACGACGAGCACACGCTCGTCTGGCGCATCCAGTACCTGGCCGCGCGGCCGTTCACGGAGCAGGAGCTCGCGCGCCTTTCGAACGGCCTCGGCGCGCACGTCCCGCGAGACGGCTACCTGCCGGCGACGTCGGAGCCGTCCGGCGCCTGGATGCCTCGCGCGAATCGCGGCAACGACTATCTTCAAGATCGCAAGGTGCAGCGGACCGTCTCCTTCTCGGGGATCCGGGGGATCTGGGCCCAGGACCGCGTGTGCACCGAGGGCATGGGCGCGATCATGGATCGCACGAGAGAGCACCTCGGCCCGAGCGATCTGACCATCATCCAGATGCGGCGGCTTCTGCTGACCGCCGTCACGGCGCTCCGCGAGCACGGGACGCCTCCACTCGGGCTCGGCGTCACACCACCGATCGTTCCCGCCCCGACCGTCTTCCTGCCGGAGCGCCTGACCTGGGACGAGCTGTCGAAGGAGTACCTGAGCGGCAAGGCGAAGGTGACGGCGCCAGGCTGAGCCCGATGCTCCGAGCCCATGAGCCAATCGCCGGCGCCCCGGCCACCACTGGCGCCATCGAGGTCCGGCGCGTCACCAAGCTGTTCGCGAGCCGGAACGGCAGCGCCGGCGTCGAAGCGCTGCGTGACGTCGACGTCGATATCCGTCCCGGGCAGTTCGTCGCCTTCGTCGGTCCCAGCGGGTGCGGCAAGTCGACGCTGTTGAAGCTGATCGGAGGACTGCTCGACCCGACTGCCGGGCGCATCACCGTCGGCGGCAGCGAGGTCGCCGGCCCGCGGCGCGACATCGGCGTGATGTTCCAGGCGCCGGTGCTCTTCCCGTGGCGGACGGTTCTGGAGAACGTGCTGCTCCCGATCGAAGTGTTCGGGCTCGAGCGGCGCGCCGCGACCGAGAAGGCGCGACAGATTCTGAATCTGGTCGGGCTGGCGGGCCGGGAGAGAGCGTATCCGCGCGAGCTGTCGGGGGGGATGCAGCAGCGGGCGGCGCTCTCCCGCGTCCTCGTCATCGATCCGCCGATCATCCTGATGGACGAGCCGTTCGGCGCGCTCGACGAGTTCACGCGCGAACGCATGAATCTCGAAATCCTGCGCATCTGGCAGGAAGGCCGCCAGACGATCGTGTTCGTCACGCACAGCATCGCGGAAGCGGTGTTCCTGGCTGATCGCGTGGTGGTCATGGGCACGGCGCCCGGGCGCGTGCTCGCGGTGATCGACGTTCCGCTGCCGCGACCGCGCTCGATCGATCTGATGAAGTCACCGGAATTCGCCGCGACGGTCTTCGAGGTCCGCGAGTACCTCGGAGTGGCACGGTGAGCAAGCTGCGCGATCATCCCGGCCTCGTCCTGTCCCCCCTGAGCTTCGTCGTCGTGCTCGTGCTGTGGGAGGGCGTGAGTCGCGCCGGCTGGGTCGCGCCGATCGTCCTGCCGCCGCCGAGCCGCGTCTGGGACGGGCTCGTCATTCTCTTCACCGCGTCGTGGTTTCCGCAGCACGTCTGGCTGACGACCGCCGAGACGCTGATCGGGTTCGTGATCGGCGGCGTTACGGCGATCCTCCTTGCCATCGTCATGGTGAACGTGCGGCTCTTCAAGGAAGTCGTCTATCCGTACGTCGTCGCGTTCCAGGTCATGCCGAAGGTCGTGCTGGCGCCGATCTTCATCACCTGGTTCGGCTTCGGGATGGAGTCCAAGATCGTGATGGCGATCGCGATCTCGTTCTTCCCGGTCGTGATCAACACCGTGGTCGGCCTCGAGTCGGTCGAGGAGAACGCCTCCTTGCTGATGCGCTCGCTCGTCGCGTCGCGACGCCAGATTTTCTGCAAGCTGGCGTGGCCCACGGCGCTCCCCAGCATCTTCGCCGGTCTGAAGACCTCGCTGACGCTGGCGTTGATCGGCGCGCTCGTCGCCGAGTTCGTGACGGCGAAGGAGGGCCTCGGCACGCTCATCACGACCTTCAGCTTCGAGCTGAAGGTCTATCTCGTCTTCGCGGTGATCATCGTCGTGTCCGTGCTGGGCCTCGTGCTGTACGGACTGATGGAGTACCTGGACCGGAAGGTCGTCTTCTGGCGGCGGAGCCACTTCACCGGCTAAGGCCTGGAAGGGAGTCTCGATCATGAAGAGGATCGCCCTCGCGGTGTTCGTGACGGTCGCGCTCACGTGGGCGTTCGGCGCCGTCGATCCGACACGGCCGGCGGCGGCGCCGCCGCTGAAGAAGTTCCGGGTCCTGCTGCCGTTCAGGATCGGCATCACGTTCTTCCCGATCAGCGTGGCGAACGAGCTCGGGTATCTGAAGGACGAAGGCATCGACCTCGACCTTCAAGTTGTCAACGGCAGCAGTGCCGTGGTCCAGCAGCTCGCCGCGGGAAATGCCCAGATCGGCGTCATCCTGGCGCCGAACACGCTGCTCGGCTTCTCCGAGGGCGTGA
>QHRT01000109.1:24785-40145 GCA_003220195.1 Candidatus Rokuibacteriota bacterium | reverse complement strand
CGTCCCGAGCTTGATGCCTTCACCGAGCGCGGCCTGACCGCCGCTGAGGGGGCTCTGCGTCGCGACCTTGACGGTGCCCTTGCCCTGCGCCAGAACGCTCGAGCCGGTCGGCCAGACAGCCGCCACGAGGACGAGCAGGAGCACGAGACACGGTCGAATCCACCGGGTGGTCATCGTTCGCCTCCTGGACACGGGGGAGGAATTTGCTGCGCATTATAGACCACTCGGCAGGGGGCTTCCCGCGACTGGCCTCAGCCGTGGAGCCGCGCCGCATCGGCGCTGCCGAAGCGCCCGGCGACGAACGCGGCGTCGCCGAGGACTTTCTTCTGGAACGGGATGGTCGTCTTCACGCCTTCGAGCACGGTCTCCGCGAGCGCGCGGCGCATCCGCTCGATCGCTTCGCCGCGGTCGCGGCCGTGCACGACGATCTTCGCCAGGAGCGAGTCGTAGAACGGGGGCACCGCGTACGGCGCCATCAGATGACTGTCCACGCGCACGCCGAACCCGCCGGGTGGGATCCACGTCGTCACGCGCCCGGCGCTCGGCGCGAACGTCTCGGGGTCCTCTGCGTTCACGCGACACTCGATCGCGTGGCCGCTCAACTTGATGTCGCTTTGCCGGTAGCCGAGCGGCTCGCCGAAGGCGATGCGCAGCTGCTCCCGGATCAGATCGATGCCGGCGACCATTTCCGTCACCGGATGCTCCACCTGGATTCGCGTGTTCATTTCGATGAAGTAGAAGCTCTCGCTGTCGTCGACCAGGAACTCGACCGTGCCGGCGCTGACGTAGTTGACCGCGCCGGCCACGGTCAACGCGGCGCGATGGAGCCGGGCCCGGGTCTCCGCGCCCAGACCCGGCGCCGGCGACTCTTCGAGTAGCTTCTGGTGTCGCCGCTGGACCGAGCAGTCGCGCTCGCCCAGGTGGACACGGATCCCGTTCTTGTCGCCGAGGACCTGCACCTCGACGTGCCGCGCATTTTCGATCAGCTTCTCGCAGTAGATGTCCGCGGATCCGAACGCGGCGCCGGCCTCGGAGCGGCAGGCGGCCAACGCCTGCGGCAGGCTCTCGCGGTCGCGCACGACCCGCATGCCGCGCCCGCCTCCACCCGCCGCCGCTTTCAAGATGATCGGATATCCGATCTGCGCGGCGACGTCCTGGGCGTCGTCGGCGTCGCGCAGCGGCGTGACGCTGCCCGGCACGATCGGCACGCTGGCCTGCTGCGCGAGCTGGCGCGCCTGCGCCTTGTCGCCCATCAGGCGGATCGCTTCCGGCGACGGGCCGACGAAGGTGATCGAGCAGGAGCGACAGATATCGGCGAAGGCGGCGTTCTCCGCGAGAAAGCCGTATCCGGGATGGATCGCTTCGCTGTCGGTGACGGCGGCGGCCGACACGATCGCCGGAATGTTCAGATAACTGGAGCGTGCGTCGTCCGGACCGATGCAGATCGACTCGTCGGCGAGCCGCACGGGCAGCGACTGCGCATCCGCCTTGGAATGGGCGACGACCGTTCGAATGCCGAGCTCGCGACAGGTGCGGAGGATCCGGAGGGCGATCTCGCCGCGATTCGCGATCAGGAGCTTCTGGAACATGTGGAGCGCGTCGCGATCACTTCTTCCGGAACTCGGGCGGAAGCCTGCGCCACTGGTAGACACCCACGTTCAGATGGTCCAGCGTCCATCGTTCAGGCAGGAGATACCCGGTCGTCGTCTCGGTCACGACGTATCCCGGGATCTCGACGGTCTCCCGCTCCATGCGAGCTGGCAGGGATTCCGGGGTCGGCGCCAGAACCTGGATCGTCATCGCCTGCGGCGGGACCTGGATGTACCCGATCAGCTGGCCGGTGTCGGCCGCGGGAAACGGCCACGTCGGCATCATCGGGTACGGGCCACTCGCGTTCGTCGGCGGGTTGTTCGGGGTCGGGATCGATGGAGGCGTATTCGGGGAAAGATTCAACTGACCGGCTGGAACGGAATTCGGGGGAAGGCCGATCTGACCCTGGCCCACCGCGGGCAACGTGAGCGTCAACCCGAAGAGCACCCCGGCAGAGAGCACCCAGCGCCGTGCCATGGCCCGAGTGTGTCGGAGAAACGCCGCGCGGGCAACGTGAATCAGGCGAGCGGATCGACCGTGAACAGCGGCTGGCCGTACTCGACCGGCTGACCGTTCTCGACCAGCACCGTCGCGATGCGGCCGCCGACCTTCGACTCGATCTCGTTCATCAGCTTCATCGCTTCGATGATGCAGACGATCTGGCCTGGCTTGACGCCGTCGCCTTCGCGCACGTACGGCTCGGCGGTCGGTGAGGACGCGCGGTAGAACATCCCGACCATGGGCGCCTCGATGGTGACCGCCGATGCGCCGACCGGTTCCGCGATCGAAACCGTTGCCGCCGGCGCGACCGGTGGCGCGGCCGCGTGCGCCACCACGGCCGTCGGCGCCGATCGCTGCACGCGAACGGTCGTGCCCGACCACGTGACCTCGACCTCGGTCAGTCCGAGCTCGGCCAGGACGGAGCCGAGATCACGAACCATCCCGACGATCGCCGTCGACATTTCCGTGCCTCGTCCCGCGCGCCGCGCCCGCCTCGGCACGCTCCGTGCCGGCCGCGGCACGCTCCGTGCCGGCCGCGGCACGCTCCGTGCCGGCCGCGGCACGCCCATCAGCCTGCCGCCACGCGGCCGAGATACTCGCCGGTCCGCGTATCCACTTTCACGACGTCACCCTCGTTCAGGAAGAGCGGGACCTGGACAATCGCGCCGGTCTCGAGCGTGGCCGGCTTCGTCCCGCCCTGCGCCGTGTCGCCGCGCACGCCCGGATCGGTGCGCGTGATGCGCAGCTCGGCGAAGTTCGGCAGCTCGATCGTCACCGGCGCGCCGTCGATGTAGAGGACGTCGACCTCGGTGTTCTCCTTGAGATAGAGTCGCGCGTTGCCCACGTCGTCCTCGGAGAGCGACACCTGGTCGTACGTCTCCGTGTCCATGAAGTGGTAGCGGTCGTCGCGATAGAGGAACTGCATGTGCTTTTCCTCGAAGTCGACGAGCTCCACTTTCTCACCGGCCCGGAACGTGTTGTCGATCACGCGGCCGGCGCGCAGGTGCTTCAGCTTCGTCCGGACGAAGGCGCCGCCCTTGCCGGGCTTCACGTGCTGGAAGTCCACGATCGCGTACGGCTGACCATCGAAGACGATCTTGAGCCCTCGTTTGAACTCCGCGGTGGAGACCTGCATCGCGCTACCCCTTCCGTCGGGATCGCGCGCGCAGCGCGGCGGAAAGTCCGGCACGCGCGTCGGGGTGCTCGGGATCCTTCCTGAGGATCCCGCTGAAGACGACCACCGCCTCGTCCGCGCATCCCTCGGCGAGGCAGAGCGCGCCGAAGGACGGCGTCATGAACGTGTCGTCGCGCAGCACCCGCATGAGCGCGGTCGCGGTCGACGCGGCCGGATCGGCGGAGAGCAGCGCCAGCATCGTCCGCGTGTCGCGGTCGGCCGGATCCTGCCGAGCCACCTGCTCCAGGTGGGCGATCGCCGCGTCGATGCGGCCGCGCTGCCGCTCGACGTCGGCGGCAAGTCGATGCGCCGGCGCGTCGGTGGGGTTGGCGGCGAGCACGGCGTCGAGCTCGGCGATCGCGTCGTCGAGAGCGCCTCCGGCGACGAGGCTCTTCGCCAGGATCAGGCGCGCGGTCGTGTAATGCGGATAGCGCGCGAGCCCGTTGCGGCAGACCGCAATCGCTTCCTCCCCCCGGCCCGCCTTGCGATAGAGATCGGCGAGCTGGGCGAACACGAGAGAGTCCGGCTCTCGGGCGAGTCGCTCCTCGGCGCGCTTGATCGCGGCCTCGAGCTGAGTCTCGTCACCGGCCACCATTGGCGTCTCGCGCACCGTCACGCGACCTCCGCGAGCGCCGCGCACACGTCGTCCGCGGTGACGTCGTAGACGAGCTTGAACGTCCCGATCGCCGGGGCGAGCACGAACGGGATGCGCCCGTCACGCGCTTTCTTGTCACGCCCGATCGCGGCGACGACGGCGCTGACGTCGATCGGGCCGACGCGGGTCGGGAGCCCGAGCGCCGTGAGCACGCGCTCCTGTTGCGCGACGACGTCCGCCGACGCGACGCCCAGCCGCCGCGCCAGGCGCGCCTCCGCGACGATGCCGAGGGAGACCGCTTCGCCGTGCGTCCACCTGCCGTACTCGGTCACCGCCTCGAGCGCGTGGCCGATCGTGTGGCCGTAGTTCAGGGCGAACCGCAGATCGCTCTTCTCTTCGGGATCGCGCTCGATCACACCGGCCTTGAGCCGGCAGGAGCCGCCGATGAGGCGCTCGAGCGTATCCGGATCGCGGGTGAGCAGACGGGGGACGCCCGCGTCCATCTCCTCGAAGTACGCGAGGTCCAGCACGATGCCGTGCTTCACCATCTCGGCGAGCCCCGAGCGGAACTCGCGCTCCGGCAGCGTGCGGACGACGAGCGGATCGACGAGCACCAGGCGCGGCTGGTGGAACGCGCCGATCAGGTTCTTCGCGCGCGGGTGATCGACCGCGGTCTTGCCGCCGATGGACGCGTCCACTTGCGCCAGCACGGTCGTCGGCAGCTGCACGAAATTCATGCCGCGCATGTACGTCGCGGACACGAACCCGGCCAGGTCGCCGACGGCGCCACCCCCGAGCGCCAGGACCGTCGAGGATCGATCGAGCCGGGCGGCCAGGAGCTCGTCCCAGCATCGCGCGGCCACGGCGAGGGTCTTCGCTCCCTCGCCCTCGGGAATCTCGACGTGCGCGACCGAGAACCCGGCGCTCTTCAGGCTGTCGGTGACCGTGTCGCCATAGAGTCGTCGGATCACCGGATCCGTGACGAGCGCGGTCTTCGAGCCGAGGCCGAGCGGACGGAGGTGATCGCCGAGCTTCGCGAGACCGCCGGCTTCCACCACGATCGTGTACGAGCGAGCGCCGAGCTGGACGGGAACGAGCATGCGGCCCCAGCTTACCATGTGGAGCCGACGTCACCGGGGAAGGCCGCGCGGCCTTCCCGGTGAAAACTTCAGCGAGCGGGCGGAATGCTCGGGGCGGTGCTTCGGGTCGGATCTCGCAGGACCGACGGGGTGATGAAGACGACGAGCTCGCGATCGGGATCGACCGCGGTGCTCCGCGTCTTGAAGAGCCAGCCGAACACCGGGATATCGCCCAGCATCGGCACCTTGTTCGTGGTCTGCACCTCGGTCCGCTGGTTGATTCCGCCGATCACGAGCGACTGGCCTTCGCGCACGACCACCTCGGTCTCGGCGCGGCGCTTGTTGATCGACGGCAGCGAGCCACCGGCGCTGCCCGACGAGACGTCGGTCCCCTTCGAGTTGTCCTCGATGACGACCTTCATCTTGATCTTCGTCGCGGCCGTCTCCCGGATCACGGTCGGAACGACTTCCAGCTTCAGCACGGCTTCCTTGAACTGGACCTGGGTACCCGCGGAGCTCACGGTGGCGTACGGGATCTCACTGCCGAGCGAGATCGACGCCTTGGCGTTCTCCACCGTCACGATTTCCGGCCGGGAGAGTGAACGGGTCTTGCTCAGGAATTCGAGGGCTTCCAGCGCCAGATTCAGGCTGAAGTTCGTGCCGATGATCCCGAAGCCGATCGCCGCGGTCGGCAGCCCGGTCGTCTGCAGCGGCAGGTTGACGATGTTGCCGCCGAGCGGCAAGCCGGTGAGGCTGCTGATTGGAAGCTGAGCAGGCAACCCGAGGCCGCTGGCGACAGGGAGCGTGTTGGGTGGGGGAACCGCGCCGGGCGTTCCTGGCGCTGCCGCAAAGACGGAGTTGGGACCCTGCCCGGGGTTGACGCCCTGGGTGGTGAGAACGTTCCGACCAGCTTGCCGGGCCCCGCCGCCGCTCCACGATACGCCGATGTCGAAGAGGTCGCGGCGGGAGAGCTCGTTCATCCGCGCCTCGATCTTGATCTGCGGTAGCGGCACGTCGAGCTGCTCGCGGACGAGCTTCTTGATGCGCTCCAGATCCTTCTCGTAGTGGCGGATGAAGATCGAGTTCGTCGGCCGATACGGGCGGATCGTGATGCCCTTGGCCAGGACTTCCGCCGGCGGCACCGTGCCGAATTCCGGAGACGGCGCGGGCGGCTGCAGCCCGTAGAGCGCGGAAAAAGGCGGACCCGCCGGCGGCACGACGGGGGCGGCTGACACGACTCCGGTCGGCGAGTACGCGATCCCGAGGATTCCGGACAGCGTCCGGGCGACCTCATCCGGATCCGCGTACGCGAGCCGGATCGTCTCTTCACGGAGTGGGCCGCGCGCCTGTTGCTCTGCGATGGCGGCCTCGGTCGCGAGCCGTCGTTGCTGCGCCTGCTGCTCCTTCAACTCGGCATCGGCGGCCTTTTCGCGCAGCTCGAAATCGGCTTTCGACTTCGCCTGCTCGGCCGTGATGCGCGCGGCTTCGATCCGGGCAACCGCCTCGCGTTCCCTCGCGAGCTGCTCGCGCGTCACGATCCGGAGGACGTTGCCCCGGTCGATCTTCTCGAGGCCGCGGGACTCGAGAATGACGTCGAGCGCCTGCTCCCACGGGACGTTGCGAAGGGTGAGCGACATCTTGCCCTTCACGTCGTCCGAGATAACGATGTTGCGGCCGCTCTCGGCCGCCAGGATGCGGAGCAGGTTCACGACGTCCGCGTCCTTGAAATCGAACGAGATGAGGCGTCCGTTCCCCGTCGACGGAGACGGAGGCGCGGGCGGTGGCGGCGGCGTGGGGGCTTGCGCCACGGCCGTCATGGGAATCAGCGTCACCAGCAAGGCCTGTCGCAGAGAGCCGAGGAGCGTGCGCGGTCGTCGTTTCATTCGCTCAGTCCGCCGCAATCTTGAGAGTGACGCGCGACGCGGAGCCGCCCTTCGGCGCGACAGTGAAGACGGCGCTGTCGCGCGCGATCTCGAGCAGCCGGCCGTCGCCGAGCGTGTCTCCGGGTTTCAAGATGTAGCCGACGCCATCGGGCGTCTCGACCAGGGCCAGCAGCGACTCACCGCGCACGATGCCGGTGAGCTTCGTCGAGGCCACGGTGAACCCCGACGTCCGGCCCTTTTCCTTGTCTTTTTGCTGGAGCTGAAGCTCGAGATTGTCGAAGGGATCGCGCCGGCCCCGGGCGTCGTACGGACGTGCCGGCGGGGCCAGCAGATCGCTCGCGGCTTTCGCCACTGCGGCCGGCGTGGGCGCCGTGGACGATGCGATCTTCGGGGGCTCGGATTTCGGGGACGCCGGCGCAGCGGCCGGCTCGGACGCGGCGGCGGCCACAGGCGTCGGCGCCGGAGAGCGTCCACACGCCGAGAGCACCGCCGCTGCGAGAGCGACGATTGCCAGAGCGTTGATCGTCGGGGCCATCATTTTTTTCTCTCCGCGGCCTCCGCGGCCTTCGGCACCGGCGGGGATC
The DNA here is from genome assembly GCA_003220195.1 of Candidatus Rokuibacteriota bacterium. Classification (GTDB taxonomy): domain Bacteria; phylum Methylomirabilota; class Methylomirabilia; order Rokubacteriales; family CSP1-6; genus AR8. The sequence continues at coordinate 32,739 of QHRT01000109.1, read as the reverse complement.
CCACCGGGCGGTAGGTGTACGTCGCGAGCGTCAGATTCGCATGCACCGAGTCTTTCGAGCGGCCCGTTCCCGCGAGCTTCCACTCCGCGACGGTCACCACGCGCGGCAGCGCCGCGACGCGATCGAGGAATCGGGCGAGCTCGTGGTAGCCGCCTTCGGCGGTGATCACGATCGGGATCTCGCTGTAGTAGTCCTGGACGCGCGGCTCCTTCGGCTGGAAGAGCGCGACACCGAGACCGGACTGGAACGCGGCGTCCACCAGGGTCCGGTAGAGCGGCGGCATCTCCCGGTCGCTCGGCAGCTTCGCCGTGACGAGCAGGAGCTTCTGCTCGAGGTCCGTGGCGAGCCGTCTGGCCTGCTCGAGCTGCGCGAGCGTCGCGCGGTCCTGGGCGAGCTCGCTCTCGAGCGTCTTCAGGGACTGGTCGAGCTTCGCGACGCGCTCGTGACCGGGACCGAGAAGCAGGAAGTACGCGGCGGCGCCGATGGCGCAGAGGCCGACGACGCCGAGAATCATCTTGTACTGCTTCGGCAGCGTCACGATCGGATCGAGGAACGCCGGGAGTGCCATCTAACTCTCGAAGCGGCAGGTGACCTCGAACGTCACCAGCCGCGGGGTCTTGGCCAGGTCCTGCTTGGACAGCACGATGTCGACCTCCTTGAACCGGCCCGACGATCGGAGGTTCGTCATGAAATCGGAGAGCGCCGTGGTGGAGAACGACGTGCCCGTGATCTTGAGCGTCGTTCCGCGCTCCTCGAGGCCAGTGAGCCACAGATCTTTGGGGATCATGTCCGCCAGCGACCCGAACAGCACGGTCGGACGGCTCTGGGATTTCGTGAGCGTCCGGATCGCGTCGAGCCTTTTCTGGAGCTCGGCGACGTGCTCCTTGATGTAGGCGGCGCGACCGATGCGCGCCTTCACCGATTCGAGCTCGGCCGTGTTCTGCGCGATACGCCTCGTCAGATCGGCTTCCTGGCCGGCGAGCTGCCACCACCAGGCGCCGAGCCCGACGACCGCGATCGCGTAGAGCACCGCGAAGACCGTCCCGAGGTTGACCTCGGGGAGGCGAAAGTGGAATCCGAAGTCGCGGCGCCGCTGGTCGGGTGGGGCGAGGTTGATCCGGATCATGTGCGCTCGTCTCCTGGCCGGCGCAGCCCGAGTCCGACGGCGACGGCGAGCGCGGGGCCGCCGGCGGCGACCGCGTCGGCATACGTTTCTTCGACCATGACCCGATCGAAGGGACGCGCCACCTCGACCGGAATGCCCCAGGTCGACGCCAGGTAGTCCGAGAGCCCGGCGATGTGCGCGCATCCGCCGGCGAGGACGATCTTGGCGATGCGCTCGGATTCCGCCGTCGACGCGAAGTAGTCGAACGTCCGCTGCACCTCGAGCGACAGCTCGTGCGAGACCTCGTCGATGACCGGCGAGACGCTCTTCGCGTCGACGCTCGAATGGGCGCCGAGCTTCGCGGCCTCGGCCTCCTCGAACGGCAACGACAACCGTTGCGCGATCGCCTGCGTGTACTGGTTACCGCCGAAGGGAATGTCGCGGGCGAAGATGGTCGCGCCGTTGCGCAGCACGTTCGTCTTCATGATGGAGGCGCCGATGTCGATCAGCGCCACGGCCTCGTCCGGCTGCGCCGCGCTGTTCAGCTCGAACTGGTTACCGAGCGCGAAGCTGTCGACGTCGACCACGACGGCCTTGAGCCCGGCGTCCTCGACGACGCTGACGTACTCGGTCACCTTGGACTTCTTCACTGCGACCAGGATCAGGTCGATGCTGCCGTTGTTCTGGCCGACGACGTGGTAGTCGACGAACACTTCTTCGATCGCGAACGGGATGTGATGCTCGGCCTCGAGCTGCACGGCGTCGTGCAGCTCCTTCTGGGGGACGACGGGGATCCGGATCTTCTTGACGATCAGCTCGCGCCCGCAGATGCTGATCGCCACGTCCGTCCCGTTCACGCCGGCCCGCTGCACTGCGTCCTTGATGGCCGCGGAGACCGCCGCCGCGTCCTTGATGGCGCCGTCGACGACGGCCTCGGGCGGAAGCGTCGCGACGCCGAGTCCGGTGAGCGTGTACGCCCCGTCGTGGCGGATCGCGACGACCTTGACCGCGCTCGACCCGACGTCGAGCCCGAACGGGGTCGCCTTCGTCCCACCGAGCGTGAGGCCAGGAACCTTGACGCGTGGGAACTTCATGTCAACCACGCCCTTTCATGAAGTCTGCGCGGCCAGTATAGGTACCGCACCTTCTCGCCAGCGCATGTTTTCGGTTGCGGTTCATCGACTCGGCCCTCCCGCGTTCGCTCCGTCACTGTCGCGTCGCCACCAGCATCTCGAGTGTTGCGGTCTTGTCGGCGGGCCGGGCGGCGCCGGCCGCCGCCGCGATCGGCGCGTAGCCGACCGTGACGCGTACCAGCCGCATGCCGGCGTTCGCCACACCCGCGCAGCCGGCGCCGGTCTCCGGTGCCGGCGCTTGCGCACAATCCCAGATGCGGACGGCGCGGCTGTACACCGGGTATCCCGCGATCTCGGACGGACGCTCGTCCGCATACGTCGTGCACGGTGAGCCGGACGTGCAGCGGGTCGGCTGCGATCGGGTGCACGTCGTCGACGTCGGCGCGCCGCCGGTGCCGAGACAATCGACCGCGGCGGGGGATGTCGGCGACGTCGTCGTCCAGGCGGCATTGCGAATCTCCTCGAGCTTCTGCTCCGCGAGAAACGTCGCGGTCGACAGCGCTCGACCTTCGTGAACCCCGTAGCTCGACAGCGGCAGCGTCCCGGCGAGCGCGACGAGGCCGATCCCGATGACAGCTGTGGCCACCAGCGTCTCGGCGAGCGTCACGCCGCGATCGTCCAGCGCGCACGTCGACATCGTCACGGGTAGGAGATGTTCACGCGGCCGGAGACGGCGACGGTCACGGTCGCCGTTCCCTGGTCCGCCGGATTTTTCACCCTGGGCCATGTAGCCGTCGCCGGTCGTGCCGGTCCCGATCCAGACGCACGGCGTGGCGCCGCCGGTTTGCGCGCACGTGGCCGCGGTCGGCGCGACCGACGTGCAGCTCGTCGTCCCGACCACGTACCTGACGCGACTGCCGAACGTCGACGGACTGGACCCGTCCGTCGCGACACACACGCTCTGGTTCTGCACGATCGCGTGCTGCCTGGCCTTGTTCAGCAGCGCGACCAGCTCTTGCGCGCCCGCCTTCACCGTCGACGTGCGCACGTACCCGGCGAAGACCGGCATGCTCAGCGCGCCCAGGACGGCGAGCACGGCGATCATCACGACGAGCTCCGGCAGCGTGACACCGGCGCGCGCCGAGCGTGATCGCGCTCTCGAAACCTTTCGGGTCGTTTCGCTCTCGCGTGTCATTGGATGAATCCGCTCACGTACCATTGAACGATCCGGTCACCCCACAGGAGACCGACCGCTCCACCGGGTGCAAGGAAAGGACCAAACGGGATCGGATCCTTCCGGCGCATTCGCCGTGTCACCAGCAATCCGACCGCGAGCGTGCCGCCGAGCAGGACCGCGACGAAGATGGCGAGGAGCGTGACCTTCCATCCGAGAAACGCGCCAAACATCGCGCCGAGCTTCATGTCACCACCACCCATGCCGCCACCGGACACCACAATGATGGCGAGGAAGAGCCCTCCGCCAACCGCGATGCCGATGAGCGACTCCGCCAACGAGACCCAACCGGTGGCCAGATTGGCAAGAAATCCGGCCAAGATGCCCGGGAGCGTGATGACGTCTGGAATGATCTGGTGGGTGAGATCGATGACCGTGATCACCACGAGCGCGGACAGGAAGACGATCGCGACCGGGAAGCGCGAAGAGAAGCCGAACACCGCGTAAGCGATCATCCAGAGGACAGCCGTCGCCAGCTCCGTCAGGGGATACCGCCACGAGATCTTCATCGCGCACGCACGGCAACGGCCGCGCAGCAGCACGAACGACACGACCGGGATGTTGTCTCGCCACGTGATTGCGGTTCCGCATCCCGGGCACGCCGACCCGGGACGCCAGAGGCTCCGGTGCGCCGGCAATCGCACGATGACGACGTTCAGGAAGCTTCCGATGACGAGACCAAAGACGCCCACGGTGACGAGGATCACCGCTTCGTCCGGCATCGCGACGCTTACCAGTCCCGGATCAACGCCGCGCCCAGGAGCAGCGCGAGTCGTGGATCCAGCTTTTCCAGCTCCTCGTACTGCGCGCGCGCGGCGTCCAGCTGTCCCAGTCGGAGATAGATCAACCCGAGCGTGATGTGCGGCCGTGGCGCGGTCGGCTCTCGCGCCAGCGCGGGTTGCGAGATTCGTCTGCACCATCGCGTCGTCCGGCTTGAGCCGGGCAGCGCGCTCGAGGATGGCCAACGCCTCAGGGTGTCGGCCCTGGGTCATCAGTGCGACGCTCAAGGTGTTGAGCGCCTCCACGTCGTCCGGCGCGAGCTCGAGCGCTCCTCGCAGGTGCGCCGCCGCCTCGGGCGCGCGGCCCAGGTTCAAGAGGTCGGTTCCCAGATCCTTGTGATATTTCGGGTAGTCCGGCCGGAGCGCGAGCGCCCGTTCGAAGTACGGGAGCGCCAAGTCGTAGAGACGCTCGTTCTGGAGGTAGACGCCCAGGTTGCTCTGGCAAATCGCGCATCGCGGCTCCGAGTCGACTGCGAAACGCCACAGGGTCTCGGTGTCCTTCCAGATCTGGACCTGCTGCCACGTCAACGTGGCGAGCCCGAAGAGCCACGCAGCCACGACGACGCCGGCCAGTCGCGCGATGCCGGGTCGTACGCGCCCTTCCTGGTGCGCGCGGACGACGGCGCCGAGTCCCGCGCCCACCAGGAGCGCCCACCCCAGGCACGACAGGTAGCTGTATCGATCGTGCGCGAGCTGGAACCCGGCGTGAACCAGCCCGCTGACCGGACCGATCACGAGCCCGTAGTAGAGCCACAGCGCGAGGCCCGCCGGCCACCGACGGCCGAGGACGATGACGAGCGCGGTGATGAAGCTGACGCCGAGCACGGCGACGAGGAAGCGCGGCTCGAGCGGATCGATGCGCGCCGGCACTTCGTAGAGCGGAGACAGCGTGCGCGGCAGCGTGGTCTTCGACACGTAGAACCAGAGCCCGTAGAACGCGATGAGCGGCCGCGAGGTCCATCCCATCTTTTCGACCGGCGTGAAGAACGTCCGTTGCGCGAAGAACGCGACCAGTCCACCGGCCAGGCTCACGGCGACGTACGGGACTTTCTCTCGCCACACCGCTCGCCACTCCGGCCGGAGCCACGCCCGCCAGTCCCACGGCAGGCGCCGGAGCGGATAGAAATCGAGGAGCACCAGCACGAGCGGCAGCGTCATCACGATCGACTTCGAGAGGAACGCGAGCACGAAGCACGCGATGGAGGCGATGCGGAGCTTTCGGCGCGCGGCGGGCCCGGCGTCGAGCGCGCGAAGGTGCGCCAGCAGCGTGAGGAAGAAGAAGCATCCCGACAACACGTCCCGGCGCTCGGTGGCCCAGGCCACCGACTCGGCGCGCAGCGGATGGAGCGCGAAGAACAGCGCCGCGGTCGCCGCGGCCAGCGGCGCCGCGGGACCATCGAACCGCATCGCCCGGCCGAGCAGGCGTCGCGCGACCAGGTACAGCAGCGCGGCGTTGAGCGCGTGGAGCGTGACGTTCGTCAGGTGATAGCCGAGCGGGTTCATGCCCCACAGCGTGTAGTCCAGGCCGTGGCTCAGCCAGGTGACGGGCACCCAGTGGCCCATCGTGAACGTCGAGAACATCCAGCGCAGCTCTTTCCAGCCGAGACCGCGGTAGCGCGGGTTGTCGTCGAACAGCACCGCGTCGTCCCAGCGGACGAACCCGTTCCCGAGCGCCGGGAAGAACGCCGCTCCCACGAGCAACGCGAGCGCGACGGGGATGCCCCACGTCCTCCAGGCGCCGACGACCCGCCCGCTCGCGCGGACGCTCGCGGACGCGTCCTCACCGAGGACGGGGATCTCGAGCAGCGTCGCGTCGCTGGAGCTGGTGGTCATCGTCGTCGATTGTTTCACGACCCTCGAGCGGGTCGTGCGTCCCGGCGAACCGTGCACGCCGGGTGCCAGACGTCGATGATCGCCAAGGTCCCGGCGCACGACTCACTCGTCACGACGGACCTGGTGCAAGCGCTGACGCAGTGCCGGAATGCGCGGAGCAGTGCCGGAATGAGCACCGGAATCGAAGCGAATGCGGGCGTCGCCGGCTGCCCGCGGCCGCAACTCCACTGCTGAAAGGCCGTTGCGGTGATCGAGGGCTTTGGCATTGAACGTGCCCGTGCACCGTCCGCGGATTCGAGGCTTCACGCTCGGGCCGACGACATGAGCCATCGCCATCGCACCGACACGATTCGTCAGCATGCGCGCCGCGGCGCCGCGGACTCCGGTTCGACGCCCGTCGCGGCGAACCTCTCGAGAGCGCTCTTCGAGACGCGCGGCTTCACGCTGGCCGAGCTCATGATCGTCGTCGCCGTGCTCGGCGTCATCGCCGCGCCGGTCGGGCTCTACTTCGTGAGCTTCGTACGGACGCAGGCGCTCAGTGGCGCCGCGCAGCAGATGGCCAATCACCTGAACCAGGCCCGGCAGCTCGCGATCACGGTCAGCACCTCGTATCGCATCGACTTCAACAAAGACACCGCCAAGCTCAGGTTCCTCGCTCCGGCGAGCTGCAATCCCAGCACGAGTGGGTCCTGCACGCCATGGACGGGCCCCGGCACCGACGGCAACGGGTGGCGGCAGCTCGAGAACGGCGCGCGGATCCAGTGTCTGCCCACGGGCACGATCACGTTCAACTTCCTCGGGACGGGGACGGGCGGAACCATCGGGCTGCAGGCGTCGACCGGCAACGCCGTCCGCTACGTGATCGTCGGCAGCACGGGCCGCGTGAGGAGCTCGGTGGCCGCGTCGTCTGGATCATGCGCATGACGCCGGAAGCGATGCGCGGCGTCTTGCGTCGACCATCGCAGAGTGGCTTCACGCTCCTCGAGTGTCTCGTGGCCATGTTCCTCCTGGCCGTCGGCCTGTCGGGCGCGGCGACGGTCGTCTCCACGCAGCTGCGCGGGGGGGTCGCCGCCGCCGCGACCGGAGGAATGGGCGCGATCAACCGCAGCAACGGAATCAGCACCGCGACGATGCTGGCCCAGGAGAAGATCGAGCAGCTCAAGCACGACGCGCAGTGGCGGGGAACCGGGACGCCGCTGCCCGCCATCGGCTCGTCCGTGCTGTCCTCGTCGACCAGCTGCGGCGGCACGGTGACGTCGGGCATCTGCATCGAGACCCAGGTCATCAACTTTGACACGTGTTTGCCCGCGTCGTCGGCCACGTCGCGCGTCGTCACCGTCAGCGTCACCTACAAAGCCGCGGGAGACGTCGGGACCAAGCTCGGTGGAAAAGTGACCCTCTCGACGATCATCGCGCAGCGGCCGTGACGACCTGATGCCGGCGCTCGAGCGCTCTCCGAGATCCGCCGCGCGCCGGGCGCGGCCCGGCGCCGTCGCGGCGCCGACCGCCGGCAGCGGCGGCTACACGATCGTCGAGATGATCATCGTGATGGCGATCACCGCCGTGATCATGGGAGCCGCCGTCACGATCTACCAGGTGATGCAGCGGACCACGTTGCGGGCGACCAGCAACGAGGCCTCGCTGGTGCAAGCGCGGGCGATCGTCGACAAGTTCGGCGGCGACTTCCGCATGGTGGGCGCCGCGTGGAACTTCTACTCGTCGTCCATCACCGCGGCGACCGGCACCAGCATCACGTTTAACGGCGACATCGACAACACGCTCGACGCGAGCTACAACCCGGTGCGGCTCACGGCGGCGCTCGCGGCCGGCGCCACGTCGATGACCGTGAGCGATCTCACCAACATCGCCTGCGGCACCAAGGTCACGCTCGCCAACGGACCCATTGCCGAGACGCATCAGCTCGCGTCGT
>QHRT01000109.1:0-24693 GCA_003220195.1 Candidatus Rokuibacteriota bacterium | reverse complement strand
TGGGTGTGGGACTCGGGGACCCAGAAGCTTTGCCGCAAGGTCAACGGGACGTGCCCGGCGAGCGCGAGCTCGTGGAGCGAGGACAGCGACGTCATCGCGGACAGCGTCACCAACTTCTGCCTCACGTACATGAACTACACGGGGACGCTGCTCAACTCGAGCTGCGGTGCGCCGAGCGCGAGCGCGCTCTCCTCGATCCGGGCGGTGATCGTCACCGTCACGGTGAGCTCGAAGGTGGGAGACCAGACCGTCTCCCGGCAGATGGAGCTGACGGCGCGGGCCCGGGCCTTGACGCCGTAACGGAGACCGCCCGATGACACGATGCTTCGAACGCGGCCGCGACGAGCGGGGGATCATCCTGCCGCTGGCGCTCGTCATCCTGGTCGTCGTCGTGACCCTCGCGTCCGCGATGCTGGCTCTCGGAACCACGGAGCCGCAGATCGCCGCCAACCTGGTGCGCGGCGCCCAGGCGTTGAGCCTCGCCGAGGCCGGCGCCGAGCGCGGGATCGCCTACTTCAACGCGAACTCGTCGTGCGTCGTGGCCGCGCAGAATCCGAGACGCTGGGAGCCAGCAGCACCGGCAGCTACACCGTCACGTACACGCCGATCACGTTCGCGACGCTCCTGATCGAGTCGACGGGTACCACGACCGCCGGGATCAAGCGCGTCGTGCGCATCGTCGTCACGCGCCAGTTCGCCGGGCAGTACGGGATCCTGGCCAACAACGTGACGGTCACCGGGAACGCGAACGTGAACGGTAACGAGGGCGCCGTGCACGGCAACGGGAGCGTGACACTGTCGGGGAACGATTACATCTTGCAAACGGCCACGACCGCCGGAACCGACGCCAACTGTTCCGGCTGTACCGACAGCTCGCACGTCGGGGACGCGGCCGACAGCGGCGGCAACCGGCCGCAGGTCCCGATTCCGACCACGACGGCGGCGGACTACGCGACGAAGGCGACGCTCGTCCTGGGCGGCTCGCCGGCCAGCTGCAGCTTCAACTGTGATCCGGCGATCACCTCGAGCATGTGCTCCAACATCAGCACCAGCGGAAGCAACGGCATCCCGGTGTACTCCACCGCCTCATCGAACAACCTGGTCGGCCTCTGGCAAACCAACACGGTGCCGGACTACTACGTCCTCGACGCGCGGACGACGACGTGCGGGCTGTACGCCGATGGCAACAACATCGATCTCAGCGGCCTGGGGAAGACGAAGGGCCATTACAAAAAAGGCGGCTCCGGGAACTCAGGCGACCCGTTCTCGGGCTTCGCGATGGATGGAAGCAATCCCGGACAATGGACCCTGGGCTGGGGATCGACGACCCCGGTCGCCGGCGCGTATTACGCCACCGACTCGATCGGGATCACGGGTGGCGGGTCCACGTCCACCCCGTGGAACGCCACGCTCATCGCCGGCGGCATCGGCAGCCCGGTGCAGAACTCCGGCCAGATCAACCTCTCGGGCAACCCGGTCATCAACTCCTACAGCAGCGCGTCCTCCACCAACACCTGGTACAAGAACGAGCTCCAGATGATCGCCGGGAACATCAAGATCGTCGGGAATTCCGGGGGCACGACGACCCCGCTCACCGGCACGATCTTCGCCACGTCCACCGACAGCCCGCCCGCGAGCTTCCAGGGCAACGTCGATTACTCGGGCAACGCCGCGTTGACCGGAAACGTCATCGCGCGGGGCAGCGCCTACGTGAGCGGCTCGAATCCCGGCGAGGGCAAGATCGTCTACAACGCGCCGAGGCGCTCGCGACTCCTGAGCACGGCCCTCATGGTCGTCTCCTGGCACGCGATCTCGACCCTGGACTGATGAACGTCAATCGATGGACCTCACTGCTACGGCCGCTGGGCAACGTGCACGATCCGCTGTGCAGCAGGGGTCGTCGTCGAGTCGTGATCGCCCGCAGGCCCGGTCGAGCGAGCGAGCGCGCCCGCCCGGCGTCCTCGTAGAGGACTGCGCATGGCCAGGATCGACGCGTTCTTCAAGCTCATGTTCGACCAGGGCGCGTCGGATCTCCATCTGGTGGCCGGTCAGCAGCCGATCGTGCGCCTGCACGGCGAGCTCGAACGGATCAAGTACGATCCGCTGGAAAATGACGATCTGCGCGCGATGCTCTACGAGATCGCGCCGGAGCACAAGATCAAGGTCTTCGAAGAGACCGGCGACGTCGACTTCGGATACGAGATCCCCGGCGTCGCGCGCTTCCGCGCCAATTTCTTCCAGCAGCGGAACGGCGTCGGCGCGGTGTTCCGGCAGATCCCCACGAAGATCCTGACCGCGGACGACCTCGGTCTGCCGCCGATCTTGAAAAAGGCGGCGATGCTCCACAAGGGGCTCGTGCTGGTCACCGGACCGACCGGCAGCGGCAAGTCCACGACGCTGGCGGCGATCGTGGACCATGCGAACAAGCACCGGAAGGATCACATCGTCACCGTCGAGGATCCGATCGAGTTCGTGCACCCGAGCCAGGGCTGTCTCGTGAACCACCGCGAGGTCGGCACGCACACCATGACCTTCGCCGCGGCCCTCCGCGGCGCGCTCCGCGAAGATCCCGACCTGATCCTGGTCGGTGAGATGCGCGATCTCGAGACGATCCGCCTCGCCATCGAGGCCTCGAACACCGGCCACCTGGTCTTCGGCACGCTGCACACGTCGAGCGCCCCCAAGACGATCGACCGCGTGATCGAAGTCTTTCCGGCCGAGGAGCAAGCGCAGATCCGCAACAGTCTCTCGAGCGGGCTCAGACTCGTCGTCGCGCAGAACCTCTTCAAGCGCATCGACAAGCGCGGCCGCATCGCCGCGCTGGAAATCCTCGTGTGCACGCCCGCGGTCGCAAACCTGATCCGCGAGGGCAAGACGCACCAGATCCCGTCGGCGCTCCAGACCGGCAAGAAGTTCGGCATGCAGACGCTGGACGACGCGATCATGGAGCACCTGGTGGCCAAGCGCATCTCGCCGGAAGACGCCTACGACAAGGGCATCGACAAGACGAAGTTCCTCTCCTTCCTCAAGACGGCTCCGGACGAACTGTCGTGAGGCGGCGCCGGGCCGGAGTCCTCGCATGAGAAAAGCCGAGATCGACGACCTGCTGACGGCGATGCTCGACTCGCACGACAACGTCTCGGACGTGAACGTGACGGTGGATCGGCCGCTGCAGGTCGAGGCGGCCGGCCAGCTCGTCGGCGTGCCGACCGATCCGCCCATCGAGAGCTTGACGCCGTTTCAGACCGAGATCTTCGCCCTGAACCTGATCAATGGCGATCGCCGATTGTGCCAGCACCTGGTGACCCAGGGCTCGTGCGACAGCTCCTACGCGCTCGGCAACCGTGCGCGGTTCCGCGTCAACATCTTCCAGCAGCGCGGCAACCTGTCGGTGGTGCTGCGCAAGCTGGAGACGCAGATCCCCACGCTCGAGGATCTGAAGCTGCCGGACGCGTTCCGCAAGATGCCCGACGAGAAAACCGGGATGATCCTGGTCACCGGCGCGACCGGCACGGGCAAGTCGACCTCGCTCGCGGCGCTGCTCAGCGAGATCAACGCGACGCGGTCCGTGCACATCATCACGCTCGAGGATCCGATCGAGTTCGTGCATCCGAACCGCAAGGCGACGTTCAACCAGCGGGAGCTCGGCACGGACTTCGACGAGTTCGGCCATGGCCTCCGCGCCGCGCTGCGGCAGGCCCCGAAGATCATCCTGGTCGGCGAGATGCGCGACCGCGAGACCACCGAGCTGGCGCTGAAAGCCTCGGAGACCGGGCATCTCGTCCTGAGCACGCTCCACACGGTGAGCGCCGGCCAGACGATCAACCGGATCGTCGGCATGTTCGACCAGGAGGAAGAGCGGCAGATCCGGCAGCGTCTCGCCGATACGATCCGCTGGATCGTCAGCCAGCGGCTCCTGCCGAAGGTCGGCGGCGGGCGCATCGCCATTCACGACATCCTGGCCAACACGATCCGCAGCCGCGAGTCGATCCTGAACGGGGAAGCGGAAGGCAAGACGTTCTACGAGATCCAGGAAGCGGGCGAGCCCTACGGCATGCAGACCTTCGACCAGGCGATCATCAGCGCCTACCAGGCCGGGCTGATCTCCGAAGAGACGGCCGTGATCTATTCGACCCGGAAAGCGATCGTCCAGCGGGGGATCGATCGGCAGAAGCAGCAGCGCGGCGAGAAGACGACCGACATCGACGGTCTCAAGCTGGACCTCGAGTACCGCCGGAAGATGAAGCCCGAGCGATGACGGACGCGACGTCCTTCACCCAGCCGCTCGCGCTGGTGTGCGTCGACGACGCGGATCGCCTGGCGGCCGTGAGCGGCGCGCTCGACGAGCTCGGCTATCGGTCGCACGTCGGGACCAGCACCCGAGACGTCCTCGACTGGCTCCGGCGAACGAGCTACGACGTCATCGTGCTCGACGAGGCGTGGGAAGGCTCGACGCCGCTCGACCATCCGCTCTTGCGATCGATCCAGGGGATGCCGATGGCGACGCGGCGGTACGTCTTCGTCGCCTTGCTCGGTCCGGACCTGACGACGCTCGATCAGATCACGGCGTTCGCCAGGAGCGTCAACCTCGTGGTGAGCTACGACGACGTTCCGACGCTCACCCGGATCCTCGCGCGCGCGATCTCCGACAACGAACAGTTCTATCGCGTGTTCCGCCAGGCGCTCCAGGACGCCGGCAAGAGGTAGGCGAGGGCCAGTCAGAGCCGCGGCGGCGGTGTCCGTCCGTCGAGCTTCACGAGCAAGAACAGCCGATCGCCGCGCAGCACGTCGGTCCCGTCCAGCAAGAAGGACCGCAAGATGCCCATCTTCTGCGTGTTGACCTCGGCCGGCCGTCGGTCATCGACGATCGGCGAGCGCGACGGATCGAGCAAGAGATCGTGCCGGACCAGGACGTGCGTGATGCCTGCGCCGAGCGCGCGGTCGCGAACGTCAGCCGGGCGCCGGGCGTCTTCCACCCACTGCCGGATCGTCCAGTCCTCGAAGAGATAGTCCGCCACGTACGGCCGCTCCAGGTGGTACGTGTCGCGCCGCATGTCGATGAGCCAGACGCGCGCGCCCGGCGGCAAGGTCTCGTTCACGAGACGGTAGTACGGAAAGTATTCGAGCCGCCGGTCGAGGTACGCGGCGCGCGGCTCGCCGCCGAGCGCTGCGCGGAGTGGCGCCGCGTCCAGGAACCACGCGGCGGTGACGGTGACGGCCACCACCGCTGTTCCGAGGATCATGGAGCGCGCGCCGGACGGTCGGGGCCAGCGCGCGGTCACGACGGCGACGGCGGCGACGCTCACCAGCGCGAGCGCCGGGAGCGTGGGCAGCAGGTATCGGAGGTTCTGGCTCGACGCGAGCCAGAACGCGAACAGGATTCCCGCCGCGGTGGCCGCCACCGTCGTCTCGGGATCGAGCCGGCGGCGCCAGAGCGCGAACAGGAGGAACGGCAGGCAGAAGAGGAACGTGAACCCCAGGACTCCCTCGTAGCGTGCGGCGTCTTCCGGCTGGGCCAGGAACGAGATCCAGAGCGGCGCTCCAAGGTAATCGACGAGGCTCTTGGTCTCGCCGCCGTACACGGAGAGCAACATCGACAGGAGCGCGGAGCGGCGCTCGTCCCATCCGGCCGCATGTCCTCCGAAGAGACCCACGGCGAACGGAAACAGCGGATTCCCGGTCAGGATCCAGGTTCGCACATACCAGACACTGCCCATCAGTCCGGCTCCACAGAGCATCACGAGCCCATGCGCCACGAGTCGGACGACGCCACCGCTTCGCTCGATCCGGCGTGCGGCGAGCAGGATCAGCAGGGGTATCGGGACGATGAACAGCGCGGCGACGTGCTTCACGGCAAGCGCGAAGCCGAGCGCCAGGCCGAGCTCCATCAGCGCCGCCGGCGAGAGTGTCCGCCACCATCGGCCGGCGGCGTCGATGGCCAGCGTGGCGTACACCGCGAGCGCCAGGTCCACGCAGGCATTTCCTGCGACGTAGAACACCGTCGGCACGGTGGCGACGACCGTGGAGGGGAGGAGCGCCCACGGGCTCGGGAGACCCCGCTCGCGGGCCCAGCCGTAGAGCGCGAGCAGCAGCAAGGGGAACCAGGCGAACAGCACGACCCCGAACGCGGCCTCCCCCGCGCGACGGGAAACGAGACGTCCGAGCAAGTCGCCCCAGAGACCGTTCATCTCCGCGCCGAGCGCGAAGAAGCTTGCGATGTTGCCCGGAACGTCCGCGAGCCCGCCGGCGGTGACGAACGCCTTGGGAACGGCGCGGTGATAGATCAGCGCATCCTTGCCGGTCGGCGGCGCCAGGGTCGAGACGAACGCCGCGAGCATCGCTCCCGCGATGACCGCGCTCGCGACCACCGTCGTTCCATCGAGCCCCCCGTCCCGTCGTGGCCGCACTCGTCGCGCGACCGTCAGCCATGACCGGAGCGCCAGGGCGAGTCCGGGGATGAGCATCAGGACGGCCACGGTTCCGCGGTAGAGGTCCACCAGGCCGAGCGCAAACCACACGAGCGACATCGTGCCGGCGCCGAAGGCGCAGGCGCGCGCGCTTCGGAGCGCGGGTGACTCGTCGTCGCGATCGTCGCCGACGAAGCGTCGGAGTCCCTGAAGCAGCGTGTCGCCGATGCCGTACCAGGCGGCCACCACGAGCGCTCCCACGATGACAGCCGCGAGGTCGGCGCCGAGCGTCGGGACGGACGCGACCGGGCTGCGCGCGAGATCGCTCGCGAACGCTCGGATCAGTTCCGGGAGTCGCCCGGCGTCGGCGCCACGCCCAATCAGGAACACCACCGTGAGCCCGATGGCCCAGGCGAGGGTGAGGGCAGGGAGCAACAGCGTCAGGCGTCCGGATCCTTGCCGGCCCGGAGCAGCCGCTGACCGTATTTCGCGAGCTTGTAGCGGAACTGGCGGAAGCTCAAGCCGAGCAGCTCCGCCGCGCGCGTCTGCACGCCGCCCGCCCGCGCCAGCGCGGCGTCGAGGTACCGCTGCTCCATGGCCTCCAGCGTTCGCTCGAGGTCGATGCCGACGGGCGGAACGTCGATCGACGCGCTCGGCATCCCCCGCGGCGCCGCAAGGTCCGGCGGCAAACCATCAGCGTCGAGCACGGCGCCGGCGCCGAGCACGATGGCGCGCTCGACGACGTTCTCGAGCTCGCGGACGTTGCCGGGCCAGTGGTAGCGCTCGAGGATCGCCAGGGCTTCCGGGGACGCCGCGGACACGGGCCTGCCCACCTCGCGGGAGATCCGCTCGACGAAGTGCCGCACGAGCACCGGGATATCCTCGGGGCGATCGCGAAGCGGCGGCACGTGGATCGGGATCACGTTCAGGCGATAGAAGAGATCCTCGCGGAGCGCCCCCCCGGCCACGGCGCGGCCCAGGTCACGGTTCGAGGCGGCGATCAACCGGACGTCGATCTTGACGTCCCGGGTATCGCCGACGCGTCGGATCTCGCGCTCCTGGATCGCGCGCAGCAGCTTGACCTGGACGGAGTGCGGGACCTCGGTGATCTCGTCGAGGAACAGCGTGCCGCCGTTGGCTGCCGCGAAGAGTCCCACCGTGTTCGCGACGGCGCCGGTGAACGCGCCCTTGACGTGTCCGAAGAGCTCGGACTCCATGAGCGCTTCCGGGATCGCGCCACAGTTGACGGAGACGAACGGGCGGGCGTGACGGCTCGACTCCCGGTGGATCGCGCGGGCGACCACCTCCTTGCCGGTCCCGCTCTCTCCGGTGATCATCACCGTGGACGCGCTGTCGGCGATCTTGTGAATCGTCTCGAAGACGTCCTGCATCTTCCGGCTCTGGCCGAGCGCGACGTCGGCGGCGCGCTCGTTCCGGAGCTGGCGCTTGAGGACCAGGTTCTCGTCGACCAGCCGTTTGCGCTCTTCGGCGAGCGCGTTCGCGATGGTGGCGCGGATCGCGTCGAGCTTGAACGGCTTGGTGATGTAGTCGTAGGCGCCGAGCTTCATCGCCTCGACCGCGGTCTCCGTCGACGCGTACGCCGTGATCACCAGCACCACCGTGTGCGGGGACAGCTCCTTCGCGGCGCGCAGCACCGCGAGCCCGTCGGTCTTCCGCATGCGAAGGTCAGTGATGACGAGGTCGAAGAGCCCGTGCTTCAACGCGAGGACCGCGCCGTCGCCGTCGTCCGCGACGTCGACCTCGTACCCGGTCTGCCGCAGCATGATGCCGAGCACCTCCCGCATGCTCGGCTCGTCGTCGACGACCAGGATGCGCGCGTCAGGCATGGCGCCGCGGGAATCTGAGGAGGACGGTCGTGCCGAACCCGGCCTCGCTCTCGACGTCGACCTGACCGCCGTGCTCCGTCACGATGCGGTGGACGATCGCCAGTCCGAGGCCGCTGCCCCCGCTTTTCGTGGAGAAGAACGGCTCGAAGACCTGCGGGAGGTGCGCCGCCTCGATGCCGGCCCCGCTGTCCGCGATTCTCAGATGGAGCGTGTCGTTCTGGACTCTGCCAGTTACCCGCAGCTCACCGCCGTCGGGCATCGCCTCGATCGCGTTCCGGCACACGTTCCACACCGTCTGGCGGAATTGCTGGGGGTCCAGCGGCCAGCTGACCTCGGGCGGGACATCACGCGCGATCTTGATCGTGGCCGCATGTGGCGTCACTTCCACCAGCACGAGGACCTCGTCGATGACCTCCGCCACCTTGATCGTCTGGCGGTGGAGCGGCGCCGGGCGAGCGTATTCGAGGAAGCCCTTGATGATGTCGTTCAGCCGGTCCGACTCGCGCAGGANNCAAGGCCTGCGTGGTCAGCGTTTCGATCGCGCCGGAGAGCGACGCGAGCGGATTGCGGATCTCGTGGGCGATGTTCGCGGCCATGCGCCCGACCGTGGCGAGACGATCGGCGTGGCGCATGCGCGATTCCATCTCGCGAATGATGGAGAGGTCTTCGCAGGCCGCGATCAGTCCGAGGCGCGTGCCGTCACCGGATCGGAGCGCCGAGAACGTCATGCGGACGGGCACCGAGGTTCCGTCGGGCCGCCGCATCGTGGCCTCGTGACGGGTTGCCGCGCGGGGGGTCTGGCCGATTGCCGCGTCGATGTCCGCGAGCGGGACGGACGCTCCGAAGATCTCGGAGCCGGCGCGCCCGAGCGCACGGCCGGCGCCGAGGCCGGTGATCTCCTCGGCGGCACGGTTGAAGGCCGTCACCGTGTGGTCATGATCGAGCGCGATCAGCCCGGTCCCGACCGACTCGAAGACGAGGTCCTTGAATGCCTCCAGATCGCGAAGGTCGCGCCGCCGCGTCAGGAGCTCCTCGTGGGTCACGTGGAAGCGTTCGGCGAGGCCGCCCGCCACGATCGCCACGACCAGCAGCGTGCCGGCGTTCAGGAAGATCGTGAGCACCTCGAGCGCCGTGGCGTCGTCGGGCGGCTCGAAGACTGCGGTCAGGGGGAAGATCGTGCGGCCGAAGACCAGGCCGATGTAGAGCGCGCTCGCGATCCCGGCCATCGCGAGCCCGCCGGTGCGCGAGAGCAGCACGCACGCGGAGACGACCGAGAGCACGTAGAGGAAGGAGAAGATCGACCGCGGGCCACCGGTCCCGGAGACCACGGCCGTGATGAGCACGACGTCGAGCAGGCAGATCAGCCACGCCGTGCGCGCCCGTTGCGCCCGGGCTCGCCACAAGAGGATGGCCCCGGACGAGATGATGGCGGCCAGCAGCGCCGCCGTGGCGACCGGCGTGTGCGTCCCCGGCATCAGATCGTCGGCGACGATGGGGCCGAGGATCAGGAGCAGCGAGGCCACGCCAAGGCGTGCTCCGGAGAAGATCCGGAGCACGCGGTCGGCGTCGAGCGGCTTCACTTACTTGACCAGCGTCACCAGCTTGAAGATGGGCATGTACATGGCGATGACGATGCCGCCGACGCACACGCCGAGCACGACGATCATGAGCGGCTCGAGCAGGGACGTGAGCGCGGTCACCGCGTCGTCCACTTCCTGCTCGTAGAAGTCGGCGATCTTCGAGAGCATCGCGTCCAGCGCGCCCGTCGTCTCGCCGACGCTGATCATGTGGATGACCATCGCCGGGAATACCGGCGCCTGCCGGAGCGGCTCGGCCAGCGCGCGCCCTTCCGACACCGCCGCGCGCGCCTGCATCACCGATCTCTCCACGACCCGGTTGCCGGCGGACCGCGCGGTGATCCGCAGCGCTTCCAGGATGGCCACGCCGGAGGCGACCAGCGTGCCGAGCGTCCGGGTGAACCGCGCGACCGAGACCTTCCGGATGAGCATGCCCATGATGGGCACCTTCAACGCGAACGTGTCGATCGCCATGCTGCCGCGGTCGGTCTTGTAGTACCGCCGGAACGCGTAGACCCCGATCCAGAGCCCGAGTCCGATCATCCAGAAATAGCCGCGGATGAAATCCGAAATCGCGATCACGATCGCCGTCGGCAACGGCAGATCCGCGCCCATGTCCTTGAACATCTTGGCGAACGTCGGAATGATGAAGATCATCATGAACATCACGACCAGCGCCGCGACGGACACGATGGTGATCGGATAGACCATCGCGGTCTTCACCTTGCTCTTGAGCGCGGCGGTCTTCTCGATGTACACGCTGAGCCGCTGCAGCACGACATCCAGCACGCCGCCCGACTCGCCGGCCTCCAGCATGTTCGTGAAGAGGTCGTTGAAGATCCGGGGGTGCCTCCGGAGCGCTTCCGCGAGGGTCTTGCCCCCCTCGACGTCCTTCGTGATCGCGCTGGTCGCCGTGCGGAGCGGTTTCGACTCGCTCTGCTCGGACAGGATGCCGAGGCACTGCGCGATCGGCAGGCCCGCGTCGATCATCGTCGAGAACTGCCGGGTGTAGATCGCGAGGTGCTTGTCCTTGACCGAGCCGCCGAACCTCCGCGCACCGGCCGCCTTGGCCTTCTTCTCCTGCACGAGCGTCGCGGTGACGCCCCTGCCGCGCAGCGAGTTCATCGCCGCCAGCCGCGTCTCGGCTTCCAGTTCGCCGGCCACTGCTCCAGCCGTGGATCGTCCTCGATAAGTGAAGACCGCCATCAGTGACCCCCTCGGGGCTTTGTGGGCAAAGCCCCCTCGGTGCTACGCGAGTGTGACTCGCAGCACCTCTTCCACCGTGGTCACGCCTTCCAGGACCTTCGCGATGCCGGCCTGGCGGAGGGTTTTCATCCCCTGCTGCTGGGCGAGCGCTCGGATCTCGGCCGTCGGAGCGGCCCGCAAGACGAGCTGTCGAAGGTCCTCGCTCATGGGCATGGCCTCGTACAGTGCGACCCGGCCCTTCATGCCGGTAAAGTTGCACACCTGGCAACCCTTGCCCCGATACGCCGTGACCCGCCCGGCCCCCGTCGAGATGTGGCCGTACGGCACGATCGACTCCTCCTCGATCTCGTAGGGCTGGCGGCATCCCTGACAGACCTTCCGCGCCAGTCGCTGGGCGACGATGAGCAGCAGCGCGGAGGAGATCAGGAAGACCGGAACGCCCATGTCGGTGAGGCGGGCGATGGTGGACGGCGAGTCGTTGGTGTGCAAGGTGGAGAACACGAGGTGACCGGTCAGCGCCGCGCGGACGGAGATCTGCGCGGTCTCGAGATCACGGGTCTCGCCGACCAGGATGACGTCGGGGTCCTGGCGCAGGAACGAGCGGAGGGCCGCGGCGAACGTCCGGCCGATCGCTTCGTTCACCTGCACCTGGTTGACGCCTTTCAGGTTGTACTCGACGGGATCTTCCGCCGTCATGATGTTCACATCGGGCGAGTTGATCGTGTGGATCGCGGAGTAGAGCGTCGTTGTCTTGCCCGAGCCGGTGGGTCCAGTGATCAGGACCATGCCGTACGGCTGATGGATCGCGTGCGTGAACTTCTCGAGACTCCACGGATCGAACCCGAGCGACGAGAGGTCGAGCTTCAGCGACTCCTTGTCGAGGATGCGGAGCACGGCCTTCTCGCCGAAGATCGTCGGCAGCACCGACACGCGAAAGTCGATCTGCCGCGTCCCGGAGCGGAGCTTGATGCGGCCGTCTTGAGGGAGCCGGCGCTCGGCGATGTTCAGGTTCGACATGATCTTGATCCGCGAGATGATCGCCGGCTCCAGGCGCTTCGGCGGCGTCAGCATCTCGTGGAGCACGCCGTCGACGCGGAAGCGGACGCGGAAGATCTTTTCGTAGGGCTCGAAGTGGATGTCGGAGGCGCCCTTCTGGATCGCGTCGGCCATGACGAGATTGACGAGCTTGACGACCGGCGCCTCTTCCGCCGACTGCGTGAGATCGAAGACGTCGACCGTGGCGCCCGCGTCGTCGTTGATGCCGACGAGCTCCATCTCCTGGGCGCTGGCGAGCTCGGCGAGCAGGTCTTCGTGGTCGGGGCCGCTGTTGTAGTGTTTCTCTACGGCCCTGCGGATCGCCGTCTGGGAGGCGACGACCGGCAGGATCTGGAGATTCGTGATGAACGCGACGTCGTCCAGCGCGAAGACGTTCGTCGGGTCCGCCATGGCGAGCGTCAACGAGCCGCCGAGACGCTTGACCGGCAGCACCTCGTACTTGTTCGCGATGTGCGCCGGCACCAGGCGCACGACGTCGGGATCGATCTCGAGCTGCGACAGCGTGATCGACGGCAGCCGGTACTGTCGGGACAGGAACCCGATCAACTGCTCCTCGTTGATCAGGCTGAGGCGCACCAGAATCGAGCCGAGACGCTCGTTCGTGCCCTGCTGCTCGCGGAGCGCCTGGGTGAGCTGGGTTTCGGTCAGGAGTCCTTCAGCGACGAGCAAGTCGCCGAGGCGCCGTTTCTGGCCGAGCTTGACCTCCGCCATGAAACGGTTTTACTGCACTCCGCCAAGTCGCTTCAATGTATCCGTAAAGGCACGGTAGGCCTCGTCCTGGTAGAGCACGAAGACCACCTTGCGAAGCGACGTATTGCCGGCTCGAAGGTGGCCGATCACCGTGTTGAGCATCATCTCGGCGGACACCGCGGGCGGCACGTGGCCGACGCCAGTGCCGAACGCGGGCATCGCGAGCGACGTGAGGCGATGCTTGTCCGCCACGCTCAGCACCGCCTTGGTGGTGACGAGGATCTTGTCGCCATCCGTCTTCAAGTCGGGTCCCATGACCGCGGCGTGGATGACGTGGGTCGCGGCGAGGTTGCCTCCCGTCGTCAGGACCGCTTCGCCGACATCGACGGGCCCCTGCCGCATCGCTTCTTCTTCGATGATCACGCCGCCCTTACGCTTGATCGTGCTGGCGACGCCGGCGCCCATCACGAGCGTCGAGTTCGCGGCATTGATGATCGCGTCGACTTCCCAGTCGGTGATGTCGCCGCGTTCGATCGAGACGACCGACGGCCCGACCCGCAGCTTCATGACGACGGCTCGCGCAGGGGCGCCACGCGCTCGCGCTCCTTCGCGGTTTCCCAGGCGTGCTCGAGCTCGTCCGGCGACGCGTCGCGTACCGACCGGCCGCGCGCGACGAAGTCGGCCTCCATCTCGCCGAAGCGGCGCCGGAACTTTTCGTTCGCCTGCTGCAGCGCGTCCTCCGCGTCGATCGCCGACAGACGGGCGACGTTCACGAGCGAGAACAGCACGTCGCCCAGTTCCTCACCGAATTGCCGCGCGTCGCCGGCGGCCAGGGCCAGCGCGGCTTCGCGCGTCTCTTCCTCCACCTTGTCCCACGCCGCGCGCGCGTGGGGCCAGTCGAACGAGACGCGCGAGGCCTTGCTCTGGAGGCGCTGGGCCCGGGTGAGCGCCGGCAGCGCGCGGGGCACGCCGTCGAGGAGCGAGCGGGGGCGCCCGTCCCGAGCCTTCTCCCGTCCCTTGATGGCTTCCCACTGCGCGAGCGCCTCGTCGGGTGTGCCGACGCGAGCGCCGGCGAAGACGTGCGGGTGACGCGACACCATCTTGTCGATCAGCCCGCCGAGCAGATCCGCCATCGTGAACTCGCCGCGCTCGGTGGCGATTTCGGCATGGAACACCGTCTGGAACAGGAGGTCGCCGAGCTCCTCTCGCATGGCCGCGGGGTCGACGGCGTCGATCGCTTCCAGGAGTTCGTACGCTTCTTCGATCAGGTAAGGCTTGAGAGAATCCGGCGTTTGCTCGCGATCCCACGGACAGCCACCCGGACCGCGAAGCTGGCTCATGATCTCAAGGAGTCGTTCAAAGAGCGATCCGGGAGACTCGGTCATTGTAATCCCTGGGGATTGCCTCATTATACAGCGAGCGATTTTTCGTGTGCTAGGCTGACCTCTATGGCGGGGCCCGAGGAAGAAGGCTTCAAGGTCACCGACCGGCGCCGGAGGGCCGACGAGGACGAAAGCGTGCCTCCGGCTGCGCCGCCTCCCCGCGCCGCCGAATCCCGAGAGCCGTCAGCGCCCGGTCGGCAGCCTGCCTCGGCCGCTCCCCATCCTGCCCCCGGCGCGGGCGCGGAGCGCGACCTCACCGGCCTGTTCGTCATGCTCGCGAGCTCGGCCGCGATGGCGATGGGGGAGGCTCCCGATCCTCTGACCGGTGACGTGCGAAAGGACCTAGACCAGGCCGCGGAGCTCGTGGACCTGCTGCTGCTCCTCCGCGAGAAGACGGAGGGGCGTCGGTCCCTCGAAGAGACACAGGTCCTCGAGGAGCTCATCTACGACCTGCAGGTCCGGTACGTAGCCGCGACGAAGAGATCCGGACCGTCACACGGCCCGGTTCGAGCCTGACGTCTTCCACGTCGTCGGGAAGCTCCCAGTGGAGCAACCCGAGCCCGACCCATTTCGCGGCGACCGTTGGCAACGGCAGCCGACCGAAGGCGAAGCGGCTGACGTCCACCCGGAGATATCGACGGGAGTCGTCGCGGCCGAGCCGAGGCGCCGCCCTGGCGGTCACCCAGACAGGATGGTCGCGCCACGAGTGCGGCATGAACGCGAAGACGCTGCCCGGCATCCCCCATGCCCTGCCGATGTCCTGAACGGTCGTTTTGGCTCCGACATCGGCGCCATTGCCGTCCGGGAGGCGGACGACGATGTCCCGAACCGGGAGCTCGGCCCGGCTGTTCAGCTGGCGCGTGATGAAGACGGCGAGATCGGTTTCGGACATGGTCAAGGTTGCCCGATTCCCGCCTGAGGTCGTCGTCGGTTGGTGGTCGCGAGCGACATAGGGCCGCTCGCTCAACACTCCTGGCTCTTGTAATACCTTCACTCCAGCCCACACAGCCCCACCGAGCACTGCGCCGAGCCCCAGCGTGACCAGCGCACAGCCACAGCCTGGGCGCATTCCCCAACGCTAGCATCCGCACTTCATCGATCGTGCGCCTTTTGAGAGGCTCCAATGATTGACAGATGAACACTCAGATGATATAGAGTGAGTGTGCTCAATACTCTGGCGATGAATTGAGCCGGAAGTAAGGAGGTCAGGGGCTATGGCGATCGAACGACGGCGGCCTTTCGGCATGACGATGGAGCGCTGGCAACCGTTCCGACAAGTCTCGGAGCTCCAGGCGGACATGAATCGTCTCATCGACACGGTCTTCGGATCCCCCATGAGCGTTGGGAGCGAGCGGATGTGGGCGCCGCTCTGTGACGTGTCGGAGACGAAGGACGACCTCGTGCTCTCCTTCGAACTGCCTGGCGTCAACGAGAAGGACATCAACGCCTCTATCACCGGCGACCTGCTGAGCGTGAAGGGCGAGCGTCGCACTCCGGAACCCGGCGCGAACAACGAGGGCGATCACCGCCTCGAGCGTGCCTACGGCAAGTTCGAGCGGACGGTGCAGCTGCCGATGCCGGTGCAGGCCGACAAGGTCAAGGCGACGTACCGCGACGGGCTGTTGATGGTGAAGCTGCCGAAGGCCGAAGAGGTCAAGGCCAGGGAAATCAAGATCGACGTGCTGACGTAAAGGACAAGGGAGAATTCGAACATGGCGAAGGTAATCGGCATCGACCTCGGGACCACCAACTCCGTTGTCGCGGTCGTCGAGGGCGGCAACCCCACCGTCATCCCCAATCAGGAAGGCAGCCGCCTGACGCCGTCGGTGGTGGGCTTCACCAAGGACGGCGAGATTCTCGTCGGGCAGGTGGCCAAACGGCAGGCGATCACGAACCCGGAGAACACCGTGTTCTCCATCAAGAGGTTCATGGGGCGCCGTCACGACGAGGTCCTGAGCGAGATGAAGCTCGTTCCCTACAAGGTCGTGAAGGCGCCGAGCGGGGACGCGCGGGTGGAAGTCCGAGGCAAGCAGTACTCGCCGCCGGAGATCTCCGCCATGATCCTTCGCAAGCTGAAAGAGGCGGCGGAGGCCTATCTCGGGGAGAAGGTCACCCAGGCCGTCATCACCGTCCCGGCCTACTTCAACGACAGTCAGCGGCAGGCGACGAAGGACGCGGGCCAGGTCGCCGGGCTCGAAGTCCTGCGCATCATCAACGAGCCCACCGCGGCGGCCCTCTCCTACGGACTCGACAAGAAGAAGGACGAGACGATCGCGGTCTACGACCTCGGCGGCGGGACGGTCGACATCTCGATCCTGGAAATCGGCGAGGGCGTGTTCGAGGTCAAGGCGACGAACGGCGACACGCATCTCGGCGGCGACGACTTCGACCAGCGGATCATCGACTGGATCGCCGCCGAGTTCCAGAAGGAAAACGGCATCGACCTGCGACGCGACCGCATGGCGTTGCAGCGGCTCAAGGAAGCCGCCGAGCGCGCGAAGGTGGAGCTCTCCACCACACTGTCGACCGAAGTGAATCTGCCGTTCATCACCGCGGACCAGAGCGGCCCGAAACACCTGGTGATGACGTTGACGCGGGCGAAGCTCGAGGCGCTCGTCGGTGATCTGGTTGACCGCAGCATCGCGCCGTGTCGCCAGGCGATGCAGGACGCCAGTGTGTCGCCGAAGGACATCGACGAGGTCATCCTCGTGGGTGGCCAGACCCGCATGCCGAAGGTCCAGGAGGCCGTCAAGGGCCTCTTCGGCAAGGAGCCTCACAAGGGTGTGAACCCGGACGAGGTCGTGGCCATCGGCGCCGCCGTTCAGGCGGCCGTGCTCACCGGCGAGGTGAAGGACGTGGTCCTGCTCGACGTCACGCCGCTGTCCCTTGGCATCGAGACGCTCGGCGGCGTCATGACGGTCCTGATCCCCCGGAACACCACGATCCCGACCAAGCGAACCGAGACGTTCACCACCGCGGCGGACAGCCAGCCGTCGGTGGAGGTCCACGTGCTGCAGGGCGAGCGGCCCATGGCCCGCGACAATCGCACGCTCGGCCGCTTCCACCTGGACGGGATTCCGCCGGCGCCGCGCGGCGTGCCGCAGGTCGAGGTCTCGTTTGACGTCGACGCGAACAGCATCCTGAACGTCTCGGCGCGCGACAAGGCGACCGGCAAGGAGCAGAACATCACGATCACCGCGTCGTCGACCCTCACCAAGGACGAGATCGACCGGATGGTCCGCGAGGCCGAGTCGAACGCCGCGGAGGATCAGAAGCGCAAGCAGGAGATCGAGGTCCGCAACCAGACGGACTCCCTCGTGTACCAGACCGAGCGGACGCTCGCCGAGCACGGCGCCAAGCTCGCGGAGAGCGACAAGAAGGCCGTCGAGGACGCGCTCGCCGAAGCGCGCGAGGCGCTGAAGAGCGAGGACATCGAGCGCATGAAGACCGCGCAGCAAAACCTGACGCGGGCGTCGCACAAGCTCGCGGAGGTGATGTACCGGGAGGCCCAGGCCGGTCAGCCCAGTGGCCAGACGGAGAACCGCGGCACGACCGGCGGCGCGGCGCCGAAGGAAGGAGAGGTCGTCGACGCCGAGTTCGAGGACCTGGGTGACAAGAAGTAGGCCGACATGCGACGTGATTACTATGGGGTCCTCGGGGTGCCGTCCACGGCGGCGCCCCGGGAGATCCGGCAGGCATACCAGCGGCTCGCGCGACAGTACTCGCCCGACGTCAATTTCTGGGACCGTGACGTCCAGGCGCTCTACGGCGAGATCCAGGAGGCGTATCGGGTCCTGAGCGACGCGGTCGCGCGCGAGATGTACGATCGCCTGGGCCATCAGCCCGCGCCGGACCCGGGCGCGCTGCCGGCGGGTCGGCGCGGCGAAGACCTGCACGCGGCCGTCGATCTGTCGTTTGGGGACGCCGCGCGCGGCGCCACGGCGCCGCTCCAGATCTCCCGGTTCTCGCCGTGCCGTGTTTGCGAGGCGCGCGGCGTGACCGGGCCCGTCACGTGTCCGCACTGCCAGGGCCGCGGGGTCCGGCGCGTCCTCGAGTCCGTCGTGGTCGAGATCCCGCCCGGCGTCGACAGTGGGACGCAGCTCCGCATCGCGGGCGAGGGCCACGCGGGACCGTTTGGAGGACCGCGCGGCGACCTCATCGTCAGCACGCGTGTGGCCGCGCATCCGTTCTTCTCGCGCAAGGGCGACGCGGTGCATTGCGAGGTTGCGATCACCGTGTGGGAGGCCCTCTGCGGCGCGCGGATCCGGATCCCGACGCCGACCGGCGAGGCCGTCCTCGTCGTGCCGCCCGGGATGCATGACGGGCGCATCGTACGACTGCGCGGCGACGGAATGCCGAAGCTCACGGGTGACGGGTCCGGCGATCTCTACGTCACCGTGCGTGTCGAGGTTCCCGGCGGCATCGACGCCCGCACCGCGGAGCTCGTGCGCGAGCTCGCGCGGCTCATGCCCATGGACGTGCGGACGGAGCTCGACCGCTATCGCGGAGGATCGGCATGACGGATCGCTCGAAGCCGCTCTACATGATCGGCGTCGTGGCCGACATGCTGAAGGTGCATCCGCAGACGCTGCGCTTCTACGAGAAGAAGGGCTTGCTCCGTCCGAGCCGCACGGTCGGGCGGACCCGGATGTATTCCGAGGAGGACGTCGAAGATCTCGCCCGCCTGCTCCGTCTCACTCGTGATCTCGGCGTGAATCTCGCCGGCGTCGAGATCATCCTAAAAATGAGGCGCCGGATGGTGGAGATGCAGCGGCAGATCGAGGACCTGGTGAGCTATTTGCGCGAGGACCCCGAGCGCGACGGCGTGGAGCCGCGTGAGCGGCGATCGTCCGAGCCGCGCGAGGCCCTGGTCCGCGCCGCCGCCGGGCAGCTCCGCCCGCTCGACCTGTTCTGAAAAAACCGGCGCAGCCGAAAGGACATCCGAACGTCACCATGACTGATGAGAAGACTCCGCCGCTCGTGGTGCCTGACGTGCTCGGGATTCTCCCGTTGCGCGGGAGCGTGCTGTTCCCTCATGCCGTGCTGCCGCTGGCGGCCGGTCGTCCGTCGTCGGTACGCCTGATCGAGGACGCGATGCAGGGCTCGCGCGTCATCGGGACCGTGGCGCAGCGGAACCCGGCGGACGACGCGCCGTCGCGGGACGGCCTCCATCCGATCGGCACGGTGGCCGTCATTCACCGTGTGCTCAAGCAGCCGGACGGGACGCTGCGCGTGGTGGTGCAGGGGCTCGGGCGCTTCCGGCTCGCCGAGCTGGTGCAGGATCAACCGTTCCTGCGTGCGCGCATCGAAGCGTTGCACGACGAGGCAAGCGGCGCCCGCGACCTCGAGCAGGAGGCGCTCGAGCGGAGCGTGACGGCGCTGTTCCAGAAGGTCGTGTCGCTGTCGCCGTCGCTTCCGGACGAGCTGGCGACGATCGCGACCGGCGCCGACGGCCCCGGTGCGCTGGCCGACCTGGTCGCATCGGCCCTTCCGACGCTGTCGACCGCACTCAAGCAGGAATTGCTCGAGACCCTTCCGGTCAAGGAACGGCTGTCGAAGCTCGCCGCCGCGCTCGGCAAGGAGGCCGAGGTCCTGGAGCTCGGGTCGAAAATCCAGTCCGAGGTCCAGTCCGAGATGTCCAAGACGCAGCGCGAGTACTACCTGCGCGAGCAGCTCAAGGCGATCCAGAAGGAGCTCGGCGACAGCGACGACCGGACGCAGGAGATCGAGTCCTTGCGGCAGAAGATCGAGGAAGCCGGGATGCCGGAGGAGGCGCGCCGCGAAGCCGTGCGCGAGCTCGACCGGCTCGCCAAGATGCCCCCCGCGGCTGCCGAATACACCGTGGCGCGGACGTACATCGACTGGCTCGTCGCGATGCCGTGGCGCGCCGAGACGACGGAGGAGATCAACCTCGCGCGGGCGCGCACGATCCTGGACGAGGACCACGAAGGCCTCGAGAAGATCAAGGAGCGGATCCTCGAATATCTCGCGGTGAAGAAGGTGAAGCCGGACGGCAAGGACCCGATCCTGTGCTTCGTCGGCCCGCCCGGCGTCGGCAAGACGTCCCTCGGCCGGTCGATCGCCCGCGCGCTCGGGCGGAAGTTTCATCGGATCTCGCTCGGCGGCATGCGCGACGAGGCCGAGATCCGCGGCCATCGCCGCACGTACATCGGCGCCTTGCCCGGCCAGATCGTGCAGGGCCTCAGACGGGCCGGCAGCAAGAACCCGGTGTTCATGCTCGACGAGGTCGACAAGCTCGGGATGGACTTTCGCGGCGATCCGGCGTCCGCGCTGCTCGAGGTGCTCGATCCCGAGCAGAACGCGACGTTCCGCGACCACTACCTCGACGTGCCGTTCGATCTCTCGCGCGTGCTGTTCGTGACGACGGCGAACGTGATCGATACGGTGCCGCCGCCGTTGCGCGACCGGATGGAGATCCTCCACCTCGCCGGCTACACCGAGGAGGAGAAGGTCCGCATCGCCGGCACGCATCTCGTGCCGAAGCAGGCGCACGAGCACGGCGTCGTCGCAGGGACCGACGTGATCTTCACGCCGGAGGCGCTCCGGCTCATCGTGCGCCGGTACACGCGCGAGGCGGGCGTGCGCAGCCTCGAGCGGGAGATCGCGAGCATCTTCCGGAAGATCGCGCGGCGGTACGCCGAGGGGCCGCGCGAGGTCGTCACGGTGACGCCGGACCTCGTGACGTCGTCGCTCGGAGCCCCCCGGTTCGAGTTCGAGGAGCTCGAAGAGCGCACCCGTGTGCCGGGCGTCGCGGTCGGACTCGTATGGACCCCGGTCGGCGGCGACGTGCTCTTCGTGGAAGCGACGCGGATGCCGGGCTCGCGGACGTTGACGCTCACCGGCCAGCTCGGCGACGTGATGAAGGAATCGGCGCAAGCGGCGCTCTCGTGGGTCCGCTCGCATGCGCGCGAGCTCGGCATCGATCCCGATTTCTGGGAGCGGAGTGACGTCCACGTCCACGTTCCCGCGGGCGCGATCCCGAAGGATGGTCCTTCCGCGGGCGTGACGATGGCCACCGCGCTCGTCTCGCTTCTGACCGGACGTCCGCTCCATGCGGCGCTCGCGATGACCGGGGAGATCAGTCTGTCCGGTCGGGTGTTGCCGGTTGGCGGCATCAAGGAGAAGGTCCTCGCCGCGCACCGCGCGGGCGTGCGGACGTTGATCCTGCCGCGGCGGAACGAAAGGAATCTGGTGGAAGACGTTCCGGCGTCGGTGCGAGACGTGATGACGGTCCACCTCGTCGACTCGATCGAGGACGTGACGCGGCTCGCGCTGGACGACGTGCGGGTGACGGATCCCGTCTTGACCGGCCTCTATTGAGTGAGTTGACACGGCTCTCCTGAGGACCGCCGGGGGCACCCGCGGCACACGCCGCGGGTGCCCCGAGACCTCCTTCTCGCGCCGAAGCTCTTACGCCAAGCACTGGTATCCCGGAAAGAACGGGACACCAGATGGCGTGGCGCATTGAGCGAAATTCGCGTGCTCGCTACACTGAACAGGTGATTCGAGTTCTTCTCGGCGTCGGCCTGGGGAGTCTTCTGATCGGGGCGCTGCCCCTGAGCGCCGAGACCTTCCGCTTCGAGGCCCCTGACGGGACGACGTACTACACCAACGCGCCGACCGACCCTGCGTATCGGCGGATGGGCCTGACCGGCACCGAAGCCGGCTTGCTCCGCCTTCCTCCGCCGGCGGTCGGGACATCGTACGTGGAGCACATCAAGGAGGCATCGGCGCGCTACGGCGTGTCGGAACAACTGGTGCAGGCCGTGATCCGCGTCGAGTCCGGGTTCAACGCGCGCGCGGTGTCGCCGAAGGGCGCGCAGGGGTTGATGCAGCTCATGCCCCGGACCGCGTCGATGCTCGGCGTGCGTGACTCGTTCGACCCGGCCGAGAACATCCGGGGCGGCGTCCGCCATCTGCGCGGATTGATCGATCGGTTCAGCAATCTGAAACTGGCGCTCGCGGCGTACAACGCTGGCGAGCAGGCGGTGAGCCACTACGGCGGGATTCCGCCGTTCGCGGAAACGCGGGCCTACGTGGCGAAGGTCCTGTCCTACTTCGACGTCGTGTCGACGCCGCCGCACGGGCCGACCGCGGCGTCGGTGTTCCCGACGCTCCGTGACGTGCAGGATGACGGGACGGTGGTCTACACCAACATCCCACGCCGCTAAGAGTCCGTCCGAGTACACGGTGGTCGAGGAGCGCCACGGCTTTTGCCGGGGCGCTGCCGAGCGTTGGGGGGTGTGGGGGCCATGTCAGGCGCGTCCTCGCGCCTCTCGTGGCCCCTCACCTAGCGTTCGCGCGACGAGCCGCGCGCGCTACGCGCGACGCCACACCAGTTCGAGGAATCTTTCGAGCAGGCCGTCTTTGACGAAGACGTCGACGGCTTCGCGCGTCGTGGTTTGATCCATTCCCCAGAGCGCCGCGCGTTTCGAGTCCGTCCCGACCTGGACGAAGACCCGCTGATCGCGCGAGTACGCGATGTCGAGCTCCTCGTACATCTGCGCGGTCAGGGCGTTCACGCCGGGGCCGCCGATCGCGATCGCCGGAAAGAACTCCCCGAGCTCGTTGTTCAGGAGCCACACGTCGGTGACGACGACGGCCGTGTGTCCCTCGGAGGTGCCGCCGCGTCGGTTCACCTCGCGCTTGAGGTCGTACGCGATCGGGCGGTCTTCTTCCTCGGGCAGGATCCCGTGTCCCACCACGATCAGCACGGTCGTGTGGAGGTCGAAATACCGGCTCATACAGGTCAGCGCTCGGCGGCGGTTGCGTCGAAGAATCGCTCCTGCACGTCGACGATCAGCACGACGGGATGGGACATGAGACCTCCCGTGAGGCGGATCGACCGCGGCCATTCTCTCACGGGGCGCTCGCGGCTTCCTCCGCGCCGCGGGCCGCGTCACGCGCGCCAGCGGCGATCGAGTCCGCGGTACTGGATCGCCTCGGCGCAATCGGCTCCCGTGATCTCGTCCCGACCGTCGAGATCGGCGATCGTGCGCGCGACTTTCAGCACCCGATCGTGGCCGCGCGCCGACAGCCCGAGGCGGCTCATCGCCGCGGCGAGCAATCCGGCGGCGTCCGGCGGCACGCGGCAGAATCGCCTGAGCTGTCGCGGGCCCATCTCGGCGTTGTTGCGGACGGACGACGGCGCAAAGCGCACTCGCTGGCGACCTCGCGCCGCGATCACGCGCTGGCGCAAGGCGGCGGACGGCTCCTCGGACCGCGTGGGATCGAGCTCGGCGTGGACGAGCGCCGGGAGCTCGATGTGCAGATCGATGCGGTCCAGCAACGGACGCGAGATGCGCCCCAGATACCGGTCGCGCTCCGCTGGCGTGCAGAGGCACCGGTCGAGGGATGGACAGCCACGCCGGCACGGGTTCGCGGCGGCGATCAGCTGGAAGCGCGCCGGGAAATGCCCGGTCCCGCGAGCGCGCGAGATGGTGACGCGCCCGTCCTCGAGCGGCTGACGCAGGGATTCCAGCACGTGCTGGGGAAACTCCGGAAGCTCGTCCAGGAACAGCACGCCGAGATGCGCGAGCGTCACCTCCCCGGGATGGGGCGTGCTGCCCCCTCCGATGAGCCCCGACGTCGACACCGTGTGATGCGGCGCACGGAAGGGCCGCGACGTCATCAGGTGTCCGTGCGCGGGCAAGAGCCCGGCGACGCTCCAGATCGTCGACGTTTCGATCGTCTCGTCGGCCGTCATCGGCGGAAGGATCGATGCGAGCCGCCGGGCCAGCATGGTCTTGCCGCCGCCGGGCGGACCGATGAGCAGCACGTTGTGCGCGCCCGCAGCGGCGATCTCGAGCGCGCGCTTGGCGTGGGCCTGGCCCCGCACCTCGGCGAAGTCGAGATCGTCATCGGGCGCGGCGACACGTGGCGGGACGGCTGGCGTGCCGGCCGCGACTTCTCCGTTGAGCAGGAGCACGGCCTCGCGCAACGTCGACGCCGTGAGCACGCGGAGGCCGTCGATCGCCAGCGCCTCCACCACGTTGTCGGTGGGCACCAGAATCGTCTCGATCCCGAGGCGGCGGCACGCGAGACCGACTGCGAGCGTCCCGCGCACGCCGTGGATCTGCCCGTCGAGCGCGAGCTCGCCGAGGACGGCGAACGGCCCGAAGCCGTTCGGACGGACGCCTCCGGTCGCGGTCAGGATGCCGAGGGCGATTGGCAGATCGAACGACGTGCCTTCCTCCCGGAGATCCGCCGGCGCCAGGTTCACGGTGACCCGGTCGGACGGGAACGCGAAGCCCGCGTTCCGGATCGCCGTGCGCACCCGCTCGCGGCTCTCACGCACCGCGGAGTCCGGCAATCCGACCGTGGTGAAGGCCGGCAAACCGCTGCTGACGTCGATCTCCACGCGCACCAACGCGGCCTCGACGCCGACCAACGCGGCGGACAGGACGCACGCGAGCATGCCGCGATTGTTCGGAGGCCGCCCTGGCCCGTCAATGTCTCGATTTGCGGATACCACCAATCGATACGGTCACGACCGCTCGACTCGGGA
>QHRT01000319.1 GCA_003220195.1 Candidatus Rokuibacteriota bacterium | reverse complement strand
ACTATTTCTATCCGGTCGCGAAGTGCACCGCGGCGACCTGCCAGCTGCAGGTCGGGTTCATCTCGTCGTCCGACGGCGGGGCCACCTGGGGGTCGCCGAGCACCATCGCCGGTCCGATGACGCTCAGCTGGCTTCCGAACACGTCGGACGGCCGGATGGTCGGCGACTACATCGCCACCGTCTACAACGCGAGCGGCGGCGCTCATGGCGTGTTCGCGCTCGCCAACGCGCCGACGAGCGGGGGCAGCGACTGCGCGGCCGCGACGCCGCACTGCGACGAGGCGATCTACACGACGACCAGCGCCCTGGCCGCTCACGTCACGCCCACGACGACGCCGGTCGAGGACGACCAGACCGGGGACACCGTCGTCGATCACGGGAAGCCGAAGCCCGCGAAGCACCGCCGCTGACGCGCGGGAGCGGCCCGTCAACGCTCGCGATTGGCTGATCGCGTCGAGGTCGCGGCCGCCCGCAGCGTCGCTCGACGACGCCGGGCGACTGCGACCGGCGCGCTTCGTAGTCGGCATCGCCTTCTGCGCCGGCTTGCTGATCGCGGCGCCGCTCTATCTCTCGGGCCGCGCTTACCCTCTCGCGCCGGTCTTCGAGCGTTTGCCGGCGGTGCCGGCGCCGATCGATCGTGTCCTGCTCGGCGTACTTGTGCTCGCGCTGGCGGGAGTCGCTCTTGCGCCTCGCCCACGGTCCCTGGCCTGGGCGGCGCTCGCCCTCAGCGCCGTCCTCGCGGTCGGCGACCAGTCACGCTGGCAGCCGTGGTTCTACCAGTACGTGCTCATGCTGGCTGCGCTGGCGCTCGCACGCTCCGCGGCCGAGACGCTTGCCGCCTGGCGCTTCGTCCTCGTCGCGCTCTACGTCTGGAGCGGCCTTCAGAAGCTCAACGTGACGTTTGCGACACGCCTCTTCCCGTGGATGCTCGAGCCTCTGACCGGCCCGAGATCGGGAGATCCTGGACCGCTGCTGATCGCCGCCGGAGTGGCGGCCGCGCTCGTCGAAACGGCGATCGGCCTCTCTCTGCTTTCGGTGCGCCTGCGGAACGCCGGCGTGGTCGCCGCGGTCCTCACGCACGGCTTCGTGCTCGGGCTGCTCGGTCCGCTGGGCCACGGCCAGAACTACGTCATCTGGCCCTGGAACGTGGCGCTCGCGACCTTCGCCGTCATCCTGTTCTGGCGCGCCGACGAGCCGCCGCGATCCATCGCGGTGCCGCGCCGTGCCGGTGTTCACGCCGCGGCGGTCATCCTGGCCGGAGTCCTGCCGGCGGCGAGCTTCGTCGGCTGGTGGGACGCGTATCTTTCCGGCGCGCTCTACTCCGGCAACATTCCCGCGGGCCTCGTGGCGATGAACGCGCCGACGCTCGAGCGTCTCCCTCCCGAAGCGCGGCGTCACGTCGAGACGGCGGGTGACAAGCGCGTGCTCGACCTCTGGGAGTGGTCGACGGCCGAGCTACGCGCGCCTTCGTATCCTGAGCCGCGGGTGTTCCGGCGCATCGGCGCGGAGCTGTGCCGGCGGGCCAACGACCCGACCGACCTTGTGCTCGTCATCTTCCACCGTCCGGCGGCGATCGGCGGAGGACGCGAGATCACGCGCGACGACTGCGCCGCGCTCGTGCGGCGCTGATCGCGTGATCACGGCGCGGTCGTGGCGACCGTGACGAATCGATCCGCGAACGCGCGCACCCGCCCGCGCGCCTCGACGTCGTCTCCGGCGATTCGGCCGGCCAACACGAGACAGTTCTCGACGACGGCGCGATCGCCCAGCATCGAGAACGCTTCCGCCGCCCGGAGAACCCCGTCCAGGGAGTTCTGCGCCAGCGCGCGCTGGAGGCCGGTGAGATAGCTCCGGCGCGCCGCCGCCTGAGGCGATTCACGAAGCTCCGCGACGTCCCCGATCCGCAGCGCCACGTCACCGACGTCCATCACGTCGCGCCACTGTCCATGGCGCATCGCGTCCACGTAGGCTTCTCGCCACATCTTGACCGCGCCGCGCGTGTCACCCACGAGAACAGCCTCGTCGATACGATCGACCTGCGCCCGCCATTGTCGTTGACCCGCTTCGTGCCGCCCCGCGGTCCGAAGCTCAATCGCCATGAGCTGTCGGTTTCGCTGCTGCAGCGCGTCGGGGGCCGTCTCGCGCACCGGAGTGCGTGCACCCGCGAAGACGAGGCCGACCGCCGCGACCATGAGCCCGACCGCGGTCACCACGAACACTCGACGACGATCAGCTTTCATGGCCATCGCAATTTCCTCTTCGGGTGGCGCCGGGCGCACCGTTGCGGACAGCAACGGCAACCGGTGTGCCACACGCAAGATCGCGAAAGCGCGAGACTCCGCTCGGAGTGGCCAGTGACGGGGCAAGAATTCGGGCAGAACGCCGATCACCGACGGGCAGGGCTTCAGGCCCGATGCCCGATTCACTGCGGTCGTCGATCGCTTTTCGCTCGCTCGCCGAGAACGCGCTTGCCTCCACTTCACGGATGGGTCATGCTCCCGCTCGCCCCTGCCGGGAAAGGCTTTCCGATGAGCACCCCGACGAAGGCCGACCGTCCCGAAGCGACGAGCCCGCAATCGTACGAGCTTTTCCCCCTGCAGCAGGAGAAGCTCGGAATTCCACCGACGCCCGCATCAGGCAACATCGGGGTGCCTGGCCCCGAGAAGCATACGGAAAACGGACCGTGGCGTCCCCCGTCGAAGCGCGTCGGCATCGGGCCCGTCACGTACATCTGGTGGAACTGGTTCTACGCCGTGATGGAGTTCCTCAACCGGAAGCTCGCCCGCGACCCCAACCGCAAGGTGTCCTGGGACAGGTGGCCGGCGTTCCTCGGGTTGCTGTACCTGCTGGCGAAGCTGCGCTTCAACCGCAGCAATGCCCTGACCGACCCGTACGACTACGCGACCAGCGACAACGACGGGCCCGTCGCCGAGCCGGCCACGGCTCGCTGGGCCATCAGCGCGGACGGGAAGTGGGTCTCGGACGATCAGAACGGCCAGATGGGCGCGGCCATGACGCGTTTCGGTTCCAACATCCCGCCGCGCAAGGTCCGACCGGACGTCGACCGGATCACGCCTTCGGCGCGCACGGTGTCAACGCGCTTGCGCGCGCGGCTCACCGACGTCGATGGCCACGAGATCGTCATTCCGGCGCTGATCCTCAATGACGCCGCGGCCGCCTGGATCCAGTTCCAGTTCCACAACTTCGGTGGCAACACGCTGCGCGACCCGATCAACGACCATCCCTATCTGTTTCCTCGCACCCCCACCGATGGGTGGCCGCGAGACGTCGCGGTCGTGGACCGAACCACCCGGGATCCCACGCGCGTCACCTTCGACGGTCGTCCGACGCCGATCAACGAGAAGACGCCGACGTGGGTGCAGGGCCAGCTGTACGGGAACAGTCAGGCCGAGCAGAACCGGCTCCGCAGCTTCGTGGGGGGCAAGCTCGCGCTCGGCGAGGACGGACTTCTGCCCGAGGATCCGAGCCGTCCCGGCGTCGACCTGACCGGATTCAACAACAACTACAACCCGCAGCTGAGCTTCCTGCACTGGCTCTTCACGCGGGAGCACAACGCGATCGCGGACCATCTGCGCGCGTTTCATCCGGACTGGGATGACGAGGTGATCTTCCAGATGGCCCGCAAGGCCAACTGCGCTCAGATCGCCCGCATTCACACGATCGAATGGACGGAGGACCTGCTCCAGCATCCGACGCTGCAGCTCGGCATGCACGCCGACTATTACCGGTTCCTGGGACAGCGGCTCAAGTGTTACCTGATACGCCTGTCGCCCCGGCATCCGTTCGTCGATCGTCTCCTGAAGCCGGTGCGCAAGAACGACTTCATCTGGGGCATGCCCGGCTCGAGCTGGGAACACCACGACGGGCCGTTCCAGGTGCCCAAGCACTTCCGGTTGGTCTACCGGCTGCACGAGATGGTGCTCGGAGCGAACGACATCATCAATCCGGAGACCGGAGAGCTTCTCGACCGCATCGAGCTGATCGACTTCATCCACCACAACACGCGCCAGCACGTGAAACGCTTCGGCTACGACGCGCTGGCGTGGTCGTTCGTCGCGCAGTCGTGCGGCGCGTTGACGCTGCACAACTTCCCGCGCGCCCTGACACGGTTCAATCGCATGCAGGACGGCAACCTGATCGACCTGGCCGAGCTGGACCTCTTCCGCGAGCGTGAAGATGGAACCGGCAGCTACAACGACCTGCGGCGTTCGCTGGGGGAGCCTCCTGTTGCGTCATTTCTGGAATTGACCGGTGGTGATGCGGCGCTGGCCCGCGAGCTGGAGCTCGTGTACGAGGGCGACGTGAACCGGGTCGACGCCGGCATCGGCATCCTCGCCGAGCCGAAGCCCGCCGGGTTCGCGCTCGGCTTCGTGCAGTTCTACCAGTTCGTGCTGAACGCCCCTCGCCGGGTGAAGAGCAACCGCTTCCTCTCCGAGGGCTACAACTATCGCGAGTACCAGGAAGGGCTGAGCTGGGTGGAGCACGCCGGCGGCTTCAAGGGGGCGATCCGACGTCATCTCCCGGCACTGCGCGAGAAGCTCGAAGGCGTGCGGCGGGGCTTTGCTCCCTGGCCCGAGACCGAGACGTTTCCGGAACGCCTGCTGACCGAGTCGGACAACGACATCGGCAAGGCCTTTCGCGCCGATCTGCGGACGCTGATCATCGCGGCGATCCCGTGCGC